>NC_014926.1:755000-1055000 GCF_000185805.1 Thermovibrio ammonificans HB-1
ACCCCTTTTCGTTGAGTATCAGGGCAATGCCCGACATCCCTATTCCGCCTATTCCTACAATGTGTATCCTCAACTGAGGCCTCCTTTGAGGGCTGGAAGGTATTATAATTCTCCGCCGTTGGGGGGATATCTCCGAAGTGATAAGATAGAACAAGGGGGGAAACATGTCAGTTCTCGTTACAGGCGGTGCCGGTTTTATAGGCTCCCACCTTGTAGAGGTCCTACTTTCTCAGGGAAGGGAAGTGGTAGTTCTCGACGACCTCTCTACCGGAAAGCTTTCCAACCTTCCCGACTCTTCTTCCCTGGAATTTGTAAAGGGCTCTGTTACAGACGAAGAGTTGGTGAGGCGGTTATTTGAGGAGTTTAACTTCTCTTCGGTCTTTCACCTTGCGGCCGTTGCCTCCGTTCAGCGCTCCGTTGAGGAACCCCTTTACTGCCACAGGGTTAACTGCGATGGAACCCTTTACCTGCTTCAGTCTGCGGTAAGTAGGGGGGTGAAGCGTTTTATCTTTGCCTCATCTGCGGCCGTTTACGGAGACCTCCCCCAGCTTCCCAAAAGGGAAGAGATGCCGGTGAGCCCTCTTACCCCTTACGCAGTTGATAAGTACGCTTCGGAGCGTTACGTTGTAAACTCCTTTCGGCTCTACGGCTTAGAGGGTGTTGCACTGCGCTTTTTCAACGTGTTCGGGGAGAGGCAGGACCCGTCTTCTCCCTACTCGGGGGTCATCTCTATTTTCATAGACCGGGTAAAGCGTTACTTAACTGGAGAGCCTGTAACCGTAGATATCTTCGGAGACGGTAGGCAGACCAGGGACTTCATCTACGTTAAAGACGTGGTTTCGGCCCTCCTCATCGCCGAAGAGAGGGGCGTTCCGGGAGAGGTCTACAACGTGGGAACGGGGAAGGAGACTTCACTGCTTGAACTCCTTGACTACATAAGGGATATTGTAGGTACACTTCCGGAAATCCGCTTCCTTCCCGAGAGGCCGGGTGATATTAAACGCTCGGTTGCAGACATATCGAAGCTTGAAAAGCTCGGCTTTTCCCCTCGGTTTTCGGTTAAAGAGGGTCTTTCCAATCTGATTAGGGAAGTTTTGATTCAGAACTAAGTTAAAAAACCTTTATATTTGAGGTGGTTATGCGTATCCGTCCGCTCTTTGCGTTCCGTTTTCTCCTCCTTTTCTCACGTTCGTGCCCTTTTTTCCCTATTGGAAGGTTGACTCTTTTAAAATATTTAAACATATCTAATGCCTCATTTAGTTAGAATACGCTCAACCTGATAATAAACAAACTTCGTGGGGGAATCGGGGTTCACCGCTGCTATCTTTATATTTAGTTAAACATTAAACTTCCGGAGGTTAGCCATGAAGAAGTTTTTAGCTATTGCATCCGTTGGGTTACTCTTTTCCGGGTGTGCGACCGTTGTGACCAATACCTCTCCCGTCACTCAAGTTAAGCGCCAGGTTTGCGTCATAGTCCCCTTTGATAACTACTCCGAAACCCCTCTGGCAGGTAAAAGGGTAGCTGCCATCGCTTACGGAGTTCTGCGCTCTAAGGGGTACAAGGTTATCCTCCTCGAGAATGAGGTTCCCAAGTCTGAGCTTCAGCGTTTCGACTGTGTAATAAGGGGTTCTGTAAACGAGTGGCGTTACAAGGTTGGGATAGACGGAGAGCCTGCCGTCAGCGTTACCTACATGGTTGAGAACCCGAAAACCGGCAGGACTTACGCGTCCGGAACCCTTTCTGCCACCGAATGGGGCAATAAGTCCCTCGGCGTTCTGACCCAAGAACTCTTTAGGAAGGCTTTCTAAGATGCTGTTTAGGGACCTGGGAGTAAAGTTCGTCCTTGTTGAGGTTGTTTTCTTCGTTGTCCTGTTTACTCTTGTGGGTCACTACTTTAACCCGTCGGACCCCCTTTACCTGACGGGGCCCATAAGTCCGGTCTTTCTGCTCCTCCTCGTTATAACCCTCTACTACGGTTTGGCCTACGGTATTGTTGCCTTTATCGTGGAGGTGTTGTTGGCCAAACTGCTCTACCCCAACTTCCCACTGAGGACGATACTGTGGCACCTGCTTAACGTTGTGGTTGTAGGTGAGTTCCACTACTTCTGGAGCAAGAAGATAGAGATTCTCCAGGAGAAGAACGATTACTTTCAGGATAAGCTCCGCCGTTTCGCCTCCGACTCTATGATTCTTAAGCTATCTCACGACCAGCTTGAGAAGCACTACCTTGTAAAGCCCGTGAGCATACGTAGCCTTGTTGCCCAGGTGAAAGAGGCCCTTATGGGGCGTTCTCAAGGTGATAAGGGCCCTTTCCAAGTCCTCAGGGATATACTCGATGCCGCCTTTTACGTTCAGAGCGGCGAGCTCTACAGGTACTCCAACGACTCTTTCCACTCGATTCTCGCCGTTGGGCCGTCGGAACCTTTGAACCTTGAAGACCCCCTTGTGAGGAAGGCCCTCGACTCAAGAGAATCGGTTTTCCTTTCGGAGATTAACGGTAACTCTTCCTACCTTGCGGTTATCCCGGTTTACAGCTACGTTAACGACGATAGGCTCCTGGGCCTTTTTGTCCTCAGGAAGATTCCCTTTAACTACTTGAACTCCGATACTGTTCTCTCGCTGAGCGTTATCCTCTACTGGTTCCTCAACGAGGTTGAGAGGCTCTCAAACCTTAACCCGGTTGAGCTTGCAACGTTACCTCTCTCTTACGACTTCCTGAGGGAGGTTGTTATCCTGAAGAAGCTCTACTCCAGGCTCAAGGCCGATAGTACGGTTGTCGTTTTTAAGCTGCCCCACCCTTCAGAGGATTTCGGGTTCTTCCTTAAGGAGCGTTTACGGGCTGTAGACTTTATGGATTCGTTCAGGGGTAACGGTAGCGATTACTACTTTGTTCTCCTTCCCCTCTCCGATGCGTCGTCGGCTAAGGGCTTCCTCGATAGGATAGCCAGGGATTACGAGAGGACGTTCGGTTCCGATGAGCTTCCTCCCTACAGGGTCCTTAAGGTTGACGACGCTATAGAGGAGAAAATCCGCTCTGTGGTGGGTGTGTAGAATGGAGTTCATAGTAAAGGCCTTTGTTTCTTTAATTCTTCTCTTTGCGGCCTTTGTTGTGACCCTCTTTCTGTACTCGCCGCTGGTTTTTATCGGCGTTCACTTCGTTCTCTCTTTGGTTACTTCGCTGATTATCTTCCTGTTCCTTCCGAAGCGCTACTCGAGAAGGCTTGTGAATTTCCTCGGAATATTCCTCTCCATATTCCTCCTGCCGGTTATCGGGTACCTGCTCTACATTCCGCTTTTCCTGATTGTTCTGAGGTTCCAGAGGGAAGAGGAGCCTTTGGGCTTAGAGAAGATACCGGTTGAGGAGCTTACCCTCGAAAAGGTGAGGGTGGCTCCCCGCAGGTACGGGGAGTCGGTTGTTAGGTTCCTCTCGCAGAAGCCGGAAGCCCTTAAGGAGGATGCCCTTGTACTCCTTGAGGAGCTTGGAACTCCTTCTGCAATAGAGATAGCAAAAAAGGCCCTGCTTAACGGTGCCGATGAGGTGCGCCTTGCCGCTTTCTCGATAGTCTCCAGGCTTGAGGGGCGCTTGAACGAGCGGATAGCCCGTTTGAAGGAGCGCTTCTCGGTGGCCTCTTCCGAGGTTGAAAAGGGAAAGCTGGCCAAAGAGATAGCCCAGAGTTACTGGGAGCTCCTCTACTACAACCTTGTAGACGATGAGCTTAAGAAGTTCGTAATAGAGGAGGCCCTCAGGTGGGCCCAGGAGTCGGTTAAGAGGATAAAAGACCCGGAGACCTTCTTCCTCGTCGGTAGGCTTTTCTTAAAGTACGGCAAGAAAGAAGAGGCGTATCCCTTTCTCCGCAAGGCTTACATATCGGGAGACCCGGTTACGAGGAAGCGGGCCATTCCCTACCTTGCCGAGGCAGAGTTTGAGAAGGGGAACGTAGAGAGGGTGAAAGAGCTCTTCAGTGAGCTTCCCCTTTCCCTCCACCCGGATGTTGTGTTTATGAAGAACTTCTGGCAGGGGAGGAAAGTTGTTTAAGCCCGACGTTCTTATAGTTGCCGAGGGAACCTACCCCTACATCAGGGGAGGTGTTTCTGCGTGGATTGACTCTTTAGTGAGGAACCTTAAGGAGTACAGTTTCGGAGTTTTCTTCATAGGAAGTCGCCGTGAAGATTACGGGGAGCCGGCCTATACGTTCCCCGATAACCTCACCTTCTACAGGGAGATTTTCCTGTTTGAGGAGAGTGAGCTTCCTCCTCCCGCCCCGAGGAAGTTCGACGAGGAGCTCCTCCACAGGGTGAGAACGCTTCACGACTACCTAAAAACCGACTACGATGAGGTTCCCTACCCTGCCGTTGACCCTGAGACTTTTACCACCGTTATCGAGGAGGAGGAGTTCCTTTACGGCAGAAGCTCTTGGGAGTACATCTGTGAGGCGTGCATAAAGTACGCCGGCGAGCTCCCCTTTGTAGATTACTTCTGGTCGGTGAGGAACTCCCACCTGCCCCTGTGGAGGGTTGCCACAAGCGTTGGGGAGCTGCCCAGTGCCAACTTGGTCCACAGCCCTTCTACCGGTTATGCCGGCTTTGTGGCGTCGATGTTGAAAAACAGTCGGGGGATTCCCTTCGTTCTCACAGAGCACGGTATTTACACAAGGGAGAGGAAAATAGACATCCTCAGCTCGGAAACGTTTACAAAGCACCGCTACTTCTTCCAGAGGGAGTACGGTGAGATAGATTACTTCAAGAAGATGCTTATCAACTTCTTCTACAGCTTGGGAAAAATAGCCTACCTCTCTGCAGACGTCATAATCTCCCTCTTCGATAAGGCCCGAGAGGCCCAGATATCCCTCGGGGCGCCGCCCGAGAAGACGAGGGTTATCCCCAACGGTATAGACGTTTCACAGTTTGAGGAGGTGAGGGCCGTTAAGAGGAGGAAAAACGTTGTGGCCCTCATCGGCAGGGTGGTTCCCATTAAGGATGTGAAAACCTTCATTAAAGCCGCCAGAATAGTTGCAGATAAGATAGACGACTTTGAGGCTTGGATTGTAGGGCCTACCGACGAAGACCCTTCCTACTACGAAGAGTGTAGGCGGCTTGTCTCGGTTCTGAAGCTCGACGGAGTTGTCAAGTTTACCGGCTTCCGTCCCGTGAAGGAAGTCCTCTCCCAGGTTAAGGTTGCAACCCTTACGTCGATAAGCGAGGGGATGCCCCTTGTAATACTTGAATCGTTCGCCGCCGGAGTGCCGTTTGTTGCCACCGATGTGGGGGCGTGCCCTCAGCTGATAAACGGCGGGCTCTCCGAGGAAGACGTTGCCCTCGGAAGGGCGGGCAGGGTGGTTCCCGTTGCAGACCCGGCGGCAGCCGCCGAAGCCTACGTGGAGCTCCTTACGAAACCGCAGTTGTGGAGCAGGTGTAGCGAAACGGCGTTTAACAGGGTGAGTCGCTTCTACAGTTTCGACTCTTTCCTTGAGAGTTACCGCTCCATATACGAAGAGTTTATTCGGGTAAGTGTTTAGGGGTGTAGCCGATGGCAGGTATCAGTTTCGAACTTAGGAAGCTCCTTGCAAAGAGGAGCTTCTCGAGTATAGTAGCCTCTTTCTTCTACTCTACCGCCCTTGCTGCGGGGCCGTGGGTCATTTCGATTCTCGCCATAATATTCGCAGGGGTGTGGGTTGCCCAAATTACCGGAGATGTGACCAACGTCAGGACATCCCAGGTTATTATCACCTACATAATGGCCTTGAGCCTTATAGCCTCCGGTCCGTTTCAGCTTCTTTTCAGCCGTTACGTTTCAGATAGGCTCTTTGAGAAGCAGAGCGACAGGGTCCTTCCGAACCTGCTCGGTGCCCTCATACTCAGCATGTTCTTGGGGCTTTTCGTCTCGCTGCTCTTTCTGAGGGGATGGCTCTTTGAGCTTTCGCCTCACTTGGTTATCCTGTTTACTGTGACAACCGTTTTCGCCTCTTCCTTCTGGGTTGCGAACACGTTGCTGACCTCCCTTAAGAGTTACAAGTACATCCTGTTCTCCTTTGTCTTCGGTTTCCTGCTCATGGTTCTGTTGGCGCCCTACTTTCAGGAGTATTCCGAGTACGGCTTCCTCTACGCTTACGCTATAGGCTTTCTCGTTGTTTACTTCCTGCTTCTTGCCGCCATATTCAGGGAGTTTCCCTCTAACAGGCTTTTGGAGTTTGACTTCCTGAAGAGGAACAGGGTTTTCTACTCCCTTGCCCTGTCGGGGCTCTTTTACAACCTCGCAATCTGGATTGATAAGTTTGAGTTCTGGCACTCCAAGGTTACCGGCGTTACCATCTTGGGGCCGTTTAAGGCTTCGTTTATTTACGACATTCCGATGTTCCTCGCTTACCTCTCCATAGCTCCCGGTATGGGGTTTTTCTTCCTGAAGCTCGAGGGTGAGTTTGCTCAGCACTACCAGCGCTACTACGACGCCGTAAGGGAGGGTGAGACCCTCATAAGAATCTTTGAGATAGGCTACGACCTTATCAACTCAGTAAGGACTTTCGTTCAGGAGGTTTTAAGGATTCAGGCCGTTACTCTTGTGATTATCTTCCTGCTGGAAGTGGGGCTCTTTAAGCTCTTTCGCCTCTCTCTGGTTTACATCCCGCTCTTTAACATACTGGCCGTTGCAACCTCCCTTCAGCTACTCTTTATAGTTGTGTTGTCTCTGCTCTTTTACTTCGATTTAAGGCGTGAAGCTCTGATTTCTACGGCCATCTTCCTGGTGACAAACGCCCTTTTTACCTACGTTACTCTTCACCTCGGTCCCTATTTCTACGGTTACGGGTTCCTCTTCTCTCTGCTGGTTTCGTTTGTTGTTGCCCTGATATTCTTGAGGAGGTTCCTCTACGATGTTCACTATAAGACTTTTATGTTTGCTTAGCCTGTTTCTGTCGCTCTTTTCCGGTGCTGCTTTGGGAGGAAAGCCGTCGGTTGCCTTCTTCTACGGCGACGTGCCGGATGAGCTGCTCTACGCCTACGACTGGGTGGTTGTTGACCCGAGCGTTTTCACCCCCGAAAGGGTCTCCGAGCGGTTCTACTTAAAAAAGAGGGCTAAGCTCGTTGCCTACTTTAGCACCGGAGAGGTTTTAAAGAGTCGGCTCCAGAGCCTTCCGGCCGGCTGTGTAATCGGTGAAAACCCGGTTTGGCATACGGCGGTTATCGACCTCAGGAAGCAGAGCTGTTTTGAATACCAGCTTCAGAAGGCCGAGAGCCTCCTTTCGTTCTACGACGGCCTCTTCCTCGATACTTTGAACTCCTACCAGCTCGTTCTGCCTAAGAGTGAGTGGGCCGGTTACGAGTCTGCTGAAGTAAGACTGATAAAGGCCCTCAGGGCCCGGTATCCGAAGAAAATCCTCCTTTTAAACGGTCAGTTTAGGATAGTCGGTAAGGTTAAGGGAGAGGTTAACGCTTTCGTTACCGAGTCCCTCTTTTCCGGTCTCGGAAGGAACCTCTCTTACGTTAGCGTCCCTCGTCGGGAGCAGACGGTAAGGCTTACCCTCCTTAAGCGGATAGCGGGGTGGATGCCCGTTGTAGTTGTGGATTACATGGAGAAGCCCAGGTCTGCCGCTGCAAGGGAGCTTGCCCGGAGGATAATGGGGCTCGGCTTTATACCTTGGATAACAAATAAGAGCCTTACCGCCCTCGGGGAGGGTGTTTACCACCTGTTTAACAGGAAGATACTGCTCCTTTACGACCCGAAGCTCTCTTCCGCCTCCAACTCCGACGTTCACAGGATAGTTCAGACGCCCCTTGAGTGGCTCGGTTACGCTCCCACTCCCGTTCCCATAACCAGCCTTGATGACTACCTGAAGACCCACTACCTGCCCAAAGGGGTTGTTGTATGGAACTTCAGGCCGGAGCTTTCCGAGAAGCTTACAGAAGAGCTCCTTGCCCTGCGCTCTAAAGGAGTAAAGGTGTTCATTATGGATATCAGCTCCTTTACGGACTCCCAGCTGAAGAGGCTCGGCGTTAAGTCTTTCCCCAATAAAAAACCCTTTGCTCCGTTGAAGCTCGTTTACCACTTTAAGGGCTACCCTTTTGAGGTTAAGGCCTATCCGACTCCCACCGATACCTTTGTGGTTCCCGAGGGTAACTACAGGGCCCTTTTGGAGTTCGTCAACCCCTTGGGGCAGCGCTTTGTTCCTGTAGCCGTAACCGACTGGGGAGGCTACGGCTACAGCCAGTACCTTGTAAAGGACATGTTCAACGACGTCCTCTGGGTTTGTAACCCCTTTGTCCTCTTCAGGGAGGTTTTCGGCTCTCTCCCCCTTGTGCCCGACGTAACTACTGAGTCGGGAAGCCGGATACTCACGGTTCACCTCGACGGCGACGGCTTTGCCGATAAGTCTGCGGTTGTTCCCGGAGAGTATACGGGAGAGGTGTTGAGGGATAAGATTTTCAAGGTCTTTAAGGTTCCCCATACCGTTTCGGTTATAGTGGGAGAGCTCGACCCTCATGGCCTCTACCCGGATAAGGCGGAAAGGCTGATGGCCGTTGCCCGCTCTATATTTGCTCTACCCAACGTTGAGCCTGCAAGCCACACCTACTCCCACCCCTTTAACTGGTGGGATATATACCTTATGAGCCTCGGTAAGAAGCTTCCACCTCCCAACCCTAAGGAGCTGCCCTACGGCTACCACCTGAACATTCCCGGCTATACGAAGGTGAGCATCTCCAAGGAGATAGACTACTCTGTTCACTTTATAGACCGTTACCTTACTCCACCCGGGAAAGAGGTTAAGGACTTTCTCTGGTCGGGGGATTGCGACCCGCCTGCACCGGTTGTAAAGAGGGTTTACGACCTGAAGCTCTACAACGTAAACGGCGGCGATACCACCATAAGCGACACCTTTCCTTACCTGTGCAGAGTTTCCCCCATGGGGATAAACAAGGCCGGTTACTTCCAGGTTTACGCTCCCTTCCAGAACGAAAACGTTTACACAAACGAGTGGACCGTTAAAGACGGCTACTTGAGAGTCATATCCGGTTTTAAGCTCACCGACTCTCCCAGAAGGTTAAAACCCATTTCGATTTACTACCACTTCTACTCCGGAGAGGACCCGAGTGCCTTTAACGCTCTGAAGGCCGTTTACAGGTGGGCACTCTCTCAGGAGGTTGTTCCCCTTTACCTATCTCAGTACGCTCAGAGGGTTCTTGAATTTAGGGGTACGGCTGTTGCCTCCTTTAACGACGGCAGGCCCGGTTTGGTTGTCTGCTCTGCCGGTTCTTTAAAAACTGTTCGGATTGATAGTGGCAGCGCTCCTTCCGTTTCGGCCTCTCGGGGAGTTGTAGGTTACAGGCGTATTAACGGTTCGATTTACGTTACCCTGTCTCCGGAAAAATGTAGGGTATTGCGCTTTGGCGGCGGCAGTCCGTTCAGGCTTGTTCGCTCCAACGGCGTTGTTACTTCCTTTGACAGAAAGGGAGACGGCTATTTCCTATCGCTTAAGAGCGAGACAGACGGCCTTGAGGCCGTTTTTGACGTTTCCCCTGCTTGCAGTGTGAAGGTCCTTTCCAAGGGTGCAAAGGTAAGAAAAGAGGGGGAGGTTTTAAAGGTTGAGTCTCCAGAGAAAGAGGTTAGACTGGAAGTCCATTGCAAGGGTTAAGGTTTTCAGTTTCTGGGAGATACTGGCCTTTGTGGTTTTCGTTTTGTTTGTGGCCTATCTCCTCTTTCCGAAGGGGAAGATAGAGGAGTTTTTCGTTGAGGACCCCAACTACAACTACCCCCTTGCAAAGTACTACGTTGAGAGCGTTCTTGCCCACTCTAAGAGCCCCCGGCTCGTTTTTACTCTGGTGGAGAAGAACTTGTCGGTTGGAGAGTTCGGCAGGGCTTACGACCTGCTGAACAGGTATGCCGGCATTTTAAACGCTCCCGGCTACAGGGATAAGTTCTTCGCTCTGAAGTTGAAGGCCCTTTTGGGGCTTTACTCCACCGCAAGGCCCGCCGAGAAGGAGCTCTATAAGGAGAAGGTTGTTGCACTGCTTAAGAAGCTGCTTAACAGCGGCGGGGTTTCAAGCCTTGAAGCGGTTTACTCAACCGCTTTAACCATAGGGGCCCTTGATGTTGCAGAGAGTGCTGCCTATAAGCTTGCCCTTTTAACCGGGGAGGAGCGGTGGCTCCGCAAGGCCATAGACCTTGCATGGGCCGAAGGGGATACTTCCACCCTTAAAGGGCTTTTGGAGCTCTGTCTTTCCAGGTGTCGGCTCTCCGATGCCGACTTGAAGAAGTTCTTTACCGTGGCGCTTCAGATTAAGGATGAGAAGCTCTACACTGAGGTTGCCCGTAGGCTCATCGATAGGGGTGTTTTTACCTACCAAGACCTGAAGAAGCTAATAGATGTTGAGCTTGCAAAACGTAACTATCGGGGGGCCCTCGACTTCTGTAGGGCCTTTTTAAAACGCAACGGCTCGTTTAAGGTCCTCAAGGAGTGTTTGAATCTTGCAATGTGGTCGGGTAACAGAGGTGTAGTTGAGGAGTTAATCAGGGAGAACCTCGGCCGTTACACCTCGAAGGATGCCCTCTCTTTCTTCCTGAAGGTGGCCGTTGCCCAGAACTTAAGGCGGCTCTCTGTGGAGCTTGCCGATAGGCTGTTGAAGCAGTACGGAGGAGAGAAATGAGGAGAGTGCTTATTGCCGCTTCCCTGTGGCTGGCTCTTACCGCTCCCGCCTTAGGGAAGTTCTACTCCATTCAACTTGTTACCACCAACTCCTACGGGAGGGCGGAAGCATTTTTAAAGAAGTTGCCCCCGGCTATAAGGAGAAAGGCGTTTGTCTACAGGACAGACTCGGGGTACTACACGGTCAGGTACCTTGTTTCACCTACGGTTAGGGCTTTAAGGGAGAAAGTTACCGAACTTGAAGAGCTCGGGATAAAGAGTTACTCATTCGTTGAAACCGATGTGAAAAAGCTACGGGGAGCAGGGCAGAAACCTGCCGGTGAAGTTTCTGCCCCTTCCGTTCCTGAGAAACCGGAAGAGAGCAGGCAGGGCCATGTGGGCCTCGATTTTCTCTACTCCGTTTACCTGGGTAACGGAGACCTAAAGGGGGCGCTAAAGGTTGCCCAACTCGCCGTAAAACGCCACCCAGACAGTTTAAAGTGGTGGAAGAGGCTTGCTACCGTGGCCGTGTGGCTGAACAGGCCGAAAGTGGCCTTGAAAGCTTACAGGGAGCTTGTTTTTAGGTTCCACCGCTACGAGTATGCTCGGCCCCTTTACTCTGTTGCCCTTGCGGTGGGAGACTTTGAAACTGCCCTTAAGAGTGTGAAGTTCCTTGTAGCTTCCGGGGAAGGAAACGTTGACTATACTGATATAGTTGACCTCTTCCACAGGGTCGGTCGGCCCGAGGAGGGGGCCGACTTTTTGGTTGAGCACTTTTCCAATAACCCCGATGCCCTTCATCTTGCCTTTAATATCTACTGGTACAGGGGAGAGCTTCAAAAGGCGTTAAAGGTCCTCGACCTTATACAGCAGAGGTTCGGCCTATCCCCTGAGGACAGGCTCGCAAAGGCAAGGCTCCTTTTTGCCATGCACAGGCTTAAAGAGGCCCTTGCCACCTTAAAGGAGGAGTGGCGGAAAGTTAACAGCGTAGACTACCTGAACACTCTGGAGTCTCTGAGCTGGAGCCTCGGCGACTTTAAAACGGCTGTAGAGGTTGCCGAAAGGCTCATAGAGCTCGACAAGGCAGATGAGACCGACTTTACCCGCGTTATCTACTATTACTACTACAGGGAGCCCGAGAGGGCCGTTAAGTACGCAAAGCTCGGATTTGATAAGTTCGGTAAACCTGACTTCTTTGCCAACTATCTCTTCCTGCTTGCCTCCTTGAAGCAGTGGGACAAGGTGGTTGAGTCGGTGGACTCCCTGCCCGACAGGCTGAGGAGGAGGCTCCTTGCCGACCCTACTATCGGCCTCACCTACGCCTCCGCCCTTGTTAAGCTGGGTGAGAAGGAAAGGGCACGGCGGCTGCTGTTCAGCTACCTCAACGGTAACCCATCGCCCGACGTTCTGGCCGAGCTTATCTATCTCAGTATAGATATGAAGGACTACCCCACCGTGGAGAGCCTTGTCAGAAGGTACAAAGATTACTGTAGCCAAGTTCCGGAGGCCTTTGCTGCGGCTTATCTCTTCCTCCAGAACGGTAAGAAAGCCTTAAAGTGTTTTAGCCTGATAAAAACCAAGAACCCCAACTTGCTCCTTACAGAGGCCGATGCCCTCGAGCTCTACGGCGACGTTCGAAGGGCTTGGACCCTGCGTTTTAGAGTTTACAACTACACCAAGAAGCTCATAAAAAAGGGAGTTCACTCCCCCGACGTTGTTGAGGCCTACCTTCGCTCTTCAATCTTTTACCAGCCTGCAGACAGGTTTGAGAGGGAGTTCCTGAGGCTTAAGCGTTACCTCTCGAAGGAAATCGCAAGGGATATCTACCTTACCTACCTCCTCTATAAGGGGCGGGAGAGTGAGACCGCCTACCTTTGGAAGCGAAAAGATGAGGAGCTTGCGCCCTGGATGAAGCTCACCCTTGCCCTCTACTGGGAAGACAGGTACCTGATGAATAGGCTTGTGAAGCTCTACCTTCCCATACTTCCCATCAGGGATAGAGTTACGGCCCTTGAAGAGGTGGGGGAGTTCGGCAGGGCTTTTTGGATAGCCGTTAAGGGTATGGATGAGAACCCCAAAGACGCCGAGCTTATGAAGCAGTTTAGAGACCTTGTTGTAGATAAGGCTTCCCACTACTACCTTGAGCTTACCGATTACGGCGTTAAGGGGGTGAACCTCCTTTCCCTCTCTCAGGATTTAAGGTTGCACCTTACCGGAAACTACTACCTGAACGTTAAGGATACCTTTAGATACGACATCTCTCGGGGGAACGTTTTTGACACCAAGAGGGGGTTGAACAGGATTTCTGTTGGCCTTGAGCGTCTGCTCGACTACAACAGGTCGCTCTTTGCCGGTGTAACTGTAGTTAGGGGGGGAAGCCACACTTTAGGTGGAGGTTACTTAGGGTACACCGCTCAGCTCTGGCACCAGTCTACGGCCACGCTTACCCTGTTTAAGGGTGAGCTGACAGATGAGTCCTTCCTGAGCTCCTTAGGAGTTGTTCGAAGGGGGGCACAGCTTGAGTTCACCTTCCCCTTCTACAACAGGCTCTCCCTTTTCACTTCCCTCTCCTATAACAGGTACTACTCCCTCGACGGCAGTTACGTAGGTAACAGTAGAAAACTCTACACCGAGCTCTCTTTTCAGGAGCGGAGTCAGTACCCCGACTATAAGTTCCGCCTCTTTTTAAACCTTAACAGCTACTACGAGACCGACCATACGGGAACCTACGTTGACAGGCTCTCGGGTAAGGAGAGGGAGAATGTTCTGCCCAGCGGCTTTTACTCTTTAGGCGTTGGTGTTAACTGGGGCTTTGACCACAGGGACTCTTTTATAAAGAGCTGGAGGCCCTACTTCGACGGCTCTGTAAGCTACAACAGCCAGTACGGAGCCGACTGTTCACTTGTGGTAGGTGTAGGCGGCAGGCTCACGAGGAAGGATAACTTTCACGTGGAGCTGGGAACGTTTAACAGCTTTAACGCTTTGAACTCCTGGGGCTGGATTCTCAGCTCCGGGTATAGAAGGTGGTTTTAGCCGTTTTGAGAGCTATATTTGTCTCCCTGACTCTTTAATGGAGGTTTAAGTTGCCTATTCTCCTTGAAGGTATTTACGACGGTAAAAAACTTCAGCGGGAGCTGAAGAAACTCGGCTTGAGGAAGGGAGACGTAAGGGAGGTTTTCATAGCCAACGGCAAAACTCTCATTTACCTGAAGGATGAGAGCCTGTGTAGTATTTACTCCGACTTTGTTCCCTCTGAGGAGGAGGCTGAGGAGATAAAGAGGGTTCACCTTTACGTTGAGAGGTTTAAGTACCTTATCGACGTTGAACGGCTTGCAGAGATAGAGGCCCAGGAGGAGGAGATAAGGAGGCTTTCAGGCAGGGAGAGGGAGCTTCTGGGCCGTGCCATTCTCGACCTTAAGGGAACCAAGGCGGGAACAAAGTTTCACCTTCACCTTGTTCGGTTCTGGAGGGAAAAACCCATAGAGACGGAGATAACCACAGGCGACATAGTTCTTGTTAGTAAAGGTAACCCCTTAAAGAGCGACTTACTCGGCACAGTTGTAAGGATTACGGAGAAAACCGTAACCGTTGCGTTTGATAACCGCCCTCCAAACTGGGTTTACAAGAGAGGGGTTCGGATAGACCTCTACGTTAACGACGTTACTTTCAAGCGGATGGAGGAGAACTTAGAGGAGCTCAGGCACGCCAGCGGCCGCCAGCGTGAGCTTCGAAACACCGTTATAGGCCTGAGAGAGCCGGAACATTTTACCGAGATACCCTTTGAACCTGTTGACTCCAGGCTCAACGAAACTCAGAGACTTGCCGTTTCAAGGGCTTTAGGTTCTCCGGACTTTTTCCTCATTCACGGCCCTCCCGGCACAGGGAAAACCAGCACTATTACCGAGCTTATCGTTCAGCTTGTAAAGCGGGGTGAAAAGGTTATAGCCACTGCCGACTCCAACATTGCCGCAGACAACATACTCCTCAACCTCTCCAAGTACCCGGATTTGAAACTGGTAAGGATAGGTCATCCTGCAAGGGTTCTGGAAGAGCTTGAGAGGTTCTCCATTTACGCCCTCTTTGAAGAGCACCCTAAGGCTCAGAAGGTAAAAGAGGGGTGGGAGAGGGTGAAGGAGCTTATAGAGAAGCGGGACCAGTTTACAAAGCCCGTTCCCCAGCTCCGCAGGGGTATGAGCGACGATGAGATTGTTTACTTCGGCAAGAAGGGAAAGAGCTTCCGCGGCGTTCCCAAAAAGCTCATGCGCTCCATGGCCGAGTGGATTTTGGCGAACTACGAAATAGATGTGAGGATTAAGGCCCTAAAGGAGATGGAGACCCACATCTTCAGGGAGATAATCGCCGATGCCGACGTTGTAATCTCCACAAACTCCATGGTGAAGTCGGAGCTCCTTGAAGGTTTCCACTTTGACTCTGCCGTTATAGATGAAGGCAGCCAGCAGGTTGAGCCCTCCACTTTGATACCCATAGCCCGGGCCAACCGTTTCTTCATTGCCGGCGACCATAAGCAGCTTCCCCCCACTGTGGCGAGTGAAGAGGCCAAAGAGCTTGAGAGAACCCTTTTTGAGAGGCTCATCTCTACCCACGGCGAGCTCTCCTCGATGCTGCGGGTTCAGTACAGGATGAACGAGAAGATAATGGAGTTCCCCAACAGGGAGTTCTACGAAGGTAAGCTCGTAGCCGCCCCGGAGGTAAAAGAGAGAACCCTTGCAGACTTCAACCTTGAGGCGCCGAGGAAGTTTAAGAAGGTCCTCGACCCTTCCGTTCCCCTCGGCTTTATCGATACAAGCTCTATAAACGCCTACGAGTTTCAGCCCGAAGGTTCCACCTCTTACGAGAACTACGAAGAGGCCAAGATAGCCGTTGAGGTGGCCCTTGAGCTTCACCGTATGGGCCTCGACAGGAGGGAAATCGGCATTATCACCCCTTACGCCGCCCAGGTGAAGCTTATAAAGCAGCTCCTTGCAGAGAGGGAGTTTAAGGTTGAGGTTAACTCCGTAGACGGCTTTCAGGGGAGGGAAAAGGAAGCCATAATCGTCAGCTTCGTTCGCTCCAACGACGAAGGGGAGATAGGTTTTCTGAAGGACCTTCGCCGGCTCAACGTTGCCATAACGCGCCCCAGGCGAAAGCTGGTTGCCATTGGGAACACGAAAACCTTAAGCAGCCACTCCACCTACAGCCGCTTCATAGAGCACGTAAAGAGGGAGGGAGAGTTGGAGAGGGCCTAAGCTACTCCCTCTCCTCCTCTGCGTAGTTTATGAGGGTTCCTATTCCCTCGATTTCCACTTCCACCCTGTCTCCCGCCTTCAGGGGCCCGACTCCCGGCGGGGTGCCGGTTGCTATAACGTCTCCCGGCAGGAGAGTCATAATCTGTGATATGAACGAAACGAGCTCAAAGGGCGAGAATATCATGTCGCTGGTGTTTCCGCTCTGCTTTACTTCGCCGTTGACCCTTGTGGTTATCTGGAGCCCCATCGGGTCTATGTCGGTGTTGAGCCATGGGCCGTAGGGGGCAAATGTATCGAACGACTTTGCCCTTGTGTACTGGCCGTCTTTTCTCTGAAGGTCCCTTGCGGTTACGTCGTTAAAGCAGGAGTAGCCTAAGATGTAGTCGGGGGCCTCCTCCGGGGAGACTTTTCTGCACTTCCTCCCTATTACTACGGCGAGCTCCCCTTCGTAGTCTACCCTGCTGGACATTTTGGGCAGGAATATCCGCATTTTGTTGGCTATAACCGCCGTGGAGGGTTTCATGAACAGCAGGGGCTCTTCCGGAACCTCTTTGCCCATCTCCTCGGCGTGTGCCCTGTAGTTGAGGCCTACCGCCACGATTTTGGAAGGCCTTGTAGGTGAGAGAAATTTCACCTCCTTAAAGGAGACGGTTTCATCAAGCGGAGTAACGCCCTCCATGAGCTCAGAGACCTTTGTCTCCTTAACGGGAACTATCTCCCTCCCCTTAACTATCCCGTAGATTGTCCTCTCACCCCACTTAAATCTCCCTATCTTCACCCTCTCCTCCTCTTAAACCACGGCTACTGCAAACATTTTACCACTGAGGGCCACCCTCTCTCCCTCCTTTACCGGCTCTACGTGCGGGGAGAGAACCCTCAGCTCGAACTCTTCTGCGAAGAGGTCTACAACCGTTAGTTGTCTTCCTTCTACCTCTTCCGTGCCCAGGGCGGTTACTATGCCGACCACGCTGTAGCTTCCCTCACTCGAGAGTATGCAGGTGTCGAAGAGCTCTTCGGGGCGGGTTTTAAACTCCTTTATCAACCTTTTGGCCTCCTCTTCCCCTACCTCCCTTTCGAGTTTTTCAACCGCCCGGGGGTTGCCCTTTACCGCCATTTTAAGCACTTCTCTGTTCTCGTCGGCAATCTGGTCGAAGTGGGTAAGGGGCGGTATTCTCTTGACTTTTCGGGAGTAGATGGAGAGGAGAAGCTCTATCTCGCCGGAGAGCTCCTGGGGGAGTTGGCAGAGGTTGCACAGCTCGAAGAAGAAGCTCGTTCCGGTTGTTACCTCAACAGCCTCGCTCAGCAGCGTAAACTCGTCGAAGGAGTTTATTTTGAAGTTAAAGTCTTCAAAGGTGTACAGAACACCCGCCCTGTATCCGAGGTAACAGCCTAAAGGTTTTTCCTCTTCCCGGGAGAAGAAAGAGTCCCTTTTCTTCTCCAACAGGTAGAGGTAGGTTGAGAAGTTCTCGTCGATTTCGGCGTGGCGGCAGATGAGCTTTTCCTGGCTGTCGAGTAGGTCTTCGAACACGAAGTGTTTTACTTCTACCGTTTCTCCCTTGGACTTTTTGCACAGTTGGGGCGGAAGCTCCAGAATACTGAAACTCTCGTCCATTAACTCTCCCAATTGAGTTAACGGGGGCCGATGCCCCCGGGAATTTAATACTGGTCGTGTATCTCCAGCTGGTTGAAGAAGAACGGAATCTCGTAGGCGGCAGACTCGGGGGAATCGGAGGCGTGAACGGCGTTCCTGCCTACGTCTGTTCCGTACTTCTTCCTTATTGTTCCCTCGGCTGCCTTTGCCGGGTCGGTTGCACCGATTATCTCCCTTACCCTTGCTATTGCGTTCTCACCTTCGAGAACCATCGGAACGCACGGGCCGGAGGACATAAAGTCGGTAAGTTCATCGTAGAAGGGCCTCTCTTTGTGGACGATGTAGAACTTCTTTGCCTGCTCCTTTGTGAGGTGAACCATTTTTATTGCAAGGAGCTTCAGGTCGTTCTCCTGGAGTATCCTTACAATGTCTCCCACTGCGTTCTTCTTCACGGCGTCCGGCTTTACTATAACCAGAGTTCTCTCAACTGCCATATTCTCCTCCTCCTTGGGATTTGCCCTGTATTATAACCTTTCTAACAGACTGCAGGTAGTTGTGCGCCAACCGTGTTGGTTCCGGAAGCCTGTACTTGGTGCAGCTTGAGAGCACCAGCTCGGCCGCTTCCTCCGGAGTTACTAAGTGACCCGGAGAGACGTAAACCGGTTTAACGTTCCTTTTGGTCCTTAAGGCGTAGCCGAGTACCGTGCCCGTTTTCGGGTCTGTGATGGGAGAGCGGCATCCCCTTTCCCTGCAGGGCTCTTGGAACTCCCCGTAGAGGGGCTTTTTGGCGCACCCTACCGTGGGTATTCCCGTTACCACCCCCAGGTGTGAGGCTATTCCGAGTTTTCTGGGGTGGGTTATTCCGTGGCCGTCCACCACGATAAGGTCGGGGGTGTGTTTCAGCCTTTTCAGCGTTTTTAAAAGGAGGGGAAGCTCTCTGAAGGCCAGAAAGCCGGCCACGTAAGGTATCTCTACCTTAAGGGTTTCGTAGTGCTTTTCTACAACCTCCAGTTCCGGGTAGGTTAAAACCACAAATGCCCCTATTCCCGTGGTGGGGTTTTTAAAAGGGTCTAAAAACGTTAAGTCGCATCCGGCAATGAGTTTCGGTTCCCTTGTAAGGGGCGTTATTTTCACCTTTTCAGCCAGAGCTTTCTGGGCTTTAGCCGCTTTCTTAAAGGAGAACTTCAACTTTCCACCCTCCCCAGGAGGAACAGCCCAACGGCCCCAAATAGCAGGAGCGGAGCGAAGGCTGCGTAAAGGGGCGGAAGGACCTCACTCTTCCCCAGGCTCAGAAACAGCGATACGGTAATCCACATAGATACAACGATTATTGCCGCAAGCAACACCGTGTAGCCCTTTTTATTCCTCGGGTTGTAAACCCCAAAGGGTATTCCGATTATCGCCGTTATAACCGGAAGCAGCCCGAGTGCCAGCTTTGAGTAGAGCTCCACCCTGAGGTAGTTGGTATCGTAGTTGAGCTTACTCAATCTCTTTATGGTCAGGAATAGCTCTAAGAGCCCCATTGCCTCCGGGTTGTTTACCGACAGAAGTAGCTCCTTTACGCTTACCCCCAAATTTATAGGAAGCGTTTCCTTCTCAGTGCTCTTTAGCTCTTTAAAATCCCTTACAAAGACTTCCCTGAGAAGCCACCTACCCCCGCCCTTGTAAATGGCCTCTTCTGCGTCTATTCTCCCCGTAGGCGAGAAGTCTTTAACCTTTATTATGCTTACCCGCTCCGCCCTCTTGTTTTTTGGCAGGAGCTCCCAGAAGAACACAAAATCTCCTGCTCTGTCCTTGAACCACACGCCCGGAACCTTTTGGGGGCCGTTTGTCACCTCTTCTCCGGCCTTAAGGGCAATCTCCGTTGCCCTTTTAAGGCCTGCCGGCAGTAAGGTCTCCTGAACGGCCACGGAGGCTACCGATGCCAGCACTCCGAGGATAACGAGGGGAGCCGAAAACCTGTAGGTGCTTATGCCCAACGCCCTTGCAACTGTAAGCTCGCTGGTTTCGGAAAACCGAGAGAGCGTAACCATAGTGGCTATGAGAGTGGCTATGGGAATAACCCTTACTCCGTAGAGGGGAAGCCTCCCCAGGATGTATGCGGCCGCCCCCGACGCTCCCACCTTGGAGACCATGTTGAAGTGGCTTACAAAGTCTATAACGGCAAAGAGGGTGAGAAACGTGGTCAGTGTCAGGAAGAAGAACTTGACCCCTTCGGAGAAGACGTATCTGTCGAGCTTCTTTATCACCACCGCGCTCCAACGTTTATCCGAATGCGCTCGCTTACCGCCAGTTTATAGAGTAACAGAGCCGCCGCACCGAATACCACATCGGGCAGAAGCGCCAAAAGGGGTTGCCCGGTTTTCAGGGCAACCTTCTTAGAGAAGGTGTAGAGTATGTAGTAAAGCACGATGAGAAGGAGGCTAATCAGAACTCCCACACCTATGGAGCCTCTGGGAATTGAGACCGCTATGGAGAATCCGATTATCCCCACTATCAGCGAGGCAAACGCCAGTGCGGTTCTCTTTACAACGGCAACTCTGGCCTCTTTATCCCTCTCTTTGAGGAGCTGGAATAGGGTTTTGTATTTGGCTGCCTTGAACCTCTCTTTTCTGGTGAACTTGTAGAGTTCAACCGTGTAGCTCTTGAACTTTATGAACTTGAACTCTTTCGGTTTTTTCCAGTCTACAACTTGGGCACTGCCGTCTTCTATGTCGAGGAAGACGGTGTCTCCCTTTGTCCTCAGGAAGCCCCTTCTGCCGAAAGCTGTTACGAGTTTCTCCTTCTTCTGTAGCGACGCCATGAAGTTTACAAGGAGCCCCTTTTCCGGGTAGAGCTTCTCAACGTAAAACGTTACACCGGGGAAGTTGCTGGAAAACCTCTTCTCTGTGATACTCAAGGTTATCTTCTTCCTCAGGAGCTCTTCCAGCTCCCTCTTCATTGCAACGTTGCTCTTTGGGGCAAGGAACATAAGTGAGTAGAAGGAGAGGAGCGAGAATATGAGGCCGAGCAGGAAAACCGGTTTTGACAGCTCTTTCAGGCTTATGCCGCACGATTTTGCGGCCGTAAGCTCGTTGTTGCTGTTCATCCCTATGAACACTATAACAACCGAAAGAACGAAGGACATCGGAATCACTATCCCGAGGAACGCCGGTAGCCCTTTGGCAAGAACCGAGAGGAAGTCCAGGAAGGAGACCCCTTTCCCGAGGACGGTTTCTGCTATGGTCGATGCCCTGTCCATCAGGATTACAAAGAGGAAGAGGGCGGAGCTGAGGGCCGCCACCCGGGTGATTTCGAAGGCTATGTACCTGTGAAGGACCTTCATTTCACTTTCTTCATATACTTGTACCAGTCGACCACAATGGCGCTTGCGATGAATATCGAGGAGTACGTTCCCACGGTTATTCCGACCAGGAGCACAAATGCAAAGTCGTTTATAACGCCTCCGCCGAAGAGGTAAAGGCACAGAACTACGAAGAGGGTTGTCAGGGAGGTTATGATTGTCCTTGAGAGGGTTTGATTGATACTGTCGTTAACTATCTCCTCGAAGGGCTTGCTCCTTAAGTAAACCTTCATGTTCTCCCTGATTCTGTCGTAAACTACTATGGTGTCGTTGATGGAGTAACCTATAACCGTTAGGAGCGCCGCTATAACCGGGAGGCTGAACTCCCTTCCCACGGCCATGAAGACGCCGGTTGTGGCCAGTGCGTCGTGGATGAGGGCCAGTACGGCTCCCACGGCAAAGATGAACTCAAAACGCCAGGCAACGTATATAAGGATGCCTATTAGGGCGTAGATGATGGCCATTATCCCTTTTTCGCGGAGCTCTTTCCCTACGGTCGGGCCTATCATCTCAACTTTCAGAATCGTTACGCCACTTTTAAAGTGCTCTTTGAGCTTCCGCCGTATTGTCTCTACCGTTTTGTTGGTATCTCCCGTAGCCGGGGCCTTTATCATGAACTCGTTCTCCCCTTGAACGTTCTGAACGGTCACACCTTCTACGCTCCCTTTGAAGATTTCCCTTATCTTCCCGGTTGTTATCCCCGGCTCTTCCACCTTAACGAGGACGAGGACGCCGCCTGTAAAGTCGATTCCGAACTTGGGCCCCTTTATGAAGGCACCGTAGAGCCAGGTTCCCAGGATTAGTGTAAGGGAGAACAGGTATGCCCAGTAGCGTTTACCGATGAAGTCGAACTTTCTTTCCATCAACGGCTCCTAAATCTTGAAGAGTTTTGGTTTGTACTTAACGATTAGGTCGAGGAGAACCTTGGTTACGAAAACTGCAGTGAACATGCTGGTCATGATGCCCAGCGACAGGGTAACGGCAAACCCTTTGATGGGGCCGGTTCCGAACTGGAAGAGAACCGCCGCCGCTATAAGGGTTGTAACGTTTGAATCCAGAATTGTTCCCCAGGCCCTTGCAAATCCTGCCTCTACTGCCGAGTAGAGGTTTCTGCCCTTGCGAAGCTCCTCTTTAATCCGCTCAAAGATGATAACGTTCGCGTCTACCGACATTCCGATTGTGAGAATGAAGCCGGCTATACCGGGCAGCGTCAGCGTTGCCCCTATAAGGGCCATCAGGGCCCAGAGGATTATCACGTTCATGAGCAGGGCCGCGTCGGCTGCTATTCCTGCCGTTTTGTAGTAAACGAGCATAAAGAGCATTACAACTATTATGCCCGCTACGCCCGCCTTTATTCCCTTCTCTACCGACTCCTTACCCAGGGAGGGGCCTACGGTGGTCTCTTCCACTATCTTGACCGGTGCAGGAAGGGCTCCCGCCCGCAGGACGATTGCAAGGTCTCTGGCCTCTTGGTAGGTGAACTGTCCCGATATCTGGCCCCTGGCACCTATTTCGCTTCTTATTACCGGTGCCGACTGGACTTTGTTGTCGAGAACTATTGCAAGGCGCGTTCCTATGTGGTGTTTTGTGTAGTTCCTGAAGATTTTTGCTCCCTGGGAGTTTAGAACGAAGCTAACGGCGGGAAGGCCGTTTTCGTCTTGGCTGGGGTAGGCGTCTTTAAGGTAGGCTCCCGTTAGAATGGGCTCTCTTTTGACGAGGAAGAAGTTGTAGGCTACAACTCTTCCCTCTTTGTTCTTTATCTCCTGTAGCAGGAGCTGCTCGTCTTCGGGAACGTTCCCTCCGAACTTTTTAACGAGCTCTTCAAGGTTTTTGACTTTTATAGGCTCTTTCCGCCCCTCCTCTACGAGGAAGAACTTGGGGCCTGTGGGAGAGGGTTCAACTTCTACTGAAGCCCCCGGAGGTACCTTCCCTCCCAGGTTTACTATCATCTGGTTCGGGGACCTGAACTCCGCCACTACCTCTTTAAACTCGAGGTTTGCTACTTTGCCTATGATTTTCTTCGCCCTTTCGGGGTTCTTAACGCCGGGAAGCTCTACTATTATTCTGTCTTTGCCGTTTCTGACGATTACCGGCTCTGCAACCCCCAGCTGGTCTATCCTGTTCCTTATGGTCTCGAGGGCCTGTTCGGCGAGTCTGTCTATCTCTTTGGAAACGTAGGAAGGCTTCAGGCTTAATGTGAGCCTGTTTCCGTTCCGCTTAATTGCAAACATCCTGCCGTAGTCTTCCTTTATCAGCTCTTGTGCCTTCTGGGCGGCATCTGCGGTGAGCATCTCGATTTCTATGGTCGTTCCCTTCCTTACGGCGCTCACAACGGGGAGGTTCTCCTCTTCGAGGCTCCTTTTGATGTCCCTGAGTGCTGCTGAGACTTCGTTCTCGAGGGCTTTTTGTGTCTCTATCTGGAGAACGAGGTGAGTTCCGCCTTTGAGGTCCAGACCCAGGTTTATCGGCTTTGTGAGGGCAACGTAGAGGGAGCCTACAAGAACTGCGAGTATGAAGAGAACCTTCCACTTGAGGTTTTTCATTCTGCTCTCCGTCTCAACTTGGTATCGCCAAATGATACACAATTAGAGGTCTGTGTCGTTTATCTTGAGCCGGAACTTAAACCCTAAGACTTCGGTTGCCCGTCTGCACATCTCCATTCTGGGCTGGAATATAGAGAAGTAGTCGAGGAGGTCGGAGATTTCGGTGTCTATCTTCAGGACGAGCTTCACCACCCTCTTCTCTTTATCCACCTCGAGGTTGCTGAATAGAACGGCGTAGTTGACTCTATCGTGAATGTCCTCCTTTATGTTCCCCTCTTTTCTCACCCGGGTTCTGTGGACGTGGGATTTATCGGCCACAACAAGCGCTGCTGCCACTTCCGTTGCCGGCTCTCCGGTTCCCTCCTCGTGGTTACCTATTGCAAAGGTTATCTCGGTGAGGTGGTCGTCGAGGAATCCTCTGCCCTTGAGCAGTTGGTATGCAAGGATTGCACCGCTCTGGGCGTGGTCGTGGCGGCTCACTATGTGGCCTATGTCGTGTAGGAGCCCTGCAACACCCGCAAGCTCGGCAAGGACTCTGTCTCCAACCGTCTTAAGCAGTAACCACCGGGCTTTGTTTGCCACCCAGCTTACGTGTTTTATGCCGTGGTCGGTGTAGCCCATACGTTTAAGGAAGTAGTCGGCCCGTTCTATGTAGTAGAGGATTCTCTTGTCTTTCATGAGCTCTCTGAAGGTGGGAAATTCAAACTCCACGGATGCTTACCTCTCCGGAAAAGAGTCTCGTTATCTGTCCGTCTCTTTCAACAACGAGTGCTCCGTCTGTGTCTATGCCCAGGGCCCTTGCCCGAAAACGCTCGTTTTCCCGAACTACCACCACTTCCCGCCCTATTAGGGGGCACTCCCTCTCAAACTCCCTTGGGTTGAAGCTTCCCTCTTTGAGCCGGGCGTGAAGCTCTAAAACGTTTTTGTGGAGCGACTTAAGCAGGGTGTTGTAGTTGAATTCTATCCCTTCGGCACTGAGAGAAGTTGCCGGTTTTTCAAGGTTTTGAAGCTCCTCTTTCCCGTAGGAAAGGTTTATGCCGACTCCTACAACCAGCCTGTCCTTCGTTCGCTCAACGAGAATCCCGCTCACCTTCTTACCTTCTATGTAAACGTCGTTTGGCCACTTCAGGTAGAAGCGGTTGTCCAGCTCTTTGAGCGTTTTCAGAACCGCCACGCCGAAAGCCACGCTTACAATTGGCAGGTTTAGCCTCTCGAGAATAAACGAGGCGTACAGCCCCTTTCCGGCCTCAGAGAGCCAGCTTCTTCCCCTTCGGCCCCTGCCTGCCCTCTGCTTTCGGGCCACAACGCAGAGGCCGTGCTTGAAGGGGAGCCTTTTGGCTTCGTCGTTTGTGGAATCTACCTCTTCGAGGAAGACGATTTCCATGGCCAAATTTTATAAAACTCCCTATAATTGCCGCTATGAAGTGGAACGTTGGTAGTTTGCTTAAAAGAGCTTCTGAAATCCTCAAAGAGAGGGGCTCACCCACCCCCAGGCTCGACGCCGAGCTGCTGCTCGTTCACTCCCTCGGCCTGAAGGGCAGGGTAGAGCTCTACACCCAGTTCGACAGACCCCTTACCGACGACGAGGTGGAGCGTTACAGGCAGCTTATAGTGAGGCGGGCCAAGGGGGAGCCCGTAGCCTACATAACCGGGAAGAAGGAGTTCTACGGCTTTGAGTTCCTTGTAGATAGGGGAGTTCTGGTTCCCCGGCCGGAGACCGAGCTCCTGGTAGACGTTGCCCTTTCCTACCTAAAGGGGAAACAGGGAAAAACGGTTGTTGACGTTGGCACCGGCTCCGGCTGCGTAATCCTTACCCTGTGTAAACTCCTTGGAGACGCTAACCGCTACTACGGTGTTGACCTTTCACCCAAGGCTTTGGAGGTAGCCGAGAAGAACAGGGAGAGGCTCGGCTGCTCCGTGACCTTCCTCAGGAGCAACCTCCTTGAAGCTGTAGACTTCCCCGTGGATGCCGTTGTGGCAAACCTCCCCTACGTTCCCGTTGGCGATAAGAGGCTCCACAAGTGGGTTCTGAAGTATGAGCCGGCCATGGCCCTTTTCGGCGGAAAAGACGGCCTTGAGCTCATAGAGCGGCTTATCGTTCAGGCAAAGGAGAAGATTAACCCTAAGGGGTTCATAGCCCTTGAGGTTGGAGAGGGCCAGGCCGATAGGGTAAAATCTCTCCTTGAAACCGCCGGCTTCCTGAACGTCAAGTCTTTTCGCGACCTTTCCGGGATTGAGCGCGTAGTTGTCGGGGAGAAGAATGGAGAGTGAAGAGAAGTTCATCATAAGAGGAGGCAGGGAGTTAAGGGGAACGGTTAAGGTCTCCGGCTCGAAGAACGCCTCTCTGCCGATAATTTTTGCCTCTATCCTTACCGGCTCCCTTACCCTCCACAACGTTCCGAGGTTAACAGACGTTTTTACCGCCTGCAAACTCCTTGAGGCTATGGGTTTTCACACCTCGTTTTCGGGGAATACCCTTAAGGTATCCTTCTCGGGGGACCTCAACCCCGTTGCCCCCTACGAGCTGGTTATAGCCATGAGGGCCTCTATTCTCACCCTCGGTCCGCTCCTTGCCCGCTACGGCAGGGGGAAGGTGTTCCTGCCGGGAGGGTGTGCAATAGGCGTGAGGCCGGTAGACCTGCACCTTAAGGGGCTGTCCCGTTTGGGGGCCGATATTAAGGTCTACCACGGCTTTATAGTGGGAGAGGTTAAGGGAAGGCTCAAGGGGGCCGAGATATACTTTGACTTCCCGACAGTTGGCGGAACAGAAAACGTTCTGATGGCGGCGGTTCTTGCCGAAGGGAAAACGGTTATCCGTAACGCCGCGAAAGAGCCGGAGATTGTTGACCTCGCAAGGGCTTTAAAGAGGGCCGGAGCAGTTATAGAGGGAGAGGGAACGGACGTCATAGAGGTTTGGGGTGTTGATGAGCTCTCTCCCTTTGAGTATACGGTTATGCCCGACAGGATAGAGGCGGGCACTTTTATGTCGGCGGTTGCCGCCGCCGGAGGAGACGTTGTGATAGAGGATTTCCCCTCTTACGCCCTCAAGGCGGTTGTGGATAAATTTTCCGAGGCCGGCCTTGTTGTAGAGGAGCTCCCCGGCTCGAAAGTGAGGGTTGTAAAGAGGGAGCGCCTCAGGGGAACCGACATAGTGACCCAGCCTTACCCGGGCTTTCCCACCGACATGCAGGCCCAGTTTATGGCCGCCATGTGCCTTGCAGAGGGGGATTCTGTAATCAGGGAGACTATCTTCGAGAACCGTTTTATGCACGTTCCCGAGCTTCAGCGCCTTGGAGCCAACCTTAAGGTAGACGGCAACACCGTTTTTGTCCGCGGCGTTGAGGAGCTGGTGGGGGCGAAAGTTACTGCAACAGACCTTCGGGCAAGCGCTTCACTGGTTATAGCCGGCCTTGCTGCCAAAAACACTACCGAAGTTTATAAAATTTGCCACCTCGACAGGGGCTACGAGCAGATGGAGGTGAAGCTCCGGGCCCTCGGGGCCGACATCGAGAGGGTTAAAGAGAAGGAGGAGCAGTTTGGAGAAGGTAACGTTTGCCCTTCCTAAAGGGAGGCTCTTAAAAGAGGCGGTTGACTTCCTCTCCTCTGTGGGGATAGATGCATCTGAAGTCTTAACTCAAACGAGAAAGCTCATATTTGAGTGGGAGGGCTACAGGTTTCTGCTTGTGAAGCCTATGGACGTTCCCACCTACGTTTACTACGCGGCGGCCGACCTCGGAATAGCCGGAAAAGACGTTATAGAAGAAAAAGGTTACGACCTCTACGAGCCCTTCGACCTGGGCTTTGGGGCCTGCAGGCTCTCCGTTGCCGAGCCGGTAAACGCCCCCGAGCCCTACGACCTTGAGAAGCTCTCCTATATAAGGGTTGCAACCAAATATCCCAGGATAACCGATGCCTACTTCAGGAGTAAGGGGATTCACCCGGAGATAATAACCCTCTACGGCTCTGTAGAGCTTGCCCCCCTTGTGGGTCTTACAGACAGAATAGTTGACCTCGTTCAGACCGGTAACACACTAAAAGCCAACGGCCTTAAAGAGGTAGACACAATACTCCACTCGACCGCCAGACTCATAGTGAACAAGGCGAGCCTGAAGACCAAGTACTCCCTCATAAAGCCGATTCTCGATAGGGTGAAAGGGAAGCTCCTTACTCAAAAATAACGGTTTTATTGTCGTAAACGAGCACCTTATTCTCAAGGTGCCACTTTACCGCCCTTGCAAGAACGAGCTTCTCAAGGTCTCGCCCCTTCCTTATCATATCCTCCACGCTGTCCCGGTGGGTGACCCTTACAACGTCCTGCTCTATTATGGGGCCCTGGTCGAGCTCCTCAGTTACGTAGTGGCTCGTTGCCCCGATTATCTTCACCCCCCTTTCGTAGGCCCTGTGGTACGGCTTTGCGCCTACAAAGGCCGGTAGGAACGAGTGGTGGATGTTTATTATCCTGTTCCTGAACCTGTTGACGAACCGGTCGCTTAAAATCTGCATGTAACGGGCAAGGACTATTAGGTCTATCCCCTCCCTTTCGAGTATCTCTATCTCCCTTTCCTCGGCTTCCCGCTTGTTCTCCCTGCTTTTGGGCGAGTAGACAAACGGAACCCCGAACATCTCAACAACGGGCTGAAGGTCCCTGTGGTTACTGATAACGGTAACGAGCTCTCCTTTTAGCTCTCCCGCTTTAAACCGGTAGAGCAGCTCGTAGAGGCAGTGGTCGTACTTTGAAACAAATATCGCCACCCGCTTCACCTCGGAGCTGAAGTGAAGCTGGTAGTTCATCTTAAACTGCTGGGCTATCGGCCTGAAGGCCTTCTCTATTTCGCCTTTCGGAATCTTGAAGCCCGAAAGGTCCCACTCAATCCTCATGAAGAAGATGCTCTTCTGGAAGTCTATGTGCTGGTCGGCGTGAAGGATGTTGCCTCCGTTCCTTGCGATAAACCCGGTGACCTCGGCAAGAATCCCCTTCCTGTCGGGGCACGAGATGAGCAGCGTTGCGGTTTCAGCCATCTCCTACTCCACGGTTACACTTTTGGCCAAGTTCCTGGGCTGGTCTACGTCGTATCCGAGGAAGTCTGCAATGTAGTACGCGAGTAATTGTAAAGGAATTACGTTGAGCACGGGAGAGAGCAATGGGTGCGTTTCGGGAACCTCTATTTTGAAGTCTGCAAGTTTACTTACGGCAGAGTCTCCCGGGTTCACCACTGCAACAACTCTTCCCTTTCTCGCCTTAACCTCCTCTATGTTAGACAGTACCTTCTCATAAACCGGTGACTTTGTTGCCAAGAACACCGCCGGAACCGTTTCATCGATTAGGGCTATGGGCCCGTGCTTCATCTCCCCTGCCGGGTACCCTTCTGCGTGGATATAGCTAATCTCCTTCAGCTTTAAAGCCCCTTCAAGGGCTATGGGGTAATTTACGTGTCTGCCCAAGTACAGGGCGTTTTTTGCCCTGTAGAGCTTCAGCGCTATCTCCTTTACCCTCTCTTCCTCCTTTTCCCTGTTGAGGAAGGCTTCCGCCTTCGATGGAATGGACATTAGCTCCTTAAACAGGGAGTCAAACTCCCTTTGACCGAGCTTACCCCTTCTCCTTCCGAAGCAAAGGGCAAGGAGGAGTAAAACGGTTAACTGAGTTGTGAAGGCCTTGGTGGAGGCTACGCTGATTTCGGGACCCGCGTAGGTGTAGATTACGGTATCTGCCTCCCTCGTTGCCGTTGAGCCGATGACGTTGCATATCGTCAGTACTTTCGCTCCCCTCTCCTTGGCAAGCCTCATCGCCGCAAGTGTATCGGCCGTTTCCCCCGACTGGGTAATTGAAATCACCAGGTCCCGGTTCTTAACTATCGGGTCCCTGTAGCGAAACTCCGAGGCGTAATCTACCTCCGTCGGGATTTTTGCCAAGTTCTCAAAGAGGAACTTCCCTATGAGGCCGGCGTGGTAGGAAGTCCCGCACGCTACTACCGTTATCCTCTCTACCTCTTCCGGCTCTATGCCCTCTACCTTCCCGCTCTCAAACCACTGGAGGTTCCCGCTTATGGTGTCTGCAATCGCTCGGGGCTGCTCGTTTATCTCCTTAAGCATAAAGTGTTTGTAGCCGCCCTTCTCTGCCTGTGCCAGCGACCAAGGTATCTTTACCGCCTCTTTCTTAACGGGCTCTCCGTTGAATGTGAAAACCTCTACAGAGCTTCTGTCTATAACCGCGGCTTCAAAGTCGTTCAGGAATATGGCCCTGTCTGTATAGGCGAGGAAAGCCGGAACGTCGGAGGCCACGAAGTTCTCCTCCTCTCCTAAACCTATAACCAGGGGGCTGTCCTTCCTGGCTACGAATATCTTGGTCGGCTCTTGGGTTGTTATAACCGCCAGGGCAAATGAACCCTTTAGCCTGCTGAGGGCATTAAGGAAGGCCCTCTTGAACACTTTTTCCCTTTTAAGCTCCTCCTCTATGAGGTGGACTACCACTTCGCTATCTGTCTCGGAGCGGAAAGTGTGGCCGAGCTCTGCCAGCTCCCTCTTAAGCTCTTGGTAGTTCTCTATTATTCCGTTGTGGACGAGGGCTATCCTGCCGTCGCAGCTCAGGTGGGGATGGGCGTTAAGGTCTGTGGGGCTGCCGTGGGTTGCCCACCTTGTGTGGCCTATGCCCGTTGTGGCGCGTAGGTTCAGGGGTCTGAGCTCCCTCTCGAGCTCTCTGATTTTCCCCTTCTTTTTGAACACCTGGATTCTGCTGTCTACTATCAGGGCTATACCGGCAGAGTCGTACCCTCTGTACTCAAGCCTTTTAAGGCCGTCTATGAGTACGTACTCTGCTATTCTATCGCCTGTATATCCTACGATTCCGCACATTTTGGCCTCTTCTGTCGGTGGTTTAAATTGTTCTGTAGTATAGCAACCTGACTTTGGAGGTGGAATTTGGAATCACTTGATTACCTGTGTGAAGACACCATAGCCGCCATCTCTACGCCGATAGGTAAGGGAGCTATAGGTATTGTCAGGATTTCGGGCAAAGACGCCCTTACCATCCTGAGGAGGCTCTTTAGGACTAAGGGCGGCAAGGAGAAGCTCGAGTTTGAGGACCGAAAAATGTACTACGGCCTTGTTGTTGACAGGTTCGGAGAGCCCATAGATGAGGTTCTTGCCGTTTACATGAAAGCACCTAAAACCTTTACGGGTGAGGATGTTGTTGAGCTTCACGTCCACGGCGGCATAGTAGTGGTCAGAAAAGTTCTCCGGGAGGTCCTCGCCTGCGGGGCAAGGCTTGCAAAGCCCGGTGAGTTTACCATGAGGGCCTTCATCCACGGCAAAATAGACCTCGTTCAGGCCGAAGCTATAAACCAGCTTATAGAGGCAACGAGCGAGCTTTCGGCAAAGGTTGCACTTGAGCAGCTTGAGGGGAAGCTCTCTAAGAGAATCAAGGAGCTTCAGACCCGCCTCCTCGAGCTTAAAGCCGTTATAGAGGCGGCTGTTGACTTCCCCGACGAAGAGGTGGAGATAATAGAGTCCCACCGCATTAAGGAGCACCTTCGCGGGCTCATCGATGAACTTGAAAAACTCATACAAACTTACAGAGAGGGACGCTACATCCGGGAGGGGATAAAAGTCGCAATAGTCGGCAGGCCAAACGTAGGCAAGTCCTCGCTCCTCAACGCGATACTCCAGGAAGAGAGGGCAATAGTAACCGAAATACCCGGAACCACAAGGGACGTTATAGAGGAGACGGTAACCTTCAAAGGGCTTCCCGTAAGGCTCCTCGATACCGCAGGCATAAGAGAGTCGGCCGACGTTGTAGAGAGAATAGGAATAGAGAAGAGCCTTAAAAGCCTAAAAGAAGCCGATGTTGTCCTCTTTGTCCTCGACGGCTCCGAAGGCCTCACCGAAGAGGACCTTAAAATAGCCTCTCTCCTTAACAGGAAAGACAACGTAATCGCCGTTATAAACAAAGCTGACCTCGCTCTCAAACTCACCTGCGAGCAGCTAAAAGAGACCCTTGGCGTTGGCCGTTGTGTGATTATAAGCGCAAAAGAAGGTAAAGGGATAGACGAGCTTGCCTCTGCCATGATGGAGCTCCTTCTCCTTGAACCCGAATCTCTGCTCGGGGGGGATGAAGTTCTCATAACCAGCGAGCGCCACAGGGAGCTCTTGGAGAGGGCGAAGACCTCCCTCGAAAAAGCTTTAAACAGCCTTAATCTTGGCTACGAGTCTCCTGAGTTCCTCTCGATGGATATAGACGATGCCCTTAAAGCCCTCGGTGAAATTGTGGGAGAAGTGACAACCGAGGATATGTTTGATATCATCTTCTCCCGATTTTGCATAGGAAAGTGATGAGGAGTTATGGGTAGGAGAAGCGGTAAACTTCAGGTTATAGTCATAAAGGACGAGCTCGGTAACTACCTGAGCTTCAAACTCTCGAAGCGCTTCCTCTTTTCCTCTGTTCTCCTTCTGCTTGCCGCTCTTTGCGGCCTTGCCGCTTACTCCGTATATGCCTTTAAAGAGCTTTCCCGCCTTCAAGAGAGCAGGCAGGCCCTCTCCTCTAAGGTGAAAAACCTTGAATCAAAACTCGCAATTGTACAGGCCCAGAGGGAGCGCCTTAAGGAACGGGTTGCCCAGCTTGAAAAAGAGCGGGTAAAAACGGTTGAGGCCCTTGCCGAGAGGGTAAAGCAGATAGACGCCCTTATGAAGGAGGTAGGGGTAGACTACCCCAAATCCTCCGGGGAGGGCGGCGTTTCCCTGCCCCTCGACTCCCTTCTAACGAGCGGCGTTGTTCCCTTTAAAGACCTTGTGGGCGGAGTAGATGCGCTCATAAAAGACCTTAAAGACACTCCCCTCGGCTACCCTACAGAGGGGCGTATAACCTCTAAGTTCGGCCTTCGCAGGAATCCGGTAACCGGAGCCCTTGAGTTTCACCTCGGTGTGGATATAGCCAACAGGTGGGGCACCCCCGTTAGGGCCACCGCCGACGGTGTTGTTGTTAGGGCCGGCTGGTGCGGCCTTATGGGGCGTTGCGTAGAGATTAAGCACGGCAGCGGAATATACACCTACTACGGCCACCTCTCGAAGATTACCGTTTTTAAGGGAGAGCACGTTAGCAGGGGTATGATTATCGGGATTATGGGAAGCTCCGGCAGGAGTACAGGTCCTCACCTGCACTACTCGGTCAGGATAGACGGAAAGCTTGTAAATCCACTACCCTTTATGGAGGCAGGCCTTGCTGGGAAAGGGAAAAAAGGATGACCTTGAGAACCAAGAGATTAAGAGTATCCTTGCAGAGGGCCTGAGAGTAGAGGGGAACGTTAAGGCTCAAGGGAAAATCCGGATAGATGGCCAGATAACTGGCGATGTGGAAGGGGAGTTTATCCTCTTCGGGAAAAGCGCTTCTGTAAAGGGGAATGTCTCTGCCAAGAAGGTTGTTCTCATGGGAACTGTAGAGGGAGACCTCATAGTGGACTCCCTTGAGCTTAAGTCAACGGCCAGGGTAAAAGGCAACCTTACCGTTAAGGAGCTCACCGTTGAACCGGGAGCCTCTATGGAGGGCTCGGTAAGGAGCGGCTCTTTTCTCTCTCAGAGCTCCAAGGAGAAGTAGCCCGAGGCTTCCGTTACTATTACCGGCTCTCCCTTCAGGTATTCGGCGAGCTTCTTAAAGGAGCAACCCTTTTTGACGAAAATCGCCCTTCCCCCCTTTTTAAGCCCTTTGGGCTTTATCCCTTCTACTCTAAAGTAGCCCTTCCCTTTGAGGGATATGTAGCCGGTTGTGTAGTCGGGGTCGTCGGAGATGCACAGTTCCCCCAAAACGTCCGGGTGGTGTAGAACCTTTGTAGATAGCACAAGTGCCTCTGCGAAGTTCTCGGTGAACTTATCTCCGGCGAGCCTTTGAAGCTCCCTTCTCAGCTCCTCTGTTCCGTCCAGCATAGAGGCCCTTACACCTTTGAACCTGTCTTCCTCGAGCCTTCTCCCTTCCGGGACCTCTATAACGGCTGCTCCCCTCATTACAGAGCCGTTAGGTGCCGGGCCTTTAAGGAGCAGTTTGTAGGTTTTAACTACCAGCTCTTCCGGGATAAGCGGGTAAGAGAGCCTCCTCAGAACCTCTTCTACTGGCAGTCTACTTCTCACCTCAAAAACGGGCAGGGCTTTCAGTTTCAAGGGCTCTTTCTTCAGCTTTTCAACCTTGACGTTTATAAAGTCGGCTTCCCCCCTTGAGTGGTGCTTTGCCCTTCTCAGCAGCTCTAAAACGGTTTGCTCAACCTCCTCTTCTTTCACTATTCTCTCGGCTCCCGATATGTGGACTCCCCCCTTAGAGCTTCTCATCTTCACGCTGAACAGGGCCATTTAACTCCACCTTCAGAGGGTTTCTGAACCACAGGTCGTTTTGGGGAAAAGGAATCTCTACGCCGTGGGCCTCAAACAGCTTCTTTATCCTCTCGTGGACCTGACTCCTTGCTCCGTAGGCGAGGTCTTTATTCTCCACGTAGTAAATTAGCTTGAAGAGCAGGGCGCTGTCTCCAAAGTTTATGAAGTAGACCGAAGGCGGCGGGTCCTTTAAGATTCCTTTTACCCCTTTTGTCGCCTCTATCAGGAGCTTCTTAACCAGCTCAACGTCTGAGCCGTAGGCCACGCCTACCTCAACCGAGTCTTTAACTTTGGGCTCTGGGTAGAGGGCGTTCTCTATTACCCCTTCTGTGAGCTTCGAGTTGGGAACGGTTATAAGGTTGTTCCCCGTTATCGTTATTATCTGGGTGGTTCTCAGCCCTATGTCGTAAACGTAGCCTTCAACGTCTATATCCCTTATGTAAACTCTGTCCCCTATTCTGAACTGCCTGTCTGTAACCAGCAGAATTCCCGAGATGAAGTTCTTAATCGTGTCCTTTGCCGCAAGGCCCACTGCCAAGGAGCCCACTCCCAACGATGTTACCAGTGAGGTTACGTTAAAGCCGAGCCTGTCGAGAACGGCAATTACGGCTACTATCACAACGAAAACGTTGATGATTTTGGAAATCATCGAGTAGTAGGTGTCTACAAGGGGCCTCTCTGAAGGTGTGACCTTCTTCTTAACTCCCTGGGCAAAAGCCTCGAAGGCAAGGTCGAGCAGTTTCGTCGCTATTACGGTTGCAACCGCAACGTAGAGTATGAAGAAAACGAGGTTTACAACCTTTAAGAGCTGCTGCGGCAGGTTGAGTTGTATAACAGCACCGTTGAGGAACAGCAGAGAGAGGAAGTAGGAGACCCACCGGGATACCCTGATTACGGTCTTTTCCTTCTTAGAGAGCCTTCCGTCCCTTAGGGCCGCCTTTAAGAGGAGCTTCGTTATGAGCTTCTGGCTCCACAGGGATACAACCGACAGGAACAGGAACACTGCCGCCAGGGTGTACTCAACCTTAACCCACGGAACAGCCTTAGAGACCGCCTCGTTAACGGCTTCTTTAAAAGCTCCCAGGCCGTTCATCACAGCTCCTTATTGGTTAAAACGAACGTAACGGGGCCGTCGTTCACGAGGTGGACCTTCATGTCGGCGCCGAATATGCCGGTTTCAACCTCTACCCCCTCCTCCCGACACTTCTCCACAAACAGGTTGAACATCTCTTCCGCTTTTGCCGGCTCTTCAGAGGACTGAAAGCTTGGCCTTCTGCCCTTCTTACAGTCGGCGGCAAGGGTGAAGTTGGGAACGGCTAAAACCTTACCCCCTATGTCCTTAACCGAGAGGTTCATCTTGCCCGAACCGTCTTCAAATATCCTCAGGTTCACCACCTTTTTCGCCATTTTATCTACGTAGGACTTTAAATCTCCCTTCTCAAACCCTATGAGAACCACTACTCCCTGCTCTATCTCCCCTACGGTTTCACCGGACACCACAACTTTTGCGTTTAGAACCCTTTGGACGCACGCCTTCATCTTCTACCCCGCACTCCACAGGTGTTTTACTCCCTCAACTACGAACTGAGAGCCGAGGGCCCCTACAAACAGGCCGAAGACCCTAACGGTGACCCCTATGCCCGTGGGGCCCACTTTTCTTGCCAGCAGGCTGGCCTTCTCAAGAGTAAAGTATATTACTGCTACCGTTAAAACCACGGCGGCTACAAGCTGGGCAAGCTGGGAGGCGCTCTGAACCTCCTCCCTAAAGATTAAAAGCGTTGTAAAGGTTCCGGGCCCGAACAGTATCGGGATACCTATGGGGATTACCGCTATCTCGTCCTTCTCCTGCAGGGCCTCCTCTTCCCTCTTTGTGTGTTTCGTTTTGGGAGGGTTGGCCTGTAACATCTGAAAGGCCATGCTGAGCAGTATGAGGCCGCCGAATATCTTAATGCTGTATATGTTCACCCCCATTATCTTTAAAAGCCCCTGGCCGAAGAGCAGCGTAACGAAGGAGGCCACCAAAACCGTTGCAGAGGCTTTAAAGGCCACCCGTTTAATCTCCTCTTCCTCTCCCGGCAGTAGGGTGGCAACCATTACCGCTGCGAATATCGGGTCAACAATCACAAGGAGGGAGATTAGGTACTTAAAAAGCTCCAACTCTCCTCCAGAGGAAGTCCAGTAGTGTGAAGAAGAAGACCGTAAGGGATATGTAACCGTTTAGGTTGAAGAAGGCGTAGCCTATTTTACTCCTGTCCCTTGCCACTATTATGTGCTCTTTAACCATTAGGGCGGCCGAAATTGCAAGTCCTATGTAGTAAAGGGGGCCCATGCCCTCCTTTACCCCCACGTATATCAGGCCGGCCAGGGTGAGCACGTGAAACAGCCTCGACAGCAGCAGGGCCTTTTCTACCCCCAGCCTTGCCGGTATGGAGTAGAGCCCCTCCTTTCTATCGAACTCTACGTCTTGAATGGCGTATATAACGTCGAACCCGGCAACCCACAGGCCTACCGAGGCCGAAAGCACCAGTGCCGTGGAGTCTACCGTTCCTTTAACCGCTATCCACGCTCCCAGGGGTGCAAGGGCTATTGCAATGCCGAGAACTATGTGGCACAGGCTCGTAAACCGTTTTGTAAAGGAGTAGAGCGTCAGCACCCCTATTGCAACGGGGGAGAGCTTCAAGGCCAACGGGTTGAGCTTGTAAGCCGCAAACACCATAATGGCAAATCCCGCCACCGCCAGTAGGAGGGCTTCCCACTTCCCTACAACGCCCCTCGGGATGTGCCTGTTTGCCGTTCTGGGGTTTTTGGCGTCTATATCGGCGTCTATAAGCCTGTTCAGGCTCATTGCCGCGGTTCTCGCCCCGAACAGGGCCACCGATATCCAAAGCAGCTGCCTTAGGGAGGGGAACCCCTTTGCGGCAAGTAGGGCGGCTGTAAGGGCAAACGGCAGGGCAAAAACGGTGTGTTCAACCTTTATAAGCTCAAGGTAGTTCTTTGCCTTCTCCGCCAAGCTACCCATTTACAAGCTCCCTGCAGTAGCCTGCGTGGGGGAAGACGTAGTCGGGGTGAAGCTCTTTCGGTATTTCTGCGAGAACCTCTTGGGTCGGGTACTTGCCGCTGAGGACGAATACCGTTTTAAAGCCTGCGACCTTTTTCCCCTCTGCAAGGTCTGTAAACGGGTCGTCACTTACCATGTAAACCTTTTTGGGGTCGGAGATTCCCAGAAGCTCAAAAGCCTTCTTGAAATACTCCTTAGAGGGTTTACCGAAAGAGGTAACAGGCCTGTTTGAGGCGTAAGAGATGGCCGTTGCTATGGCGCCTACGCTCGGGCCCACCAGGCCGTCGGGGTCGAGTATCAGCCTGTTCATGTGGAACGAAAAGAGCTTCGCTCCGTTCTTAACAACCGCCGAAGTTGCCGTTTTCAGCTTCCCGTAGTTTATCTCTCTGTCCCTGCCTACAACCACGGCGTCTACTTTATGGTCTTCCCTTACCTCAAAACCCTCTTCCCGGAAGAACTCTTTAACTTTATCGGTTCCGAGGAAGTAGATGGACTTTACCCCTTCCCTCTTTAAAAAGAGACTTGCAAGGAGCGACGGAGAGAGGATTTTCTCCCGTGTAACGGGGAATCCCTTCTCCCTGAGAATCTCCGCAAGTACCGTGGGCTTCTCGGTAGAGTTGTTGGTTGCCACCAGCCACGGAATCTTCCTCTCTTCAAGCTCTTTAACGAACTCCAGGGCTTCGGGAATTGGCGTATAGCTCTTATCCTTCACCAAAGTCCCTTCAAGGTCCAGGAGAAATCCCACCATCACTTACCCCATACGCTCCTTGAGATGATTGCTGCGCCGATTATATCACCGAGAACGTTAACAGCCGTTCTGCACCTGTCGAGGAACCAGTCTATTGCCAGGATTATCCCTATTCCCTCAAGGGGAACGCCTATAGACTTTAAAACGAGCACCATCGTAACGAGTCCCGCCTCCGGGATGCCTGCGGCTCCTATTGCCGCAAGGGTTGCCGTGAGGAAAACGGCCAAGTACTGGGGGAGCGACAGCTCGATTCCGTAGCTCTGGGCGAGGAATATTGCGGCAACGGCCTCGTACAGTGCGGTTCCGTCCATATTAACGGTTGCTCCTAAAGGGAGGGTAAACTCGGCTACCTCCCTCTTTACCCCGGCCTCAACGGCCCTCTCGATTGTTACCGGCAGGGTTGCCGAAGATGAGGCTGTTGCAAAAGCGGTTATAAGGGCCTCCTTTACTCTAAGGAGCAGCTTGTAAGGGTTCTCCCGGGTTACCACAAAGTAGATGAGGGGAAGGGTGATGAAACCGTGGACGGCAAGCCCCAGCAGGACGGTTGCCGTATACTTGCCGAGCGACTTTAAAACGGGCACTACGGCCTGGGCCCCTCCCATTGCCGCTACCTTATAGGCTATCAGGGCAAATATTCCTACCGGGGCGAGCCTCACTATCCAGCCTGTAAGCCTCATCAACACCGTGTCGAGCTCTTCGAGCACCTGTTTGAGGAGAAGCTCCCTCTCCCACTCTACCGATATTGCCGCAAGGGAAAAGAGCATTGTGGCAACAATTACGCCGAGCACGTTAAAGTTTACGAGAGCCTCAAACAGGTTCGGAGGAACGAGGGAAGTTACAAGGCTCTCCAGCGAGAACCCGGCCTTTTTAACCTCAACCGCTCCTGCTGCCAGTTTTACCCCCTCTCCGGGTTTTAAGAGGATAACCACCGCCAACCCGGTTGCAACTGCCAGGGCCGTAGTGGTTGTGTAGTAAACAAGAGCCCTCAGGCCTATCGAGCGAAACCGCTCTAAGGTTTCCATGTTTAAAACGGCGTTGGCTATAGAGACCACAATCAGCGGCAGAACAACCATCTTCAGTGCGTTCAGAAAGAGCTCGCCTACAACCTTAACCTTTAGACCCGCTTGGGGGAAAAGACCCCCTACCAGAAATCCTGCCACTACGCCTGCCACCATAGCCGCAACAAACCTACCCTTCAACTCATCCTCCTGCCCTTTGTGCTCTCAATAAATCTAAGACCCCCTTCACACGGAGCGGGTCGGGTCTATAATCCACTATCTAAAACTACCTTACGAGTCAGGAGAGGAAGATGGGATTCAACTGCGGAATAGTGGGTCTGCCCAACGTGGGGAAGTCTACCCTTTTTAACGCCCTTACGAGTTCGGCCAAGGCCGAGTCTGCAAACTACCCCTTCTGTACCATTGAGCCCAACGTGGGGATAGTAGAGGTCCCTGACGAGAGGCTCTACAAAATTGCCGAGGTGGTAAAACCCAAAAAGGTTACACCCACAACCATAGAGTTCGTTGATATAGCCGGCCTTGTGAAAGGGGCAAGTAAAGGGGAAGGTTTGGGTAATCAGTTTCTCGCCAACATTAGGGGTGTAGATGCCATAGCCCACGTTGTCCGCTGCTTTGCAGACGACAACGTTGTTCACGTGGACGGCTCTGTAGACCCTATCAGGGACATAGAGACAATAAACCTTGAGCTGGTTTTAAAAGACCTTGAGAGCGTTGAGAGGCGTATCCAAAAGGTTGCCAAGCAGGCAAAGAGCGGCGATAAAAAGTTGAAGGCCGAGCTTGAAGCCCTTGAGCGTATAAAGGCCATACTGGAGGCCGGCGAGAGGGTTTACCCTCACCTTAAAGAGCTCGACGAAGAGGGCAAAAAGGTGGTGAAGGAGCTTGCCCTCTTAACAGCCAAGCCGGTGATGTACGTTGCCAACGTAGATGAAGAGGCCCTCTTTGAGGACAACGAGTTTGTCCGTCAGGTGAAAGAGTTTGCTGCCAAGGAGGGGGCTCCCGTTGTGAAGATATGTGCAAAGGTAGAGGCAGAGCTCGCCGAGCTCGAGCCGGAGGAGAGGAAAGAGTTCTTAAAGGAGCTCGGCCTTAAGGAGCCCGGACTTAACGCCGTTATACGGGAAGGTTACAGGCTTTTAGACCTTATAACCTTTTTCACCGCCGGTGAGCAGGAGGTTAGGGCCTGGACCGTTAAGAGGGGGACCAAGGCTCCTCAGGCGGCCGGGAAGATTCACTCCGACATAGAGAGGGGATTTATCAGGGCGGAAGTTATACGCTACGAAGACCTCATAAGGGAGGGCTCCATTCAGGCCTGTAAGGAGAAGGGCCTTATGCGCCTTGAGGGTAAAGATTACGAAGTTCAAGACGGAGATGTAATCTACTTCAGGTTCAACGTATGAAGTTCAGGGCTTTTGTCCTTAAAAGCGCGTATCTCGGTAAGGGCCTGCGGGTCCTTACCGTTTACGGGGAGAAGGTGGGGAGTCACTCTTTAATCGTTAAGGTCCCAAAAGAGGAGTTTCCTTTAAAGTACGAGCCCTTCTCTCTAACCTTTTTCTCTGTGAAGGAGTTGGGCGAAAAGAGGGAGGTTGTTGGGGCCAGGTTGATACGCTCCCACTTCCCCTCTTCTGTTGCCCAGTTTAAATACCGCTTTAAGCTGACGGGGCTGCTGGTCGGGAAGCAGCTTCCGTGGGAGGAGAGGCTCTTTAAGCTCCTTGAGAGCTACCTTCCGATAACTTCTGACTTTAAACTGGCCTACCTGATGTTCCTTCTGAAGTTTACCTACATAGAGGGGCTCTACCCGGTTTTGAACAGGTGCGTTGTTTGCGGTTCCTTCTCCTTTAACGCCTTTTCCCTTAAAGAGGGCGGTGTTGTGTGTGAGCGCTGTGCCTCCGGGGGAGAGCTCCCCTGGAGTTACAGGGACTCAAAGCTTGCCCTCAGGCTGACGAAGCTCCCTTTTAAGGAAGCCAAAGGGCTTCACCTTCCCGGTGAAGGTTACCGCAGGCTCGTGTCCGCTTTTGAAAAACACCTGGCTCAGAGGACCCAATGATAGAGCTCATAGGGGCCAACGCAGGTGCCGGGAAAACAACCGAGATAGTATCCCGTTACGTTGAGTTTATCAGGCAAAAGTTTTCCGTTGATGAGGTTGTTCTGACTACCTTCACTGAAGCTGCGGCCGCTCAGCTGAGGGACAGGGTCAAGCTGGCCCTGATTGAGGAGATTTCCTCTTGCGTTAATGATGAAGGGACTAAAGAGCACCTTGAGACCCAACTTCTCTACCTACCTACGGCCCCGATAGGAACCATTCACTCGTTCTGTTTTGAGCTTCTGCGCCGTTTCGGTGTTTCAAAGGGGCTCATCTCCCTGGAGGCGAGGCTTGCCTCTCCCATAGAGGTTGCAGAGCTTGCAGAGAGGGCTGTTGAGTCTGCCGTTGAGGAGGTTTACTCTGCGGATTCTGAAGGGTTTAGGAAGCTCCTTACCGCAATAGACCCCAACGGTCTTGAGGGTCTTTTAACCGTTGAGCGTTTCCTGAAGGAAGTTATCCACCACAGAACCCGTTTCCCTTTTGTCCATACGGTCTCCCCGGAGGAGTTTTTTGAAAAGGCCGGAAGGGAGTTTAAGTACATCTACAGGGAGGTTTTCGGTAGTAAAAACACCCTCGTGAAAGAGCTTCTCAAAGGCTTTAAAAGCCTAAAACTCGGCTCTTTTGAACTCTCCCGCAACCAGGTTAAGAAGAGGAAAAAGCTTGAGGTTGAAAAGGTAAAACTTTTACACGAGCTTCTCGTTAAAGCCCTTGCCCGCTACGATGAACTCCTTAAGGAAAACGAGCTTCTGGACTACAACTCCCTGCTCATAAAGGCTGAAAAACTCGTGAGGGAAGCCCCGAGCGAGGTTCTCTCAAGCTACAGAGTCTTCATTATAGATGAGTTTCAAGACACAGACCCAATCCAGTGGCGCATAATCGAAACCCTCTACGAAGCTTCACAGAGAGGCGGGAGCGAGATTTCCGTTCTCCTCGTGGGAGACCCGAAGCAGTCCATATACCGTTTCCGCTCGGCCGACGTTAACCTCTGGAACAGGGTTAAGGAGTGGGTGAAGGAGAAGGGAGGGAAAGTTACCGAGAAAACCGAAAACTACCGCTCCGGGCGGAAACTTCTGGAGTTCTTTAACACCGTGTTTAAAGAGCTCTACCGAAAAACCACCTCCCACCCGGCGGAGCTCGACTTTGTCCCCTTTAGACCCTCTGAGAGAACAGCGGAAGGGGGGCAGGTAGAGGTTATCCCCATCAAAAGCCTCTCCTCTTACGGCCTTGCCCCCTTTGTTAGGTACGCGGTTTCTAAGCTTAAACCTTACGCCGAGCGGGGAACGGCGGCGGTTATTGCAAGGAGCTGGTCAGCCCTTGTTCCCTTTGCCCGTTACCTTAAAGAGAACGGCATTCCCTTCACCTACCTCTCCTCAAGCCCCTACCGCTCAGAGGCCTTCGAGGAGCTTCTAAACCTTCTGAAGTTCACTCTCAACCCCAACGACTACACCTCCCTTTTCTTCCTCCTCACCTCCCGCTTTTTGGGACTCACCCACCCCGAAGCCCTCGATCTTGTAGAGGAGGTAAAAGAGGAGGGCGAATCCCCATTACTCCGCTACAAGCTCTTCAGAGAGCTTAAAGACTTCCGCTCACAGCTGAAAGAGAGGAGCGTTCACCCTTACTCCCTCCAAATCTACTCCCTCCTTTTGAGGCTGGGCTACCTTTCCGCCCTCCGCCTCTCCGACCCCGACTCCTTCTCCTCGCTCCTTGACCTGCTGTGGGAAATCCACACCGTGGAAACCGTAGAGAGCTTCACCTTCGAGGAGCTCGTCCACTACCTTGAGGGTCTGGGAGGTGACTCGGCCTCTTCGGCCGCCCGGGTTCCGGAAAGGGGCTTCGTTCTTACCACAATCCACAGCTCTAAGGGCCTTGAGTTCAATGCCGTTGCAGTTGTTCCCTGGGATAAACCTCGCCCCTCTTACAGCCGCTTCACCTACTCAAACATCGGTTACGCCGTTAAGCTCCACGCCCCCCGTTACGACTTCTCCGAGGAAGAAGAACACCTTAAGCCCTTCTACAACTGGTGCGCTTCCCCTTACTTCTTCTACCTGCAGAAGCTCAACGACTTCCTCAACCGCTTAGAGGAAAAAAACCTCTTCTACGTTGCCCTTACGCGGGCAAAGGAGGCCCTTATCCTCGGCTTGAAGGAGCGAGGTAAAGGGAAGTTCTCCACGGGCTCCATCACCTTCGACTCTTCGCTCCTAAAGGGTTACCTAAAGCAGCTTCCAGAAAACCCTCCCGCTGTTCGACCGGACCGGAGCTTTGTCCCGAAGCTCCTTCCCGAGCCCAGCGTTAACCACATCAAAATTAGAAGGCCCAGCGACCACGCCGACCCTGAAGAGCTCTCCACAAAAGAGAACCCTCACCTGCCCAACGGAACGTCTCCCACCGAGTACGGCGACGCCGCCCACGCCCTCTGCGAGGCCTTCCTTAAAGGTGCCGACATCGATAGGGCCGTTAACTACGCCCTCGGCCACGTTTTAAACCCCACCCCATCCCTTGAGGAGCGCCTGAGGGAGCTCTACAGGAAGCTCTCCTCCAACAACCCCTTCCCCTTAGAGGGCTCCATTCGCTTCGAAACTGAACTTCCCCTTCTGTTCTACTCCGAAGATTCAATCCTGAGGGGCAGGGCAGACCTTGTCTTCTTTAAGGAGGGAGGCTCTGTAGAGGTGTGGGACTTTAAAACCGGCCTTAAGGAGGAGGCCAAGCTGAAGCTCTACAGGGAGCAGCTTACCGCCTACGCCGACGTTTTCCGTCGGGCCGGCTACACCGTAAATAGGCTGGTCCTCCTCTTCCTCGACGAGCCCCCTGACGTCTGGCTGGAGCAGTTTGAACCTTGACAAAACAGTGGTATATTTTATTCTTAAATTCCGATTAACTGTGGAGGAGCGTAATGGCCCCGAAGGTTCTTGTCTTGGGAGGAGGTATAGGAGGGGTAGAGGCCGCATTTGCGCTGTGCCACAAATGCTTTAACGTTGAGCTTATATCCGATAGAGACTACCTCTACATCTACCCCATATCCATCTGGATACCTACCCACGAGTACAACTGGGAAGATGTAACCCTTCCCCTTGAAGAAGTGGCCAGGGTGAACGGCTTCAAGTTCACCAAAGGTAAAGTGGAGCGGATAAGCGTAGCCGAAAAGAGGGTCTACCTTGAAGACGGAACGGTAAAGGAGTACGACTACCTGGTTATAGCCCTCGGCGGGAGCAAGGTGAAGCACAAGGGGAGCGAGCACTTCCTCTCCATCTGCGGTCACCCTGAAGAGTCTTTAAAGCTCAGGGAGAGAATAGACCAGCTGATAAAACAGGGAGGCGGCGTTATCGCCGCAGGATTTGGCGGGAACCCCAAAGACCCCTCCGGAGTTAGAGGAGGCCCCGCCTTTGAGTTTGTGTTTAACCTCGACTGCTACTTTAAAAAGCTCGGCGTTCGCGATAAATTCCAGCTTCACTTCTTCGCCCCCATGCCCAAACCGGGTATCCGGCTGGGGGAGAAAAACGCCGAGAAGGCCTACAAGATGCTCGACAAACTGGGAATAAAGCGCCACTTCGGCAAGAAAATCAAAGAGTTTAAGCCCGACGGCGTTCTCTTTGAAGACGACACCTTTTTAAAAACCGACCTTACAATGTTTATACCCGCAACCAACGGCCACCCCGTTTTCCAGCGTTCCGACCTTCCCCTTAACGAGGCGGGCTTTATCAAAATAGAGCCCACCTGTGCCGTTGAGGGAACCGACGAAACCGTTTGGGCCATAGGAGACAGCGCCGCCCTTGAAGGCCCTAAGTGGAAAGCGAAGCAGGGCCACCTTGCCGAAGTTATGGCGAGAATCGTGGCGAGGAACCTTGAGAACAAGGTGAAGGGAGACCCCAAGAGGGAAGACTACATCCACCACCTCCACATCCTCTGCCTTATGGATATGGGACCCTGTTGGATGAGCGGCGCTCTCGTTCTCAGAGACGACAAAAAGGCCATAATGATGCCCCTGCCCTTCATAGGCCACTCCCTCAAAAAACTGTGGGGCTGGTACTACAAGGCGAGTAAGCTCAAGAAAGTTCCGAGAATACCCGGATTTGACGCGCCCTAATGGAGAGATTCGGCCTTATAGAGACCGTTCGGGTAGAAAAGGGGAGGGCCGTTCTGCTCGACTACCACTTTAAGCGTATCTCCTCTTCGGCAGAGGCCCTCTCCCTTCCCTTTAACCTCTCCTTTGAGGAGTTCGGGAAGGCTGTAGAGTCTGCCGCCACCTACGATCCGGCCCTTGTCAGGTTTACCTTAACAGAGTCGGGCTATACCCTCTCTTCCCGCCCCTGTATAAAGCGGCAGGAGGCGGCTTTAATGCCTTTTTACGGAGTTGTCAGGGTTTACTCCGACCTTTCCCTTCATAAAACCGTAGACGTTATGTCCTCCCTCTACGCCTTAAAAGCGGCCCAGAGCAAGGGATTCGACGAGGCCCTCCTCTTTGACTGTAGAGGATTTGTTTCGGAGGCCGCCTTTGCAAACCTCTTCTTCGTAAAGGGAGGGGTTCTCTTTACCCCTTCTCTCAAGTGCGGGGCTCTGCCTGGAACGAGGCGGGCCTTTATAGTTGACCTTGCCCGCCAGATGGGGCTTCCGGTTGTGGAGGGGTTCTTCTCACTTGAGGGGCTTCTTAGTGCAGATGAGGTCTTTATAACGAGCGCCCGGGAGGATACCTGTCCGGTTGTCAGGGTGGGGAGCTTCAGCCTTCCCCGGCCCGAGGGAAAGCCCCTTTGGCTTCGCATAAGGGAGGCAATTGAGTGGAGGGAGAAGCAGGGGCGGTAAACCCCTACTTCCCGAGGGAGGAGAATATCTTCTCGAGTTTCTCCTTCAGGGTTTCTGCCGTAAAGGGCTTAACGATGTAGTTGTTAACTCCGGCCTTTATGGCCATGAGAACGTTCTCCTTCTTTGCCTCCGCCGTGACCATCAGAATCGGGAGGTGTTTGAGCTTCTCGTCCTTCCTTATCTCCTGAACCAGCTCTATACCGGTCATGTTGGGCATGTTCCAGTCGGTTATTACCAGCCCGTACTTGTCGGGGTTCTGGCGGAGTATCTCAAGGGCCTGCTTGCCGTCTTCGGCCTCGTCTACGTTCTTGTAGCCCAGCTGGGCAAGCAGCGTTTTCAGAATCTTCCTCATAGCCGCCATATCGTCCACTATGAGGATTTTTATGTTCGGGTCGGGCATTCCCATTCTCTTCCTCCTACTTTGTGATTGCGTATTGGTGAACCAGCTTTATCAGGTCTGGGGCATCAAATTTTACAAGATGTGCGTCTGCCCCTACAAACCTACTCTTATCCACGTTGGCCCTGTCGCTAAGCGACGTGTTGATGATTATCGGTATCTTGCTGAGCTCGGGGTCTTCCTTCACCTTCCTGGTGAACGTTAGGCCGTCCATGCCGGGCATCTCTATGTCGGAGATTATCAGCTGAACGTAGTCGGTAATGTCCTTTCCGGTGGCCTTTGCCTCCTCCAACCACTTGTGGAGTATCTGTAGGGCCTCTATGCCGTTTTGGGCCTCGAATACGGTGTGGCCGTCTGCCTCGAGTATGCGCCTGATAATCTTCCGGGCAACGGGGCTATCGTCCAGTATGAGGATTTTGAACCTGCCCTTCTTCTGGATGCCCTCTACCTCGGTTGTCTCCTCTATGCCGAATATCTTAATCATTCCCAGCTCGTCGAGGATTCCCTCGAAGTCAAGGAGCAGCAGTAGCTTGTTGTCCTCTATCTCCACAACCCCTACAACTTTTCCGCCCAGCTTCTCGTCTACGCTCTTTGGGGGCCTTTTAATGTCTGCCCACTTTATACGCCTTATCCTCTTGGCCTCGTGGACGATTACGCCGATTATCTCCCTGAGGAACTCCATAACGATTACGTACTTCCCAGCCTTCGGGGGCTCTTTAATCTTCATCCACTTGGCCAGGTTGATTATGGGAACCATCTGCCCCCTGATTTTGGCCATACCTTCTGCTTCGGGGGGGAGCCCCGGCGCCTTTATGATGTCCTTGGGCCGGAAGATAACCTCCTTAACCTTGGCGACGTTAACACCCAGTATCCACTCGTAGGTAGAGCCGTCGTCCAGTATCTCGTACATCCTGAAGTCTATTATCTCCAGCTCGTTGGCGCCGGTTTCGAGGATTTTGGGTAGAAGCTCTCTCTTCTTAGCCATAGCTTACGCCCTTTCACCGCTTTTCTCTTTGTTTGCCATGATAATGGCCGCAATGGCCTTGATGAGGTTGTCGGAGAGCCTGTTTGTAACCTCGCTGAGGTCGTGCTCTTTCTGCTTAATCTCCTCTACGTTGTCGTTGTTAATCGCCAGGAGGAGCTCCTTGAGCAGCAGTTTAACCTCAAAGAGGGTCTCCTCCACATCGGCAAAGAACCTCTCGAGCTCGGGGTACTTCTTTATGAGCTCGGCAATATCCTTGTTCTGCGGGCTCAGCTCCCTAAGCAGCGAGTCGGCCTCGGCCACTACGGAGATGTCGGGGGCGAGGTTCTCTATGAACTTGCCCTTGATAATGTCGTTTACCTTGTTTGTGAACTCGCCCAGTTTTGCCAACTTCTCAAGCAGCACGGAGGCGTCGCCAATATCCATAATGTAGAAGGTCTCCCATATCTTCTGGAGGCTTGCGTCTGTCTTTTCGGCAATCTTGATAATCTTGTCGGCCTCCTCCCTTACGGAGCTGATGAGCTTGTTGGACTCGTGGATGTTCTCTACTATCTCGTCGATTTTCTCCTTCTGAACGCTTACAACGTCGGAGAGGTTGTTGATGACTTTGAGAACGTCTTCGGAGGCGTTTTTCAGTGAGGAGTAGGTCTGCTGGTTGTCCTTGAAGATGTTCATTCCCTCTTCCACCGCGCTTACGCTCCTGTTGGTTATCTCGGCGGTTCTGCCCATCTGCTCTCTCATGTTCTTAACAACTTCCCTAATCTCTATGGCAGACTTGTTGGTCCTCTCTGCCAGCTTCCTTACTTCGTCTGCAACAACCGCAAAGCCCCTACCGGCCTCACCGGCCCTTGCGGCCTCTATTGCGGCGTTGAGGGCAAGGAGGTTTGTCTGCTCTGTGATAGAGGTGATGACCTCAACTACCCGGTCTATCTGCTCCGTTTGTGCCTGGAGGGACTTGACCACCTCCTCCATCTCCTTGGTGATGTTCCTTATGTACTTCATCTGGTCGATAGACTCTATGGTCTTGCGCTCGGCGTTCTCCAGCTCTTTAAGGACGAACTTGTAGTTTTCAAGCAGCTTGTTCGAGACTTCTACCAGCTTGTTTACGGTCTTCTCTATCTCCTCGGTGGCCTCAATCTGCTCCTTGGAGAGGTTAAGGGTCTCTTTGAGCTCCCTTATTGCAACCGATATGGCAACTATAGTGGCCAGGTTGTTTATGAGGGACTGCTTTGTGGCTTTAAGGTTCTGGAGGAACATGCGGCGGGAGTTTTCAAGCTGCTTCTCTATCTGCTTTTCGGCCGTTGCGTCCTTCCAGGTGGCCATGTAGTAGCGGATTGAGCCGTCTCTGTTTGCTATTGCGTGGCGGTAGGAGGCCATAACGTAGGGGCCTACGGGTATATCTGCGTTCTTCTTGTGCTCTCCCGGCCTGAGGGCCTTCAGAAGCTCCTTTACCCTTTCGGGGTCTTTGTGGAATACGTGGATGCTGGTGCCGATTATCTTGTCTGGGTCTATGCCGAACTCGGAGATGAAGGCGTCCCGCCACTTGTTTGCAATTTCTAAGGCCCTCCTGTTGGCGTAAACCACAACGTTTCCGGCCCTGCCGGGCTTAAAGTCGGGAGTTGCAAGGAATATGGCCTCCTCCATTAGGGAGTCGAGTATCTGCTGGTACATGTAGATGTCGTTGTCCATCTCTTTGATTTTCTCTTCACACTCCTTGAGCTTCTTCCGAAGCTCCATGTTCTGGCTGGAGAGCTGGGATACCTCCTCTTTCATTTTCTCCTTTTCACTCTCCAGCTTCTCGCAGTTCTGTTTAAGTCGGCTGTTTTCAATCCTTAAAGCGTCCAGTTCTTTCCTTAACTTCTCAATCTCCCTCTTCTCCCAAGAGCAGAACATTTTTACTCCTCCTGATTAAATATTGTTTCAATGTTTAGTATTATGAGAAGGTCCTTCTCAAGTTGGACAACTCCCTGAATGAACTTCACGTCTATGCCGATTGTCCCTATCGGTTCGGGGAGTATGTCGCTTTCGGGGAACTTAATGGAGCCTATGATTTTGTCTACTATAACCCCAACTTCTCCTTTGGGGGTATCTATTATCACGATTTTGTTCTTTTTATAGATGTCTTCCGGTATGGTGAACTTTATGCCGAGGTGCTCTTTAAGGTTTACAACCGGAACGATTTTACCCCTGAGGTTCATAACCCCTATAACGTAAGAGGGAGCCTTGGGAACCGGGGTTACGTCCCGGTTGCTGGTTATCTCCACAACCTCCTCTATGGGGACGCTGACCAGCTCGTTCTCGAGCTTAAAGGCGATAACTTGGACCTCTTTTTCGTGAATCTCCCCTATGAGCTCTTCTACGCCTACGATGTTTATCTCTTTCTTCTCCTCGTTGCTCATCGCTTAGCCCCTATCAGTTTTACTTTGTAGTCCGACAGCAGGGAGTTGAGGTCGAGTATGAGAACCACCCTACCGTCTCCGGCTATTGTTGCTCCCGCTATTCCGGGTATGTCTGCAAGGAGCTCGCCCAGCGACTTGATTACTATCTCCTCTTCGCCGTAGAGGTTCTCTATGGAGACGGCTATGTAGCGCTCTCCCACTTTAACGATTACTACAAAGTGCTTGGAGTTTTTGTCCTCCAGCTCAAGCAGCTCGTTCAGCGAGAAGAGCGGCAGGACTTCGTCGCGGAGCATGAAGCTTTTGAAGCTCCCTACGTCTTTCACAAGGCTGTCGTCGTAGCGGACAACTTCTATAACCGCGTGGAGGGGAACGGCGTAAACTTGGCCGTTTACCCCTATCATAAGGCTCCTGATGATTGCAACCGTGAGGGGGAGCTTCAGAATAATGGTTGTCCCCTTGCCCGGCTCGCTGTCTATCTCTATAGAGCCCCTTAGGGAGTGGATTGTGTTTGCAACAACGTCCATTCCCACTCCCCTGCCGGAAACGTCGCTCACCTTGTCTGCGGTGGAGAAGCCGGGCAGGAATATGAGTTCGTAGGCCTCTTTGTCGCTCATCTGGGCGGCCTGTTCCGGTGTTATGAGGCCTTTCTCCAGGGCTTTCTTTTTAACCTTTTCGGGGTCTATGCCCCTTCCGTCGTCTTGGATGCCGACAACTATGTGGTCGCCCTCGTGGTAGGCAAAGAGCCTTATCGTTCCGACTTCCGGTTTACCTTTGGCTATCCGCTCTTCCGGCGGCTCTATTCCGTGGTCGAGGGCGTTCCTTACAAGGTGAATCAGCGGGTCTTCCAGTTTATCGAGGATTGAGCGGTCGAGCTCTGTATCTTCACCCTCTATGATGAGCTGAACCTTTTTGTTGAGCTTCCTCGCAAGGTCCCTCACCAGCCTCGGGAACTTGCTGAATATCTTCTTAATCGGCTGCATACGCAGCTTCATAACGGCAACCTGAAGGTCGCTAACGGTTCTGTCGAGGCTGGTGACCGCTTCAACCAGCTTTTCAACCTCTTCGCTTCTACACTCCCTCTCTACGTCTGCCGTTACCCTCAGGATTCTGTTCCTGTCGAGGACGATTTCCCCGACCAGGTTCATCAGGTTTTCTACCCTTTCAACGTCTACCCTTATGGTTTCCGTTGTCTTTTTGGCAGGTTTGCTCTCTTTCGCCGTCTTTTTGGAGCTCTGCTGTTGGGGTTGGGGCTGTTTCTGGGTCTGTTGCGGTTTGGGTTGGGGTTGCTCGGGTTGGGGCTTTTGCTCCTGAGGCTCTTCCTTTTTCTTCGGTTTTATGAGGTCTTTTATATCTTTGCCTTCCTCTATAAGCTTCTCTATTTCGGGGATTACCTCCATAGGACGTTTGTCCGGAGGCATCAGAATTATCTCTTCGAGTATCCCCGCAAGGTCCTTGTCGGGGTACTGTTTAATCAGCTCCTTCAGTTTATCGGAGATGCCTTCAACAAACTCGTACTCTTCCGCCTCTTTACCTTCGCTCTCCTTTTTCTCCTCGCCGCCGGAGGTGGCTGAGGAGGGTGAGCCCCCCTCTAATACTGAATCAAGGTTCTTTAGGAGGTTCTCTATTTCGGACATCTCCGGCAGCTCGCCATCTTCTTTGAGCATCTGGAGGGCCGTTTTGAGCTGGTCTATGCCCTCCAGGATAATGTCCATTATCTCCGGCGTGAGCTTCAGCTCGTCGTTACGGAGTTTGTTGAAGATGTCCTCTATACGGTGGGCTATCTCAACTATCGGCGTAAGGTTTAAGAACCCCGCTCCCCCTTTAAGGGTGTGCATTCCCCGGAAGATTTTGTTCAGGAGCTCTTTGTCTTCCGGGTTGTTCTCAAGGTCTACGAGGTCTTGGTCCAGGTTCTCCAGTATCTCCTCTGCCTCTACTAAGAACTCCTCCAGTATCTCTTGAAGCTCTTCCGGTATGTTTACCTTCATCTCCGCTCCTTAGAGTCCAAACTGTTTCATTATCTGGTCTACATCTTCCTGGGTAACCTCTTTCTTCCACTCCAGCTCTTCTATCTTCTTCTGAATCTCCTCCTGCTCCTCCTGGGGTTTGTCCTCCAGGCCTGCAAGGAGGGCTATTTTAAGAATACTTTTTTCGAGCTCCGATAGGAAGTTTTTAACCTTTAGGAGCCTTTGGGCGAGTATGTCCTGAAACTCAAGCAGCGTTAGGGCCGTCATCAGGTTGTTTAGGGTTGTTGTGAGTATCGAGGTGAGCTTCTGAGCCTCCTCCCCTTTGAGGTTCCCTGCGAGCTCTATGCCCTTTTGAAGCTCTTCAAGGGAGTTTCCTATGAGGTCTATGAGCTTCTTCGTTGCCTCTTCGCTTTCGGAAATCGCCGTATCTATGTGCTGGTTGACCGCCTTGAACCCTTTGTGGTGGGCAGAAACCTTAGAGATTTCGCTCTTGAAGGACTCTACCAGGTTGAGAAGCTCCTTCAACTCGTCAAGCAGGCTCTTTTCCATACCGCCCCTCCAAACCGGAAAGCTGAAAGTTTATATTCAGGTATCGGCCTGGAGGGGGAAATTTTTAGTCCTCTTTGAGCTCCTTCAGCAGGCTCGAAAGGTCTATATCCAGCTCGTCTACCGTCTCCCTCGTCTGGAACGGCGGCTCAGAGTTGGAAGACCTTGAAGAGTAGGTACTCATCTCGGTGAACGAGGTGCTCAGCGCTCTTCCCTTCTCGTCGAAGCCTGTGGCTATAACGGTAACCTCTATGGAACCCTCCAGCTTCTCGTCTACCGTTACGCCGAAGAAGAAGTTCGTATCGTCCCTCTTTGCCCTCTCCTTTATGAGGCCGGCTGCGGCGTAGGCCTCATCGAGGGTAAGGTCGCTGCCTCCCGTAATGTTAACCAGTATCCTGCTGGCCCCCTCAACCTGGGCGTTCTCAAGGAGAGGGTTGTCTATGGCCTTGCGGGCCGCTGTAAGGGCCCTGTCTTCCCCGCTTGCCTCTCCTATTCCTATGAGGGCGTAGCCGCCGCTGTGCATAACCGTTTTAACGTCTGCAAAGTCCAGGTTTATAAGGCCCGGCCTTGTGATAACCTCTGTTATCCCTTTAACCGCCTGATAGAGGACGTTATCTGCCAGCTTAAAGGCGTTTAAGATGTTCATATCCTTGGGGGCAATCGTTAGCAACTTCTGGTTCGGAATCACCATCAGGGTATCTACAAACTCTTTTATCCTCCTTATCCCTACCTCTGCGTACTCCTGCCTCTTCCTGCCCTCGAAGTCGAAAGGCCTCGTTACAACGCCTACGGTCAGAATTCCCATGTCCTTTGCAACCTTTGCCACTATAGGAGCTGCGCCGGTTCCCGTGCCGCCGCCCATGCCGGCGGTTATAAAGACCATGTCGGCACCTTCGAGAACTTCCCTGATTTTCGGCTCGTCCTCGAGGGCCGCCTGCTCGCCGATTTCCGGCTTGCCGCCTGCTCCGAGCCCTTTGGTGAGCTTCTCACCGATTTGAACCTTTACCGGAACCGGAAGCCTTGAGAGAACTTGAGCGTCGGTGTTTATGGCTATAAACTCAACTCCTTCAATTCCCATCTCGAACATTCGGGCTACGGCGTTTCCGCCTCCGCCCCCTACGCCGATAACCTTTATAACCGGCCCCTGAAACAGGTCGTCGGCTATGTCAAAAACGGGCATCCACTACCTCCTATATAAGGTCTAAGATGAACCTGCGGATTATTTGGAAGATACTGCCGGAGCCTCCGGGCTCTTTTATCAGGTCCTCTTTAACGTCTTCAATTCTCTCGCTGTTGTTAAGGGACCTAACGTAGTTCACAACCCCCACTATAGGGGCCAGGGTGGGGTCGTCTGTTCCCTTGGGCTTTGCAACCTCTGCGGGGGCTTTAAACACCTTCTCGGTTAAAGTGGTTATCTCTTTTAAGTTTGTCAAGCCGCCGGTTAGGTAAACCCTGTTTAGGTTCTCTATGAAGCTGGGGTCCTTCTCGTTCAAGTCGGAGATTATGTCCTTGAACAGCTCCTTGAGCTTCAGGTGTATAAGCGCCGCAATCAGCACTTTTGGAGCCTTCCTCACCTTCTTACCGTAGTTTATGTCTATTGTCTCCTCCTGGTTAACGGCGAAGGCGTAGGCGTATCCGTACTCCCTGTACAGCCTCTCCGCCTCCTGGCGGCTCACCTTGAGCTTCTGGATTATGAACTTTATTATGTCCTCTCCTCCGAAGGGAACGTGCTTCAGGAGGACCGGCTTATCCTCCCTGAAGTAGAGAACTTCTGTATTTCCCGCTCCTATGTGGATGAGCAGGTTGTTGTTGAAGTAGCTATCTTCTCCCTTTATGCTGTAATAGGAGGCAAGCACCTGGAGAACACCGCCTTTGAGCCTGAGACCGGCCTCTTTGAATAGGTCTTCAACGGTTTTCATGTAGTTCTTGGCCGCAAGTATCACAAAGGCCCTTATTGTGAGCTCCCTTCCGCTGTGGCCTATCGGGTTCTGGATGCCGTCTACGTTGTCTACCTTAAACTCCTGGGGGATTATGTGTAGTATCTCGTACTTAGTTTTTACCGGGCTGCCCAGCCTTCTCAGGAGCTCGTCTTTCGCCTTGTTTTTAACTGCGTTAACGTCGTTGTAGGTTATGGTTTTGAGGGTAGGCAGTGTTATCTTCGACTCCACCTGAAATCCCAGAGTGTAGCTCCCCGGCACTACAACGTAGGCTTCGTTCGGAACCGTGGCCGGAGACTCCAGTTTAACCTTGTTTATCGCCGAGGTCAGAGTTTCCTTTGCCGATGTGGCGTTTACAATCGTTCCGCTGTTTATTCCCCTTGAGGGGGTCTGTTTGACCGTGAGCTGTTTTATCTCGCCCGACTTTAACACGGCGAGGCCGGCTCTGACGGTGCTCGTCCCCAGGTCTACGGTTAAGACTTTCTGTTCAAGCATTTCTGCTGCCTCCCTCTTACCAGCATGTCGTGAAAGCGGAAATCGTAGATTCCGGGGTTCAGTCCTTCGGCCATCTCCCTGAAGTGTTGGAAGTTGTGCCAGGAGTTGGCTTCGGGGCTCAGGTACACAAGGACCTTGTTATCCCCCAGAATCAGTTTCACCCCTGTGTCCGTAAAGAGTATCTCGGGCGGTTTACCCTTAAGCTGCAACTGCTTAACCTTATCTTCGGTTAGTTTTATCTCCATTTTAACAGTTTTCTTTAATTTGAGAAACCCGTTTTCGACTGTAAAAGGCGGCGTTTTACCGCTGTAGTAGAGAACCGTGACCCCTTTCGGTATACCGGGGACTCTGTCTAAAACGAAGTCGTTCTCCCCGATTACGTAGGTGTTTCCGTTGTAGAAGATGTAGAGAGAAGGCCTCGTTTCCCATACTCTAACCTTTAGAACGTCTCCCGAGGCGCTCACCTCCGAGTGCCGCACCCAGGGGAGGCTGTTTAGGGTTTCCTTTAGCTCCTCTACCGTTTCGGGAGTTATGTTCTGCCCCGGCTGAACCATGGAGAGGAGGAACTCGCTTATCCTCCCCTTCCAGTTCCCGTGGCGCTCAACTATGGATATCTCTATGCTCTTGAGTTTGCTCGGGGCGGTTAAAACCGCGTAAGTTGCCAGCCCGACAGCTATTAGCACTGCAACGGCCAGAAGGAGGGCGCGCTTCATTTGGGAAGCATCTCCGCTATCAGCTCCTCAAACTCCATCCCTGCGGCTTTTGCCGCCTTCGGCAGCAGGCTCCTCTCTGTGAGCCCCGGTATGGTGTTAATCTCGAGCAGAACCGGTGAGTTGTACTTGTCGAGCCTGAAATCGACCCTCACGGCACCCCGGCATTCGAGCACCTTATAGGCCTTTTCGGCCAGCCTGCACAGCCGCTCCTGTGTTTTCCTGCCGAGCTCTGCCGGAACTACGTACTCGGTGCGGGAGTCTGAGTATTTGGCCTCGTAGTCGTAGAGCTCTCCCGGGGTGAGGATTTCAACCGGCGGAAGCGGTCTACCGTTTAAAACCCCAACCGTTATCTCCCTTCCCTCTATAAACTCCTCTATTAGTGCTTTTGCGTCAACTGTTAGGGCCTCGTTAACCGCCCTTTCGAACTCCTCTTGGCTCTTTACAAGCGAGAGGCCTACGCTTGAGCCCACCCTTGCCGGCTTTACTATACAGGGTAGCTCGGCCGGTTCGGGTATTTCTTGGCCCCTGAAAACCGTAATGCCTGCGGGCACTCTTATTCCGTGGCTCTTCAGAAGCCTTTTTGTAAGGTCTTTATCTATTGCCACTGCGCTGGTTGTTACTCCGCAGCCTGTGTAGGGAATGCCCATAATCTCTAAGAGGCCCTGAACTGTTCCGTCTTCACCCGGCGAGCCGTGGAGGGCAAGGAATGCTACGTCGGGGGACTCTGCGGCCAGTTTTAGGGGAAGCTCCTTTGTCAGCTCGAGCTTTAAAACTCGGTGGCCGAGCTTCTTCAGGGCCCTCTCTACGCTTTCGGCGCTTTTCCTGGAGATTTCCGCTTCCGGTGAAGGTCCTCCGTATATGAGCGCAACTTTCACTTCAGCCTCTCTCTTATCAGCTCAACCGCCTCCTCGAGGCGGTTGCCCCTGGAGCCTTTGACCAACACGGTTTTCCCTCTGAAGGGGAATTCGGAAATAAACTTAATAAACTCTTCTCTGTTTGTAAAGTGGAAACCTTTACCTTTAAAAGTCTTTACCGTTTCCTCTGTTTGGGCCCCGAAGGCTATCAGCTCTTCTATGCCGAGGGCGTTGAGCAGCTCTCCCAGCTTTCTGTGCTCTTTCGGCCCTTCTTCCCCGAGCTCCAGCATCTCCCCGAGAACGGCCACCTTCGGTCCGTTGAACGACGCCAGAACTCTGACGGCGTTCTCCATGGAGACCGGGTTTGCGTTGTAGCAGTCGTCTATCAGCGTGCCATTCGGCAGCCTCTCTACGGAGCACCTGTGCTTCGGAGGGGAAAACTCTCTCACAACTTTAACCAGCTCTCTAAGTGGAATCCCCAGCTCCAAAGCCACGGCGGCGGCAACTGCCGCGGCATTTACGATTGAGTAGCCGGGAATGGAGCTTTCGAGCTGGAGCTCTTCCTTCCCCGCTTTCAGCGTGAACAGGGTTCTGCCCCCTTTTATTCCCCAGTTTTTAACCTCAACTGTTCCGCCTCTCCCTACCGTAAGGCACTTATCTGCGCGGCACATTTCCTTGAGCTCTACCGGCACCACGGCAACTTCGGCACCTTCGGTAATAGATAGCTTCTCCTTTTTTATTGCCTCTAACGTTTTAAACCCTTGGGTGTGGGCCTTACCGACCGTTGTAACCACTGCAACGTGGGGCTTTACGGTTTTGGTGAGCCGGGCAATTTCTCCGGGGGAGTTCGTTCCCAGCTCCTGAACCAAAAAGCGGGCGCTTTCTGGCAGGTTGGAGAGGGTGTAGCACACTCCAAGGAGGTTGTTGAAGCTCTTTTTACTGGTGTAGCAGTTTCTTCCCAGCAGCTTCCCCAGCAGCTCTTTCGTTGTTGTTTTCCCTACGCTCCCCGTTACGCCTATGACCGTTCCTTTAAACTTTTCCCTCTTCCACCTTGCCAGCCTCTCGAAGGCCTCTAAGGTATCTCTTACTACAACTTGGAACTTGCCGGGCGGAAGCTCTACTCTCCTCTCTGTGAGGGTTCCGGCGGCTCCTCTGCTGAAGGCGTCGTTTATGAAGAGGTGGCCGTCTCTCCTCCCCTTAACGGGGATAAAGAGCTCCCCCTTTGCTATCTCCCTTGAGTCGAAGTGGACGCCGCCGAACCTGCCGCTCCCTACAAGCTCCCCTTTAACTATTTCCGCCAGCGTTTTTGCGTCCATAGAGCTCCCTCACCGTCTCTTGGTCGCTAAAAGGTAGCTTTTTGCCGGCCACTTCTTGGTAGTTTTCGTGCCCCTTACCGGCAATCAGCAGGTAGTCTGCTTGCCCTTTACCCCTTAGGGCGAGCTCTATAGCCCTTTTCCTGTCCAGCTCTACGGTTACCTTTCCTCTCAGCTCTTCGGGGATTCCGGCAACCACCTCTTTGGCTATCTGCTCCGGCGGCTCGCTTCTTGGGTTGTCGCTTGTGACTATCACCGAATCGGCAAGGGTTGCAGCTATTTTTCCCATTACCGGCCTTTTCGTTCTGTCTCTGTCTCCGCCGCAGCCGAAAACGACAATGAGCCTGCCGGAGCAGGCCTTTTTCAGAGCGTTTAAGGCTTTTTGGAGGGCATCGGGGGTGTGGGCGTAGTCTACAAACACGCCGGGAACAACTTCTTCCATTCTCCCCGGAACTTTAACGTTTTTAAACGCCTCTTTTAGGTTTAACGGCTCGAACCCCAGCTCTGAGAGCAGGGAGAATGCAGCTGTAACGTTGTAGCCGTTAAACTCTCCTTTAAGGTTGTGCTTTACCTTTACTGCTCCTTTTGGGGTTCCGATTAGAACGCTTCCTTCGGGGTCTATTGCCTCTATTGTGTAGTTTCTGCTCTTTTTGCCGTAGGTTACGGTTTTCCCGCCGTTTACCGCCCTGAGGGCCGAAAGGGTTGTTCCGTAGGGGTCGTCGCGGTTTACCACCGAGAGTTTGCTGAGCCTGAAGAGCTTGGCCTTTGCCAGGAAGTACTCTTCGAGGTTCCCGTGGTAGTCTAAGTGCTCCGGGGTGAGGTTTGTAAATATGGCCCCTTCAAACTCTATGCCGTGGACCCTGTGTTGGTGGAGCCCGTGGGAAGAGACTTCGCAGACCACAAACTCGCAACCCCTGTTTTTTAGCTCTTTCAGCATTTTGAAGAGCTCAACGGCGGAAGGGGTGGTTCTGCTGCTGGGGTGGAGCTCTTCTTCGCTCCCCCACGAAACGGTTCCTATTATCCCCGCTTTTACGCCGAGCCTGTTTAGAGCCTTAAAGAGCAGAAATGTGGTTGTTGTTTTGCCGTTGGTTCCTGTTACTCCCAGGATTTTCAGCTCTTTCTGTGGGTTGCCGTAAAGGTTCGCAGCGGCGGTTGCAAGTGCCTTCCTTGAGTTCTCAACGAGCAGGACCGGTTTCCCGGCGGCCGAGAGCTTCTCGAACCACTTCCGGGAGTCGGTTACAACGGCCGAGGCCCCTTTTTTCAGGGCTTCCTCTGCAAAGGTGTTGCCGTTGACTTTGGTCCCCCGAACTGCGAAGAAGAGAAAACCGGGCTTTACTTCCCTTGAGTCTGCGGTTATCCCCTTAACTTCGACGTCGGGAGCCCCCCCGCACAGCAGGGGAACCCCCTTAAGGAGGTGAGGGAGTTTTATTGTTCGCCCTCCTTGATGGTCTCCTCGAGCTTCTGGATTTTCTGCTCAACTTCTTCGAGGATGTTCTTCTTCTCCTCTTCGGTCATGCTGCCTTCGCCGGAGGAGACGAGCTGTTTTATGGAGTCGGCTATCTCCTTAACCAGGTTCTGGGCCCTCTCGGGCAGGTCGCTCTCCTTTATCTGTTCTTGAAGCTCTTCCAGTTTCTTTAGAAGCTCCTCCCTTTTGGTGGTGGCCACCACAGCTGCGCCGGCACCTACGAGTGTTCCCAGGAGGAACAGAACGGAGCCTTTTTTCATCTCTAACCTCCCGCAATCTAATGCTTACGCTTCTAAATTAAACCTAACCGCCCCTTCTTCCAACCCTCTTAACGAAGGAGACAACGGTATTTACTGCCTTTACGGCCTCTGTCAGCGTGTTTACTGCTGCCTTTAGCTCTACAACTGCCGGCCTCAGCTGGTTGTTAACCGTATCTACGCTCTCGCTCACCTTTTCGAGGAGCTCGTTTACCTTGGTAACCAGCTCCCTTATGGCCTTAAAGGAGACTATGAAGAATACAACGGCTCCTATCGTTACAAGAACGGTGCAGAGAGCTATTACGGTAAGGTCGAACTCGATGAGTGTCATCTTAACCTCCGATTGTGAACATCTTCCTTGAGCAGCCGAGGCTCTCCAGCGCCTCTACGCCGTTTACGGCCGACTTTGCAAGTAGTGCCTGCGCCACCGCCAACTTGAGGTGGTGGGGCCTGTAGCCTTCAGACCGAATTATACTTTTAAGGTCGATTTCCCTTTCAGACATCAGGCAGAGCCTCAGCTTTCCGTCGGAGGTGAGGCGGAGCCTGTTGCAGTTGTCGCAGAAGTGCTCGCTGACGGAGGGGATAAAGCCCACGGAAACGTTTAAATTTTCGGGTTTAAAGCTTTTGGCCGGCCCCTGTTTCTTTACTTTAACGGGCCTTAGAGAGCCGAAGGCCCTCTCCACCTTCTCTTTAACCTCTTGAAGGGGAACGAACCGCTCCTTTGAGAAGAAGGGGCCCCCTACGGGCATTACCTCTATGAACCTTATTTCTACTCCTTCCTCTGCTGCAAACGCTACAAGGTCTAAAACTTCGGTATCGTTAAAGCCTCTTATAACTACGGTGTTTATCTTTACGGGTGTGAGACCTACCCTTTTGGCTTCCCTTATACCCTCTATTACCTGCCGGAGGGCTTTTTCCGTTGTGCCGGTTATAAAGGCGAACTTCTTAGGGTCCAGTGTATCGAGGCTCACGTTTACCCTTTTCAGTCCCCTCTTTTTGAGCTCCCCGGCTTTCTCCTTCAGGAGGAATCCGTTGGTTGTTGCCGTTATTTCGGTTATCCCCGGAACTTCCGACAGCAGCGATACGAGGTTTTCAACTCCCTGCCTGATGAGGGGCTCGCCCCCCGTTAGTCTTACCGAGTTAACGCCGAACTGGGCGAAGGTTTTTACTATCTCGGTAATCTCCTCGTAGGTGAGGAGCTCTTTGTGGGGAATGAACTCCCTTACCCCTTCAGGCATGCAGTAGCGGCACCGGAAGTTGCACCTGTCTGTTACCGATACCCTTAGGTAGTTTACTTTTGCCATTGGTTAAAGCTCCGTTCGTAGATTATACTAATTTTAGAATAGCCCTTTTTGCCCGATTGCTTAAACAATAAAAAGAGAGGGTTGTTCTATGATTCACGATTTTTTCACGGGCCCTTCACAAACCTTTTACGGTCTGCCTTTAAACTCAATCTCAGCGATTCAAAATTCAAAGGGGGAAAGGTTATGAGAGAGAGGATTGTAGAGGCTGCGGAGAAGGTTTTCTCCGAGAAGGGGTTTTACGAGGCAAAAGTCTATCAGATTGCCGACCTTGCAGAGGTTTCGGTGGGAACCATCTACCGTTTCTTCAAGAGTAAGGAGGAGCTCTACGCAGCAGTTCTGAAGAAGAAGCTTACGGAGCTTGAGAGGCGGGTGGAGAAGAGAACTAAGCACAAGTCTCCGGAAGAGGCCATTAAGGCCTACATAGAGACCGTTGTCGATTTCTTCGACGAGGAGCGCTCCTTCTTCGAGATATTCATGAGGGAGGTCGGAAGCCTTTCCATAATAGACGAGGAGCGTTTCGAGCTTTCCGAGTGGTACAAGGGCTACGTTAAAAAGCTTGCAAGAATAGTCTCCAGGGGTGAGAGAAGGGGGGTTTTCAAGGAGCTCGACCCTGTTGGTGTTATCCTTGCAATCTCGGGGGCCGTAAAGAACCTCCTCTACTGCTCTATGAAGGGGTTTGTGAACCTCTCCTCCGATGAGATTAAGAAGCTCCTGGTTGAGCTCTTCTTTAAGGGGCTGCTCACCTCCTCTTTCTCGGAGGGCAAGGCTCTCGTAACTTCCAAGTAACTTTTAAAACTGTTATACTCTCAGGTAAGTGCTTACTTACCTGGGGGTCCCTTGAAGGCTCGCGACAGGATACTGGAGATTGCGTATCAGCTCTTCTCCGAGAAGGGGTACAGGGGGGCCACAACCAGGGAGATTGCCGAGAGGGCCGGTTTCTCCGAGGTGACCCTTTTCAGGATTTTCGGCAGTAAGGAGAGGCTCTTCAGGGAGGTCCTTGAACGTTACTCTTCCGTTCTGGATATTGAGTCCCTTGTTGAGGGTGGGAAGCCTCCTTCCAGAGAGCTTCTCACCCGCGTAGCCCTCTCCCTCTACGGCTCTCTCAGAAATAACGAGAGGCTCATACGGATACTCCTCTCGGAGGCCCCCAGCCACTCTACCACCGACTCTGTTACCTGCGTTTACAGGGATTTTGTGAACCGGCTCGACTCTCTGATAGCCCGGGTTCTCTCGGTTCCGCCCTCTTCTCCTCTTCCACGGATTTTTCACGGTTCACTGTTCAGTCTCTTCCTTTCTGAGGAGCTCTTCGGAGGAAAGAGGCTCTCCGATGGAGAGCTTCGGGCCTTTGTAGAGGAGCTCGTTTCCCTTTTCGTCGGAGGTGAGCGTTGAGGCGACTTTTCACCCTTTTGGGGCTCGTTGCCGTTCTTACCGTGACTGCCTGGTTCGGTTACTTCCTCTACCTCCACTACAGGTTTGTTGTTACCGATAACGCTTTTCAGTCTGCCAACTTTACGGCCGTATCTACCGAAGATGTTTCGGGAAAAATAGTGAAGCTCTACGTTAAGGAGTTTCAGAGGGTATCTAAGGGGCAACCCCTTTTTAAGGTTGACGACTCTTCCTACAGGGAGAGGCTCCGCCAGGTTGAGGCCCAGCTGAAGGCCGTTGATGCCCAGATAGAGGCGGCGAAGCTCAGGCTATCCCGCCTTCAGGTTCAGCTTCCCGCCTCCGTCGGCGAGGCCGAAGCGGCTCTTTCGGGGGCTAAAGCCTCTGTTTCTGCCCTTGGGAGGCAGCTTTCTGAGGCAGAGGCCAACTACAGGGCAACCCTTGCCCAGGCACAAGCTGCGGTTCCCGCAGCCCGCTCGGCCCTTGAAGCTGCAAAGGTGGACTTGGAGAGGTGGAGGCGCCGGCTGGAGCGCTACAGGGCCCTCTACGAAAGGCGGGTCATATCGCTTCAGCAGTTTGAAGACGTTAAAGCCGCTTACTACAAGGCCCTTTCCGCTTACAGGGCTGCAGAGTCGAGGCTCGTTCAAGCCGACTCTTCCCTTAAAAAGGCGGAGGCCCTAAAAGAGCAGGTTAAAGCCCTTGAAGCCCGTTTGAAGGCGGTCCGGGCAAAGGTTGTAGCCTATGGGCAGAGGCTCAAAGCCTCTGAAGCCTCTTTGAAGCAGATAGAGGAGACCCGTGCCCTGCTGAAGGAGCTCCTTGCCCGCAGAAAGGCTCTTGTTGCCCAGGAGGCCCAGGTTAAGCTGCTCCTTTCCCACACCCTCGTTAGGTCTCCGGTGAGCGGTTTTGTGGCAAAGCGCTGGAAGGAGGTGGGAGACTTTACCTCTCCGGGGCTTCCCGTTTTCTCCGTTTACGACCCCTCTTCCTTTTACGTTCTTGCCTGGATAGATGAGGATAAGGTTCGCTTTATCCGCAATGGGACCGAAGGAAGGGTTGAGCTTGAGACCTGCGGAAGGAGCTTCAAAGCCCGCGTTGTTGCGGTAGGTAGGTCTGCAGGCTCCGTTTTTGCCCTGATACCCCGGGATACCTCCCAAGGGGAGTACACAAGGGTTGTTCAGAGGGTTCCCGTAAAGATAAAGGTGTTTAACGTTCCCCTTGAGTGTGTAAAGCCCGGAACCAACGTTACCGTTTACCTGAGGAAGCGATGAAGAGGGTCTTCTTCCTCGGTGGCTTAATAGTTGCCGGTATGTTTATGACCCTTCTGGACACCACCATAGTGGACATTGCCCTCCCCCATATGATGAGCGCCTTCGAGGTAGAGCCCGACGATATCCAGTGGGTTATAACCTCTTACATGGTCGCCTCGGCCGTTTCGATGCCGGTTGTAGGTTGGCTCGGGGGCAGAATCGGCCACAGGAACACCTACCTTTTGGGGATAGCCCTCTTTACGGCTATGAGTGCCCTGTGCGGCCTTGCCCCGAACCTCGATTTTATGATTTTCGCAAGGACCCTCCAAGGGGTGGGTGAGGGCCTTGCGGTTCCCATGACGATGACGCTTCTTTTTGAGCTCTTCCCTCCCGAGAAACGGGGGGTGGCAATGGGGCTCTTTGCCCTGGGAGCAACTTTCGGGCCGTCGCTGGGTCCCACCCTCGGGGGCTACATAACCGAACACCTGAGCTGGCGCTGGATATTCTACGTTAACCTCCTTCCCGGGGTTCTTGTTGTTTACCTGCTCACCCTGTTTATGGAGGACGACCGCCACCTCCACAGAAGCGATAAACCCCTTGATATTCCGGGTCTGCTGCTCCTTGCCGCCTCCCTGACCTCCCTCATTGTTGCCCTCTCCAAGGGCAACAGCTGGGGTTGGGACTCGATGAAGGTTGTATCCCTCCTTTACTTCTTCTTCATTTCCCTTGTGCTCTTTGTGTTCTACGAGCTGAGAACCGAAAACCCCCTTGTAGAGCTGAGGATTTTCAAGTTTCCCTTCTTCCGCTACCCGGTTATCTCCCTAACCCTCTTCGGTATGGGGGTTTACGCCTCCTACTTTCTACTGCCCCTTTACCTTGAGAAGCTCCGGGGCTTTCCGACCATAACAGCGGGGGAGATTCTCTTCTGGCCCTCTATGGCCACCGGCCTTGTGAGTATGGTTGTGGGATTCCTTATAGACAGGAAGCTCCTGAGTAAACGGACCTCAATAGTAATCGGCGTCCTCATTTTCACCTTCGGAACTTACCTGCAGACCGCCCTCGACCTCGACATGAGTAAATCGGAGGTTGTTCTCTACCTGCTTCCCTGGGGAGCCGGGATGGGCTTCTTCTTCCCCGCCCTCTCTCAGGTCTCCTTGGGCTCTTTGAAAGGAGAGCTTCTCCGCCAGGCCTCCGGCCTTCAGAACCTTTTAAGGCTGGTCGGGGGCAGTGTGGGGACTGCGGTCTCCACCTACATTTTGGTCTCCTCCCAGCCGAAGCACTTCGTTCACCTTACCCAGGAGGTTTCCCCCCAAGCACCGCAGGTTGTTTACTTCCTGAACAGGTGGAAGGAGCACTTCCTTTACGACTGCTCCTCGGTTCCCCAGATTGCCTCGGAGCAGGCCAAGGGGGTGCTTGCGAAGCTCTTTTCCCTGCACGCCTTCTGGCACTCCTTCGGAGATGCCTTCTTCTTCGCCCTCGTTTGCGGGGTTTTAACTTTAATACCAGCCCTCTTCGTGGAGGAAAGCGGTGAGAGCGGTGTTGATAGCCTTAATTTTAAGCCTTCTGACGGTTAGCTCCCGGGCCGGAGAGCTCGACAGGCTCATCTACTTGGCCTTCTCCTCTAACAAGGAGGTTCAGAAGGCCAAAACCGAGCTGAAGATATCCTCGGTTGAGTTTAAAGAGGCGGTAACGGGGTACTTCCCGAAGGTGGAGCTCTCCTACTCCAGGAACTACTTGAACTCTGTTCCCACTTACACCTTCTCCCTTCCGGGCTTGCCGCCTTCCGGCTTTTCCCTCTTCAACAAGAGTTTCTACCAGTTTAAGGTTGAGGCCGTTCAGCCCCTTTTTACAGGAGGTAGAGTTTCAAACTCGGTGAAGCTCAGGAGTTTTCAGGAGAGGGCCTCCTACTACACCCTCCTTGAGGTTTTAAACAGGGTTGCCTATCGGGTAAAGAGGAGTTACTACAACTACCTGAAGGCAAGGGCCATGCTCAACGTTGCAGAGGCAACCCTTCGGGCCGCTAAGGCTCACTACGCAGTTGTGAAGGCCTTCTACGATGAAGGTATAGTGGCAAGGAGAGACCTCCTTGAAGCTCAGGTAAAGCTGGAGGAGGCTAAACAGCAGGTTGTGAAGGCGAAGGGCCTTGTTGAAGTGGCCAGGGAGCAGCTCAGAACCGTTGTCGGTGCCGGTAAGCTGCCTCCCCTTTCCGGCTGTTTAAGGGCGACCCCTGTGAGCTTGCCTCCCCTTGAGGAGCTTATACAGAGGGCCTACAGGCAGCGCCCCCTCCTTAAGGCCCTTAAGGCCGCCGAAGGTGCGGCCCGCTCGGGGGAGCGGCTTGCCGTCTCCTCTTTCATGCCTGAGCTCCTCTTGGGAATCTCCTACCAAAGGACATCTCAGTACCCGGGGCTTTCCCCCTTTAGCTCAACTGCGGTTGCCGTAACTTTCCGGTTCCCCCTCTTTGAGGGAGGTAGGCGTTTCCTGGAGCTTGAAAAGGCCAGACTCCAAATCGATAAGGCCCGCCTCTCCCTTGAAAGGGCAAAAGAGGAGGTGAGGCTTCAGGTGGTTTCGGCCTACACCGAGTTTAACAGCGCGAGGAAGCAGCTCGACGTTGCTAAGAAGATGGTTGAGGAGGCCAGGGAGCTTCTCCGCGACTCCAGGGAGCGCTACAGGGAACACGTTGGCACCTCTACCGAGGTGGTTGACGCCATAGCTTACCTACAGAGGGCCAGGAGTTCGCTTGTTTCGGCCCTTGCCGACTACGAAACGGCCCTTGCGGCCCTCAGGTGGGCCGTTGGTGCCGGAGGAGGTGAGCGGTGAGGCTCTTTTTCCTCTTCTCTGCGCTGTTGTTTTTCTTTTCCTGCGGTTCTGAACAGAAGACCACCCTTTACCTTAACGGCCGGATAGAGGGGGACCCTTACCTGGTTGAGAGCAAATACCCCGGGAAGGTTGTGAAGCTCATGTGCGACGAGGGGGACTCCGTTGAGAAGGGGCAACCCCTTGCAGAGCTTGATTCAAAAGAGCTTAACGCCCGTTTGAAGGAGGCGGAGGCGGCCTACAAGGCTGCTCTTTCTGCGTGGAGGGCCAAGGAGCAAGAGGTGGCGGCCCTGGAGAGGCAGGCAGACTCTCTGAGGGAGCGCATCTCGGAGCTCACTTCCGCTGTTCCCCTTCAAACCAGCTCTGCCGAGAAAGAGGTTGAAGCTCTTGAAGGGGAGCTTCACGCCCTTGAGGCCCAGAAGAGCTCCCTTGCGGCAACTTTCTGGAAAGCGGAAAGGGACTATAAACGCTTTGAGGCCCTTTACAGGCGGCGGGTTATCTCCCAGAGCCGCTACGAACAGGCGAAAGTTGCCTACGAGAACGCCAAAGCCTCTTTAAGGGCCGTTGAGGGCAAGATAGAGGCTCTGAAGTCTCAGCTTGCCGCTGCACGGGAGAAAGTGAAGCTCTCTCGGACCCGCTGGAAAGAGGTTGCCTCCTTAAAGAAGGAGCTCGCCTCTTTGCTTGAAAGGCTCAAGGCCGCCTTGGCCGAGGCAAAGGGTTACAGACACAAAGCCGCTTCGGCTAAAGCTGTAGTTGAGCGGGTTAAGGCGATGCTTTCGGATATGGTTATCCGCTCCCCCGTTAACGGGGTTGTTGCGGAGAAGCTCGTTGAGCCTGGGGAGGTTGTAGCTCCCGGGAGGCCCCTCTTTGTCATCTACAACCTTAACAGGCTCTACTTTGAGGGCTTCGTTCCGGAGAAGGAAATAGGCCTCATTCACCTTGGCCAGAGGGGTTACGTTGTTGTCGACTCCTACCCCGGTAAAAAGTTCCCCGTTGTTGTTACCTACGTTGCAACAAAGGCGGAGTTTACCCCCAAGGAGGTTCAAACTAAGGAGGAACGGGTAAAAGAGGTCTTTAGAGTTAAGCTGAGGCTCCTTGAGAACCCCCGCCACCTCCTTAAGCCGGGTATGCCTACAGACTGTTACGTTTACCTGGAGAGAAAGTGAACGTTGTAGAGGCCAGGGAGCTCTACATAACCTACCGTAAGGGAAGAGTGGTTGCCGTGAACGGCCTCTCTTTTGCAGTTCCTAAAGGGGCCGTTTTCATCTTTATAGGGCCCGACGGAGCCGGTAAGTCCTCCACTTTGAAGGCCGTTGCCGGAGTTTTAACTTACAACGGCGGGAGTTTGAGAACCTTCGGAGTTGACCCCAACAACGATAGGGCTTTCAGCAGGATAAGAGAGAGGCTCTCTTTCATGCCCCAAGGCTTGGGGCACAACCTTTACAAGCGGCTTTCGGTTCTGGAGAACCTCAGGCTCTTTGCCGAACTTTACGGCCTTTCTAAGAAAGAGAGGGAGGAGCGTATAGAGCTTCTCCTTAAAGTCACCGGCCTTGAACCCTTTAAAGGGCGCCTTGCGGGTCACCTGTCCGGCGGTATGATGCAGAAGTTATCGCTTGCCTGCGTTCTTCTTCACCGGCCGGAGCTCCTCATCCTCGATGAGCCCACAACCGGCGTAGACCCTATCTCTCGCAGGGAGATATGGAGGCTCCTCTACCGCTACAACCGAGACGGCATGACCATTCTCCTCTCAACCTCCTACCTCGACGAGGCGGAGAGGGGAACGGCGCTCCTCCTCATGAACAGGGGAGAGGCCGTAGTCTCCGGGGAACCGGAGCGGGTGGTCAAAACCCGCTATCCCGTTTTTGAAGCTCGGGGTCCCGACGTAGAAAAGGCCTACAGCGTGGTTTGGAGCTTCTCGAACAACCCCAGACTGAAAAGGGGGCGTTTGCGGTTTACGGCCCCTAAGGAGAGGGTAGAAGAGGGGCTGAGGGGCCTTAACGTTGAGCTTAGGGAGGTTGAACCAACTCTTGAAGACCTGTTTGTTGAGAAGGTGGGGCTGAAGAGGGTGGAAATCCCGGACGACTTTAAACCCTCTGCTGAAATCCCGGAAGAGGCGGTTGTTGTTGACTCCGTGGTGAAGAAGTTCGGCTCTTTTACTGCTGTTAAAGGGGTTTCCTTCACGGTTAAGAGGGGGGAGATATTCGGCCTTTTGGGGCCCAACGGTGCCGGTAAAACTACCCTGATAAAGACGATTCTCGGCCTCTACAGGCCCAATGCCGGCAGGATTGTGGTTGCTGGAAGCTCCGAGCCGAGTAAAATAAAGAGGCTTGTGGGCTACACCTCTCAGAAATTCTCCCTCTACTCCGACTTAACCGTTTTCGAGAATCTCGTTTACTGGGGAAACGCCTACGGGCTTGCCCCCAAGGTAGTTAAAGCCCTCGTTGAGAAGACCGCCTCTTACTTCGGCCTCGATGATTACCTGGGCGAGCTTGTGGAGAACCTGCCCTTAGGGGTAAAACAGAGGGTATCGCTTCTGTCTGCCCTTTTACACTCGCCTTCGGTCCTCTTCCTCGACGAGCCAACTTCCGGGGTGGACCCTGCCGAGAGGGATGCCTTTTGGCAGGCCATAAGGCTGCTATCGCGCCGGTTCGGCGTTACGGCCATTGTGACCACCCACTACATGGACGAGGCGGAGTACTGCGACCGGGTGGCCCTTATGAGCAGGGGAGAGCTTGTTGCCCTCGGTTCACCTGAGGAGCTTGAGCAGGAAGTGGAGAGGGAGCTTGGAAAACCCTTTCTGCTTTCATGTAAAGACCCCTTTGAGGCCGAAGAGCGGCTTGTTGCCGCCGGTTACCGGGCAACCCTTTACGGCCGTAAGGTGAAGTTTTTTTCTGCAGAGAAGGTTACTCCCGAAAAGATACGCTCCTTAGGGATAGAGCCTTACTCTTTAAAACCCTCTGCCGTTACTATGGAAGACGTTTTCGTTTTTAAGGCGGGAAGATGAGGATTTCTCGGGTTGCTGCTATTGTGAAGAAGGAGGTTCGGGAGCTTCTCAGAGACCCGATTTCCCTTCTGACACTTTTCCTCGTTCCCGTTTCTATGATGCTCGTTTTCGGCTTCGGGTTGAAGCTCGACGTTAAAAAGGTCCCCTTTGCCGTTCTCGACCAGGATAACTCCCGCCTCTCAAGGGAAGTCACCTGGCAGTTTGTCTCAAACAGGGAGTACTTCACCTTTAAGGGGAGTGTTGTCTCCTACTCGGATGCCGACAAGCTCCTTAACTCCGGAAAGGTTATGCTCGTTCTCGTTTTCCCTCCTAAGTTCGAAAAAGAGGCCTTAGAGAAGAAGAGGGCCGAGTTTCAAGCACTCATAGACGGCACTTTCCCCTACAGGGCCGAAGTTGTTAAGAGTTACGTTGAAGCGGCCGTTGCCGCCTTTAACCTTTCACGGAGCCACAGCTCCCTGCCGGTTGAGGTAAAGCCCCGTTACTGGTTTAACGAATCTCTAAACCAGGATAGGGTTGTTGCGGTTGGAACTCTGGCCGTTGTGCTCATGATATCCCCGGCCGTTTTTGCTGCGCTGCTGATAGTTAAAGAGAAGGAGTCGGGCTCCATATACAACGCTTACACCGCTCCGATTACTAAAGGGGAATTTTTGGTGGGGAAGCTCCTTGCCGGCTTTTCGATATCGATTCCCAACGCCTTAATCTGCTTGGGTATGGTTCTCTTTATCTTTGGCGTTTACCCAAAGGGGAGTCTTTTCCTCCTTATAGTGGGTACTCTGCTTTACCTGTTCGTTGCTACGGCTTTCGGCCTTTTTATGTCAAACTTTTTCAACTCCCAGGCGGCCGCTTTTATAGGCACTACCGTCCTCACCATAGTGCCTTCTATCCTCTACTCGGGTTACCTTACCCCCCTCTTCTCCATGGGTGAAAGTGCAGTTGTTACCTCTCACCTGGTTCCGGCCTTTTACTACTTAAAGTTCCTTAAAGGCGTTTTCTTTAAAGGAGTGGGCCTCTCCCGGCTCTGGCCGCAGCTGTCGGCCCTACTGGCTGCATTTTCCATCCTCTTCGGGGCCACTTACTTAACCTTTAAGAAGAGGGAGCGGTGAGCTATTTGGTTCTCCTTTATAAAGAGATTGTTCAGTTCCTCAGGAACAGGGGGTTACTCCTCTTTGCCGTTTATGCCTTTACTCTCGACATCTACTTGGCAGCAAACGGCATAGACCTCACCCTTAAAAAGGCCCCCTTTTACGCCCTCGACAGGGACCTTTCTCACACCTCAAGGGAACTCATATCCCGCTTCCCTCCCTACTACTTCAACTTCAGGGGATACCTGCTCAACGACTCCCAGGTAGACGAAGTTCTCCTATCGGATAGAGCCGTTGGGGTTGTTGTTTTCCCTCCCGATTTCGAAAGGGACCTTCTCAGCGGGAGGAAAACGGAGGTAGCCCTCTTTGTAAACGGGGCGGAGCTCAGCTCCAGCTACCTCTTTTCCGCCTATGCTACCCGCATAATACTTAACTTCCTTACGGCTTCTCTCTATAAACCTTTTGTAGAAGTGGAACCCAGGGTTTTCTACAACCAGAGCTGTTCAAGCCGCCTCTTTATGGCCTACTCGGAACTTCTGACCATGATAACCCTCTTCCTCCTTTTGCTTCCCGCCTCGGCGGTGGTTCTTGAAAAAGAGCGGGGAAACATAGAGATGGTGATTGTGTCACCTTTAAAGCCGGAGCTCTTTGTGGCTGCAAAGGCAGTCTCTATGGGAATAGTCGTTCTGCTTTTTACGGCTTTTGCCCTTTTGTTTACCGTTAAGCACCTTGTAGGTGTAAAATTTGCAGGCTCTTACTGGGACTTTCTCCTCCTTACTGCCGTTTACACCTTTGCCGCTACCGGCCTTTCCATGTTCATTGCGGCGGTTTCGGAGAATATGCTTCAGGTCTCTCAGCTGACCATTTTAATTTTGATTCCGATTCTCTACCTGTCGGGTAACTGGACTCCCATAGACGCAATGCCTCGGGTTTTGCAGTGGCTTTCGGTTCTTTCTCCTCTTAAGTACTACGTGAACGGTGCGTTCTCTATTGCCATTAAGGGACTCTCTGTCTGGAGCTTAAAGCGGGAGCTGTTTGTTCTGCTCCTCCAGGGAATTGGCCTCTTTGGCTTGGGAACCGTTATCCTCAAGCGACGCAGGTAGCTTTACAAGGCCTACTTTCCCGAAACCCATCGTGGTTTTCCTTCCTACCCCTGCGTACTTTGCAAAGTTGAAGAGGGCGTTTGCCCAGCGCTTTATCTCCCTTTCTTCCTCCGGTAGGTACAGGAAAACCCGCCCCCTAAACCCGGTGATTTTTGCCCTGTCGGAGAGTTCTACTTTCTGTGTTTTTATCCAGCACCCGGAGGGAACGAGGGAGTTCCCGAGCTTTTTGGCCACTTCCACCGGGACTTTATCCGGTGAGAATGTGTTCCACTTTCTTGTAAGGCTCTTTACAATCAGTGTAGGGTCGGGTAACGGGTAGTCGTAGTTTCCCCGTTTGAAAGAGGTTGGGGATTTGAACTGAAGGGTGAAGTCCTTCTCCGGGGGGAGCTTCATCAGCTCCTTGTAGCTCTCGGCCTCTGTAACCTTAAATCCGGTGAAATCTGCCCTTTTCCCTCCAACTTTTAGTTCTCTTTTAAAGGCGTTTAAGGTCAGCTCCTTTGCTATGGGGCCGAACAGCTCGGGTTTGAGGACGTTTATCTCAAGGTGGAGTTTCCTTGTTGTCTCTTTCTCTTTAAACAGCTCTCTGCAGAATAATGTGAATGGCTTTACGGCACCTTTGTGGAAAAACTCGCCGGTTTCCTCCCCTATCATTTGGAAGAAGAGACCGTGAATATGTTTGGGTTTAAGCTCTCGGGTGGGAAGCTCCTCCTCTATCTCTACGTATGCGAATATCTTAATCGGCATCTTCTATCTCTAAAAAGCACCAGCCTGGAGTTTCAGTCTCTTCGGTTACCCATACCGTTTTCGGTTCTGGCTTGTAAGTCTTTGCTTTTTGGTCGTATATCTTCCTTAGCTCCTCGAACTTGAATGTTTTTGAAAGCGCTCCAGAGAACTTACCGAGTTTAATAAGAGAAAGTCTTTTCTTTCCCACTTCTGTATTGTATCTAATGACATATTCTTTTGCTTTTCCCGTTATCCTGAACGGCGTTTTATCGTTTAGAAGCTCCTTTTCCTTTTTAAACACAAAACCGTAGTGCTTCCTAATGCTTTCAATTATCCACTCTGTAGTAGAAAACTGCTCCAGATTACATCTAAAGAGCTCTTTAAATAGGCTTTTTAGTAAACCCTCATCCACAATTATGTAGCCCTCAAATGAGCCTTCGTCTACAAATTCTGCCAAGACAGGAGGTATCTGACCTCTTTCTAATGCTCTCACTTTTCTTTTTAAGTTACATACCGGTAGGAAGTCTGTTACCTTTAGTAGTCTAAACGGATCGATTGCAGTTGGGGAAGGTTCTTTTTTTAAGAACTTGGAGAGCTGTTTTTTTCTTTCTTTGTTTAAGAAGCAGAGTAGTTGGGCTTCTAACTCTCTTTCTATTAACTTAAGTTCTCGGAATCCTGCTTTCTTTTCCTCCTTCTCTCCGTTTGTTATTAGGTTAATAGCCTTGTTAATTTTTTTAATTACTTCATCTATCCATTGTTTTTTTTGCCCGCTTTTAAGGAGTTCTTCTAACAATCTGTCGAGAATAGCTGTTCTTATTGCACCTTTTAATGAAGATCCTGGAATACAAGGAGTATTTGCTGTTTTAAATATCTTCTCTATTTTCAGTTTGCGTAGCGATTTCCTCTCCTCTTTCAGGCTTTCCTCTATCCTTTCCTTTGCTTTATCTGTTATATCTATTTCGTCTTTTGCGATTTCTCTGGTTACTACTTTGTTTAGAAAAGCTCTTACTTTCCATATAACTCTTGAGTCGGTTGTCTTAATTATTTTCTTGAATTCTTCTTTCTCTTGTAGGGAGAGTTTTTCAAAAAACTTATCGTAGTCTATAACGAGTATTTTATTTCCCTTCAGCGTGTAGTCGAGGATACCATAGCTCTCTCCGCTTGAGATGCATACGGGTGAGGCAATTGTTATTTTTAATTTAATTTTTTTTAATTCATTTTTTATCCTCATGGGTGTTTCTCCTTTATATAAATAATGGAACTATAAAACTAGGGTGTTTGTGTTCGGGAATTACAGACTTCCCTTCAAGTAAAGAACCGTATACCGGCTTTTTAACTTTACCTTTGAACACGCTTCCGGCTCGGGAGAATATGACCGGTTTCTTAAACACAACTGTGTAGCCGTAAGCACTGATTTCCGGACCGTGTTTTGGATATTTAACGCCAAAGTCTGCGAATCCATCCTCTATTTCCTCCTTTCTAGGAAGGCCGGTAGAGAGCGAGATAAACCAGTTTTCGGCATTTTCTGAAAGTTCGTTCTTCCAATATTCAACGGAAACTACTTTAAATGATCCATATCCTAGGCTTTTTTTCTGCCCAATACCTATTTCTCCCATTAATCTAACTATTTCTTTGATTTCCTCTTTGAGTGATGAATGAACCGCTACTATCAATCTCACTTTTTCATTAAGGAATAGCTCATTCTGGTTGAAAAGACCTCCCTCTTCCAGAGAGCTTATTCTCGCTACTTTTACTCTCTGTCTTGAGGTTTTGTTCTTTACGAGCTTCGGAAAGTCCTCTTCTGTTTTATTCTCCAGTTTTACAGACTTTTTAAAGTGTTCAAAGAGACGGTTATTAAGTGTGATGGGATCGGAAACTCCTTTTGCTGCTTTTTTTAGGAGTTCTTCTCTTACGAAGGGAATTTTTTTAAACTTCTTTGCAAGACTGTAACTCTCTATATCAAAAATCGTCAAGGTTAATGGAGCTTTTGGAACGGGGACCGCTCCTTGGGGCATAAAGTTTGAGAAGGCTACAGGAGGCTCCTCACTGTTAAGTAGCTCTTTGAGCTTTCTTTCTCCATGTATAAACCTGTAGAGCCAGCAGAACTCCCCAAAAATGGTATCAGATAGAGGAACGGATGAGAAAACATCCGGTTTTAAAGTAAAGTCAAGGTATATATACTGTACCATTTCTCCACCTTTACTTGCCGTTATCTACAGAAAATACCTCTTCCCAATTGTCTTTTCCTTCTATTTTTACAAAGCCGTATCCTCTTGAGGTTGAACCTCCCAGCCCGTTAATCTCTATAAGCTCTAAACCTTTCCTTATCATACTTTTGAGCTCTTCTTCGTCGTCTTCACTAAATACTCTTAAGAGTATCTCTCCTTTAAACTCTGTCCCTCTTATAATCCGCTCTGTGTGTCTTGGATTTTCGCCCGTTCCCGTTATCCTGTTTATTTTGACTTCAGCTTTCTCCTCCGTGACTTCTTTTCCTTCATCTTTTCCTTCAAGGAATGCATCTTTAAAGAGGGCCCTCGTTATCTTCACCTTGCCGAACTCTTTCTGGTTGAACTTGTCTGACCCTGAGCTTCCGAAGAGTTTTAATATGTTTAACCCTTCTTTAAACTCTTTTTCTGTTAGTCCAAGTTTATTTTTCAGCTCGGAGAGTTTTTTATATTCAAGTTCCCCTTCATCGGTTACCAACCCCGATGCGAGCTCTAATAGCATCCTCATCCTTCCCTTTATTGAGGAGCCGGGGATGTAGGGATTCCCTTCTGAATCTTTGATTACTGGGTTGTCCATACCACCTATCTTTATCTCGTCGTTGCCGGCTCCTATATGGAGACCGGTTTCTATTTTGATTTTTATTTTCAGTCGTAAAATCTTCTTTAGTTGAACTCTTTCTGACATATTCTCCTCCTTCATCGCCGGTTTTAATCTGTAAACAATCCTTTGCAGTATCCTACTAGGGCTTCAAAGAGCACTTTTCCCCTTCCAAGTTCTTCAGGGGTTTCTATGTTCGTGAAGAGCTTCACTAAAAACTCTTTAAACTCTCTAGTTATGTTTTTCCGAGCTTCGTCGTAAATAGCAAAAACTTTACCCATTCCTAGCTTCAACTGTCCCTGAGTGTAAAAGTAGTTTTCGCCTTTTCTCTCTGTTTCTCTGTATATGGTAAGCAAATAGTTATAGTGTTTTCTTATTTGTGTGAACTTCATATTTCTATTTGACTCTCTTAGCGCTTTTGCAAAACTTTGGAGCTCCTCCTGGATGATTCTCCGCGCTTTTTGAGCCCCTTCCTTCGTTTTTATATCGAGTTTAATGAAAGTTTTTACAAATTCAACAGAGATTTCCTTCTTCTCCGGAGATCTTCTATTTTCTCGGCTCATAGCGTCTCCTCCTGTAAATTGCTATTGCAAATGCCGGGTAGAGCATGTTCTCTTTGTTTTCCGTTTCGGTGGTTTCTGAGTATTCTTTTATCCAGCTTTCGAACTTATTGAATATTTCCTCTGCAACCTCCTTATCTTCAATATTCCTTGTAATTGTATACCTGAGATAAGGCCTCCACATTAGAGATTTAAGAAGCTCTTTTTCTCTCTTACTCTCAAAGTTCTTGTGTATCGAGTTTGCAAGCTCCGATATGGCAAGTAGTTTATAAATAGTTGCAATTGATAGCTTCCCCTCTTTTATCCAGCCGAGGATTTCTTCGGCGATGTTAAGAATCTCCTCGAATAGGTTTTTCTCTCCATTACCTTTTAACGGTAGCCTTACGTTAAAGAGCGTTACGCTGTTTCTCTCCTCCTTTGCCTTTTCAAGGGCTGATTCGCCTTGTTCTGCCAGCGTATAAATCGGGAGGTTGTAGTTTTGAACTGCTATTCCCACCGAGACTGTAAGCTGGGGGTTTTGAGTAAATTTCTGGAATGCCTCTAAAAAGGTTTTTGTGAACTCTATACCCTGGCGCCAAGGTGCAAGTAGAAAGAGGTCGTCTCCTCCAGAGAAAACACTGTAGATATTCGGGTATTTCTCTTTTACCAGTTCCTTAACTTTGTGGCTGAAGAAGAGTTCCAACATCCGACTTAATCCGGCCATTTGGGGGAGAGAGTAGTTTTCTCCAAAACCTGTAGAGAATATAAGACCGAGGCGGTCTACATCGGCTTTTATGACTGCCAAGAAGGGTTTGCCTACCGCTTTGTTGTCTTCCAGCTCGAGAGCGCTGTGGGCTATCTGGCACAGGGATTTAATCTCATTTTTGCTCTTGCTGCAGGCTTCATCTTCACAGCTTTCTGTTATAAGTTCTTCCAGTTTCTCTTCGATTTCCTCTCTCTCTGCACATGTAGGAATGTGGTTCTCGGCCGGTTTCAGGGGAAGATATACTTCGGGAGTAAAGAAGAAGAGTAGGTCTGCTCTGTCGGGCTTCCCCGTTATTTCCCAGCCGCCCTTTTTCTCTTTTATGAAGTAGAGCTCTGGTAACGGTTGGAATTTCGACCCTGAGAGTTTGACGAGTATTCCTGCAGCTTTTGGAAGTTCTTTCCCCTTTTCTATTAGAGTTTTACATAGCTTACAAACTGTTGTTTCGCCATCGTCAAGCGTTTCGGAGCCTCTGCGCTTTCCGCACACTTTGCATACTGTTGAGTCGTTTAGTCCTTGAAGGAGCTGTTCTTCGTATACTCTGTTGAGCTTCTCGTTCAAAGAGTCAAAGTCATCTAAGTCAAAGAGCTTAAACCTCTCTCTGTTCTCCTCTTTAGATAGCCTTCGTACGGTCTGCTTAAAGTGCTCTTCGCTAAGCTCATTGAGCGTAATATCGATTGCCGCAATTTTTATCTTTATTTCACCGTAAAAGGTCTCGATTAGCTTGCTCTTTATTTCGTTTCGGATGTTCAGTAGTTTATCCTTGGCCTCCTCAACTTTTCCTTTAACCGGTAGGAGCAGTAAGGCCTTTCCTCCGCCGTTTAGCAGAATACAGGAACGGTTTACACCGAAAGCTTCGAGTATCTCTTTCACAACTGCTTCAAGGGCAAGAGATATGAAGAATGAACGGGCGCGCAGGATTTTTGCTGCCCCTTTCTTAGTTTCTCTGTACTGTTGGAAAATGAAGCTCTGTATACCGGAGAAGTCTACGCTTGTAAGGAGAAGCCTATTTCCGTTGGAGGCCTCGGCTGCGGTTACTGCCGCTGCCAATGTTATGGCTTTGTCTGCAATTGATATCTTTGGGTTACCGTCTGATAAACACCAGAACCACTCAACTATTAGCCTTTTTAGTGTTTCGAAAGCTATATTGAAGAGAAGCTCTTCATTATCCTTGGGAAGTTGCCCTTTAAGCTCTTGCAGGTCTGATGAGGCTTTTTTTAAGTCTTCAGCTGCTCCTCTGAGCAGTCTGTTTAGGTATTCGTCTACTTCAGCATTCTCTACTTTGTTTCCTGAATGGGTGATTTCGTCTAATAGTTTTAGCTCACCTTTTTTATTTGTAAAAAGTTTTTCAAGTTTGTAGAGTTTTATCCCATTTTGGGACTCTTCTTTCGAACTACTATCTTCCAAACGGATTTGAGAAAATACTGTTTGAGCCGGCTTAACTTCATTTGGCTTCGACTCAAGTTTTAAGGCTTTTATAACCTCTTCTACCCGATTTTTAAATTTCTTTAACTCATTGTGGTTACGGTTTAATCCGCACTTTTTGAGAAATTCCTCTAGATTTTCCCGAAACTCTTGAGCTTCTGCTGTTTCAGCCTCGAGTAACTTCCCCAGAGCTTCAAGCGGAGCTTTCAACAGTGCGTATATCGAAAGGAGCTGTTGTTCTTTTTTACCCCCGTCCATACGTTTTGTTCCTCCTGGATTCCTGATTCAATTATACAACTTTTTCCTATCGGTTGTTTAGATTTTTTTATACTTGAGAAGGGGCTACAGCAGCCCCTTCTCCTTAAGAATCTTCTTAACTTCAGGGTTCTGGTCTGCATACCGTTTAAGGAGCTCTATAAACTCCTTTTCGTTGAGCATCTTTATTCCCAGTTTTTGGGCCTTTTGAAACTTAGAACCCGGGTTCTCTCCTACAACCACGAAGCTGGTTTTTTTCGTTACGGAGTTTGTGGGGTTTGCGCCGAGAAGCTCTACTACGTGTTGGGCCTCTTTTCTCGTAAAGTGCTCCAGTTCTCCGGTGAACACTATCCTTTGGCCTTCTAAAGGTTTAGGTAGCTTCTCCTCTTGCTCCTCCTCTTGGGTTCTCTCAAACTTGAATCCCGCTTCTTGCAGTTTTTTTATCATCTCTACGTTCTGCTCGGCCTTGAAGAAGTTCTGAATGCTCGTAGCCGTTATCGGGCCTATCCCTGGAATGGAGGCGAGCTCTGTAAAGTCGGCGTTCATGAGCTCTTCAATGTTTTTAAACCTCTTTGCGAGCAGTTGAGCCGTTTTCTCCCCTACGTGCCTTATCCCCAGTGCCGTCAGCTTCTTCCAGAAGGGAGCGCTCTTAGACTTTTCTATCTGATTCAGCAGGTTTTCGCTTTTTTTCAGCCCCCAACCGGAGAGTTTAAGGAGGTCTTCTCTCTTTAGGTAGTAGAGGTCTGCTATCGATTTGACCAACCCTTTCTTTGTGAGCACGTTTGCGGTTGATTCTCCGAGTCCCTTTATATCGAGGACTTTACCCCAGTAAACCAGGTGTTCTTTCAGCTGAGCCGGACAGTTTATGTTCGGACACCTGGGGACCGCTTCGTCCAGCTCTTTCACTATGGGAGCTCCGCACACCGGGCAGTGCTTGGGAACTTCTACCGGTTTTTCGTCTCCCTTTCTCCTGTCTTTTACCGGGCCCACGATGTAAGGTATGGTCTCGCCGGCCCGCTCAACGATAACGTAGTCTCCTATGCGGATATCTTTGCTTTTTATGAAGTCGGGGTTAAAGAGCGTAGCCCTTGAAACTATGACCCCTCCCACTTCTACCGGTTCAAGTATGGCTACAGGGGTTAGGGCTCCTGTTCTGCCCACTTGCCACACAACGTCTATCAGCTTTGTAACCGCCTGTTTGGCCGGGAACTTGTAGGCTACCGCCCACCTGGGATGGTGGAGTGTTTCACCCAGTTTCTCCCATGCACAGATGTCGTTGACCTTTATTACCATTCCGTCTGCTTCAAAGTCCCACGTTTCTCTCTCTTCCTGTGCGGCCAAAACCGTTTCTATGACTTCCTCTATGTTCTTGCAGACTTTCTGGATGGGGGGAGTTTTGAAGCCGCACTCTGCAAGCAGTTTAAGGGCCTCTTTCTGTGTTCTGATATCTGTGCAGAGTTTTTTGGGCTCGGAGTAGAGTATCTGGTAAACGTAGCAGTCGAGCCCTCTTTTTGCCACTTCTGCCGGGTTTTTCAGTCTCAGGGTTCCCGCTGCGGCGTTTCTCGGGTTGGCAAAGAGGGTTAACCCCTGTTTCTCCCTCTCTTCGTTGAGTTTTTTGAAGACGCTCTTGGGCATTATAACTTCGCCCCTTATGGATATGAGCTCTATGCCGTGTTTCGAGAATGGGGCTTTTAGGGGTATGGATTTAATTGTTCTTATGTTTACCGTTATGTCCTCTCCGTAGATGCCGTCTCCCCGTGTTGCTCCCCTTACGAGAATGTCGTTTTTGTATACCAGTTCAACGCTTGCCCCGTCGAACTTGGGCTCTACTATGTACTCTACGGTGTCGGTTCCAAGTAGCTCTTTTACTTTTCTGTCCCACTCTTTCAGGTCTTCGGGGGAGTAGGTGTTTTCAAGGGACGTCATTTCGGCGTAGTGTTTTACTTTCTGAAACTCGCCGGTGAAGGCCGGGGATATGCGTTGAGTCGGGGAATCGGGGGTTACAACCTCCGGGTGGGCCTTCTCGAGGGCCTCTAAGGCGTGGAACAGCTTGTCGTACTGGTAGTCGGAGATTACGGGGTTTGCCTGAACGTAGTATTTGTAGTCGTGGTACCTGATAACTCTGCGGAGTTTCTCCGCAAGCTCTCTTGCCTCTTCGGTAGAGAGTTTTTTAAAGTCTTCTTCAGTTTTCCCTTCGAGTTCCTTCAGGAGTTTATCCGTTAGCTGCTGGAGTTCCCTCTCTTCTTCCTTTGTGTACATCTCTCCCTCCTTTTCTGTCTCCCGACTTTAAGTATACAAACGGTAGGAGGAGTGTAGAAGCTCCGAACAGCAGGAAGAATAGAAACGGTACCGGCGTGGGTTCCATAAACTCCAGTTGAACAACCGGAATGCCCCGGGCGAAACCTACGTCTTTTACCCAAACGAAACCTTCCTTAGAGAGTAGAGGACTGTTAAAAGAGGCCTCTCCTTCGATTTTAGTTTTACCCTCTATAAAAAGGTGGGCTACAGGTCCCCCTTTTGTGAAACGTAAGTCTGTTAGGGCAACTACTTTTCCGTCTACCTTTACGAAGCTCTGGGGGTAGAGGTAGAACTGATAGGCCTTAACGCTCAGAGGGAACGCCAGTAGTGCCGCCATTGCCGCCGCTGTGGTGAGGTGAAAGATTCCTTTGAAATCCAATTTTCCCCTGCAGTAGGCTGTTTGAGCCGCAAAGGCAAACCATATTAAACCCAAAGCTGCGGCTGCTAATTTCACTCTGTCTGCCGACTGTAAAATCGCCCAGCTCGGTATGACCTTTCCTGCGACCACAACGGCTCCAACGGCTGCAAGCGAGAAGAGAACCGAGAAGGTGGCAGTTAGCTTAACGCTCTTAAAATCCATGGCTTCCGCCCAGGAGGAAATTTACTCCCAAGAAGAGGAAGAGGACGTAAAGGCCGGCTCCGACTACTCCTATCTCTTTTACTCTTTGGAGTTTACTATCGAAGGGCAGGTGCAGGAGCGCTCCGCAGTAGAGCCAGAACCCTAACGATAGGAGGGACTTTGGGTCTACCGGGAAGAGGTCTCCCCACGCGAGGAACGCCCACACTGCTCCCACCCAAAGCGACAGGGTAAACAGCCAGAACCCCCATTTTGCTACGGTAAGCGGTTCTATCTCCTCTTTGGAAGCCCCCTTCCAAATGGCGTAAATTGCCGCCACTGCGAATACGGAGTAGGAGACCATTGCCGTTCCAACGTGAATGAAGAAGAGAGGGGTTCTCACTATCGGGGGAATCTCTTTAACCTGGGGGTTCAGCGCAAGTAGAATGGCAGTAACAACCGCTCCTACGGTTCCCACGAACTTTGGGTTTGCCTTGAGGCTAAAGCCCGATAGGGCAAAGAGCGCACCGAAAAGGGCTATTGCGTAGTAGCCGCTGAAAAGGGGAGGGTAGCCGAGCTTCAAACTCTCTGCCGCTATTGCCGCCAGCAGGGAGATTGCAGGGATTAGGAGCAGCAAACCTTCCCTTTTGACTGCCGCCAATAGGAAACCCAACAGCCCTACCGCTGCGAGGAGCTTTTCCATTGTAGCTACAATGCTATCATAATTTACACACACCCGGAGGTTGAGGATGAAGACGGTAGACGTTTCCGCCAAGTTTGACAACCTTAGAACCGCCCGAGCCGTTGGCAGGATTAAACTCTCCCCGGAGACCGTTGAGCTCATCAGGGAGAAGAGAATCCCCAAAGGAGACGTTATAGCCGCCGCTCAAATAGCCGGTATTATGGGGGCGAAGAAGACCCCCGAGCTTATGCCCTTCTGCCATCCTATTCCCCTCGACCACGTTGAGGTGAACCTGAAGCTCGGGGAAGACTTCGTAGAGGCCGAGGCCGAGGTCAGGGGGATTTGGAGGACCGGCTACGAAGTGGAGGCCATGAACGCAGTTATGATGGCCCTTTTAACCGTTTACGATATGTGCAAGGCCTTCGACTCCTCTATGGTTATAGAGGGCGTTCGGGTTGTTCACAAGAGCGGAGGGAAGTCCGACTGGGCCGAAGACCTCTCCGGCCTTAAGGCTGCCGTTGTTACCGTAAGCGATTCTGCATACCGGAAGGAGCGGGAAGATAAGAGCGGTCCGAGGGCGGTTGAGCTCCTCAAGGAGTTCGGAGCCGAGGTTATAGGCTACACTGTGGTCCCCGACGAGAAGGAGGCTATAAAGAAAGCCCTTGAAAGCTTTAAAGAGCAGGGTGCCAATATCATAGTCACAACCGGCGGTACCGGTTTCTCTCCCCGTGACGTTACGCCCGAGGCCACACAGGAGCTTCTCTACAAAGAGATGGTAGGCTTCTCCGAGGCGATGCACCTGTTGGGAGTCCGCTTTACACCGAAGGCACTGATGTCCAGGGCCAAGGTGGGCTTGCTCTCTCCCCGGTGTATGGTTGTGAACCTTCCCGGTTCAACCAAAGGAGTTGAACAGAACTTGAAGATGTTTGCTCCTCTCTTTAAACACGCCCTCAAAATGGCCGCTGGAGGTGGCCACTGATAGCGGTTGCTGTTTTGTGTGGGGGGAGAAGCTCCCGCTTCGGAGCCGATAAAACCCTCGCAACCTTTAACGGCCGCCCCTTTATCGAAAAGGTTCTGGCGGCCGCTACACAAGTAGCCCCTACTTACCTCGTTTCCAAAAACCCTTTGAAATTTCATTTCCTACTTGGCCGTTACAGGTTCGGACTTGTCGTTGAAGGGGAAGGCGTTTACTCTCCCCTTGTTGGTGTGAGGGCCGCACTCTTACAGATTCCCGCCCGGGCCCTCCTGTTTCTGCCGGCGGATTTACCCTTTGTCTCTCCCGAGCTGCTTAGATGGATTGTCTCCCACCCCCCTCCGGTAGTTGTTAAAGACTCAAACAGGCTCCACTCCCTTGTAACCTTTCTGCCCAAAGCTGCCGTTACGGTGGTTGACTCCCTTTTGAAACGGGGAGAGCACAGGGTATTCCGGCTCCACAGGGAGCTTAAAACGGAAGAGCTTCCATTACACCTCTTCTCCCACAGAGATTACAGCCTTAAGTCACTTACAAACATAAACCGCAAGGAGGAGTACCTTGAGACCCTCTGTAGATGAACTTCTATCTCGGGTTAAGGCCCGCTCAAACCCTGAGAACCTCGGTATGGTCCTTGTCCACAACGGCGTTGTAAGGGCCACTTCCCGAAACGGAAGTACCGTAAGGGGTATGAAGCTTTCGGTGAACAGGGAGCGTTTAAGGGAGCTCATTAAAGAGACCGAGTCCCGCAGCGGCATAGAGGCTGTGGAGATCTGGATTAACGAAGGGGAGCTTTCCGTTGGCGACGATATCATGGTTGTTGTGGTTGCCGGCCGCTTCAGGAGCGATGTTCTCCCTGCTTTCGAAGAGCTTATATCGAAAATAAAGCGGGAGGTTGTTGTTGAAGAAGAGGTTTGACGGCTTCCACCTGACTCCCTTTGAGAAGTGGGTCATCTTCAACAAGGGAACCGAGCCGCCTTTCACCGGGAAGTACTGGAACCACTTTGAAGAGGGAACCTACCACTGTAAACTCTGCGGTGCTCCCCTCTTTAAGAGCGAGCACAAGTTCCTCTGCTACAGCGGTTGGCCCTCCTTCGATGGGGCGATTCCCGGGGCCGTCAGGGAAGTCCCCGAAGAGTTCCCCGACGACCGCATAGAAGTTGTTTGTGCCAACTGCGGGGCCCACCTCGGCCACGTTTTCTACGGTGAGGGGCTTACACCCAAAAACGTCCGCTATTGTATCAACTCTGCCTCTATAGAGTTTCACCCCTCTCGGTCCGATGAAGGTTAGAGTTTTCGAAGTAGTTACACCTGTTGTTTGTGCAGGTAACGAACTCCTTTCCGTTAACTCTCTTTACCGACAGGGGAGAACCGCATACGGGACAGATTCTATCGACAAACACGAAGAGGTCCGGGTAGGGAAAAAGGTTCGTTTTCTGGGTGAACTCCATCTCCTCCTCGTTCATATTGGTTCTTGATTCAGAATACTCCCCTTTTCGGTCACATTTTGGCCCATTTTATTAAATTTCTTTTAAAATTTCTCGGGGCTCGAACGAAACCGCCCTCAGCGCCGGGTAAATCCCCGCCACAATACCAATTATAAGCGTAAGTATCAGCGCTAGCACCGCTCCCTTTACCGGTACGTAAGTTCCCCAGCCGGCAACTGTTGATATACCGGCTACAATTCCTAAGGAAACAAAGGCCCCGGCAGTTCCGCCCGCAAGCGACAGCAGGGCCGATTCAACCAGGAACTGGAGGAATATATCCCTCTTCCTCGCGCCGAATGCCCTTTTAACGCCGATTTCTACGAGTCTCTCGTAAACGGATAACGTCATTACTGCGAGAATCCCCAAAGCACCCACTCCGAAGGCCACGGCCGTCACCGTAAGGGAGAGCTTGGAGAATATCTCCATAGCTTGCTTCTGGGTGTTTGCAACGTCTTCGTAACGGCTTACCGTGAAGTCCTTCTTCCCGTGTCTTTTAAGGAGGAGGCTCTCAATCTCCTCTATTGCCGGTTTTAAAGACTCCTTTCCCTGAGGGATAACGAGTATCCCGTCCAGGTACGTAACGTTTGACAGCCTTTTCATCGCCGAGCTGAGGGGAACGTAGATTCGGCTATCCAGGTCTTCCCCCGAAAGGTCTGTTCCTCTCTTCTCCATTACGCCCACAACTTTGTAGGGGGCGTTAAACAGGTAAACCGTTTTACCCACCGGACACCCGTTACCGAATAGCTCTTTTGCAACTTTCGGACCTATTACGGCAACTTGGGCCATATCCCTTTCGTCGCTCCAGGTGAGGAATCTGCCGCAGGAGGTTTTGAAACCGGTAACTTCGGTAAAAGTAGGCCAAACCCCTATCACCTTTGCCGATATGAACTTTCCTCCGTAGTGGACGTTAGGAGATACCTCTTTGTAGGGCGTTACCGCCTTTACGTCTGGACACTTCTGCTGTATCGCTTCTGCGTCTTTAACGGTTAAAGTAGGGTAGAATGAGAGCTGGAGGGTCCTGCCTCCCAGGTTTTTCACCTCTCCGGGAATCACCACTAAGAGCAGGGCTCCCATCTTCCCGAGGCTCTTTTCAACCCTTCTCTCCATGGCTCCCGAAATGCCCAGCATTAGGGTAAGGGAGAAGACCCCTATGGCGACGCCTATGACCGAAAGGACCATTCTCTTTTTGTTCTCTCGGAAGTAGGCAATCAGTCCCTTTATCATACTTTTCTCCTCAGGGCTTTAACCGGCTCGAACTGCGCGGCTTTTCGGGCCGGGAAGTAGACCGAAAAGAGAGCCACGGCCAGTGAAAAGAGTGCAGACAGTACAAACGCCTTGACCGGGTATACTACCGGTATCTTCAGTGACGGCAATATCAGTTTTATCGCCGCAACACCCAGCAGGCTGCCCACCAGAACGGAAGCTACTACAACCACCACGCTCTCTGCCAGAATTCTTCTCATTACTTCCTTCTTTGTGGCCCCGAGGGCCCGCCTGAGGCCTATCTCCCACTCCCTTGTGTAGATGTTTATGTAGAAAATCGACGAGAGGACGAACCCCCCCACCACCAGGGCAGTTGTTGACGCAACTCCCAGGAAGAGTGCGAGGGTTGCAGAGAGCATGGAGAGGAACTTTTTAACAACCACCGGGGTTATCACCATGAACTGGTCGGGCTTGTGGTGCTTTAAGAGTATTTCTCTTGTTTCTTGAACTATCTGGTTGTACTCGGATAGGTTGAATACCCTGAACCGGATAACGCTCACCTTGTTGAAGGTTTTTTCAACGGTTTTGTCGAACACCCTATAGGGAATGAAGACCCTGTTATCGAGGTTGTGGCCGTTGGGGGTTTTCCCTTTTTTCTTGTAAACCCCTATGACTCTGAAGGGGGTTTTTCCAACCAGAATCGTTTTCCCCACCGGGTTTTCCCCGGGCCAGAAGAAGTCGCTAACGTCGTGGCCCACTACTGCAACTTTCTTAAGCTCTTTAAAGTCGTTGGGAGTAAATCCCCTGCCGATTTCAACTTTGTAGTTCCAGGATTTCAGCCAGTTTTCGCCCACCCCGAACACCGATGAAAACTTTGAGCTTTTGATGTCTGATACCGTTGTAGGTTTTACGATTCCGTAGGTGAGGGCAAATATCCCCTCCAGTTTCCCTATCTCCTTTACGTCTTCGAGGCTGAGGTTCTGAAAGCCGCTCCTCGGGCCTTTGCCGACGGAGCCCGAGACTATAAGAACCGAATCGGGCCCCAGCTTCTCTATTACCTTCCTTGCCTGCAGAGAGCTTCCCTCTATTGCCGCAACTACCAGTATGAGGGAGACCACTCCGAAGAGTATCCCGAGAACTGCAAAGGCGGTTCTTACTTTGTTGTAGGTTAGTGATAGGATTAGCTCCCTGAGGAAGAGCCTGAACATCAGCTCTCCACTATTTTCCCGTCTTGGATTTTCACTATCCGCTCTGCGTAAGAGGCGATTTTCTCATCGTGGGTAACCACTATTACGGTTTTCCCCTCTCGGTGTAGCTCCTTGAACACTTCCATGACCGCCTTACCTGACTTTGAGTCGAGCTGGCCGGTGGGCTCGTCGGCCAGTATTATCTCCGGCGAGTTTATGAGGGCCCTTGCTATTGCGGTTCTCTGTTTTTGTCCCCCTGAGAGCTCTTCGGGCTTGAAGTGGAGCCTTTCTCTCATTCCGAGCCTTGTAAGGAGCTCTTTTGCCCTTTCTGCAGGGGAGGTTCCCCTGAACCGCTCTTTCCGCTCTTCCTTGGGCAGGTATTCGACCGGTAGGAGGGTGTTATCGAGGACCGTTAGGTAGGGAACAAGGTAAAATGCCTGAAAGACAAAACCTATGTGAGTTGCCCTCAGTTTTGAGAGCTTGTCGTCGTTGAGGCTGAGGACGTCTACCCCGTTTAAGCGGTAACTTCCCGATGTGGGCCTGTCGAGGCACCCTATTATGTACATGAGGGTCGATTTCCCCGAGCCCGAGGGCCCCATTATGGCAACGAACTCGCCCTTCTCTACCGTGAGATCGATTCCTCTGAGGACTTCAAACTCGAGGTCTCCCTGGCGGAAGCTCTTCCTTACATCTCTTAGCTCTATGAGGGCCATTAACCTCCGGCCTCCTCTTGCTCCTCTTCCTCAAATAGGGCTTCTACAAACTCTTCTGGGTCGAAGGGCCTGAGGTCTTCTATTTTCTCTCCGATACCTACGTACTTTATGGGAATCCGCAGGGTGTTGCATATGGAGACAACTATTCCGCCCTTGGCCGTTCCGTCGAGCTTCGTCAGCACTATACCCGTAATATCCGTAATCTTTTTGAACACCTCGGCCTGGGAGAGGGCGTTCTGCCCTGTGTTTGCATCGAGGACCAGTAGAATCTCGGCCGGCTGCCCGGGGAATTCCCTGCCTATCACTTTCTTGATTTTGTGAATCTCCTTCATCAGCCGCTCTTTGTTGTGGAGTCTCCCGGCCGTATCGACTATGAGAACGTCTTCTCCTTTGGCTTTAATGCTCTGAATTGCGTCGAATACAACGGCCGCCGGGTCTGTGCCTTCTTGGGCCTTGACTATTCTTGCACCAGCCCTTTCTGCCCACACTTCAAGCTGTTCAATGGCTGCGGCCCTAAAGGTGTCGGCTGCGGCAACTACAACCGACAGTCCTTTGTCTTTCAACTGTTTAGCCAGTTTTCCTATGGTGGTGGTCTTCCCTACGCCGTTTACTCCCAGAACCAGTATCACCGAAGGTTTTTCCGACAGGTTGAGCTCTCCCCTACAGTTTCTCAGAATCTCCTTTAGTCTCTCTTTCAGGAGCTCAAGGAGTTTATCTGAGGTTTTTATCTTCCGCTTTTTGGCCTCCTGGCGGAGGTAGTCTATGAGCTCCATTGTGGTTTTAACTCCAACGTCGGCCAGAATCAGCCTCTCTTCAAGCTCTTCAAACAGGGACTCGTCTACGCTCCTTCCCTTAAATGCCGACAGCCCGAGGGCGTCGCGGGTTTTTTTAAGACCCTCTTTGAACGACTTGAGGACTTTAAGGCCCGACAGTCCGAGCTTCTCCTCCAGCTCTCTTTTACGGGTTAAAAGGTCGAATTTGTAGCTTTCGGGAACTTCCCCTTCAACTTCCTTGAGAGCCTTGTAGGCAAGCTCGTAGAGCCCCTCTTTCTGGTAGAGGTTGGCAATGTGGTAGTTCGCGAGGAAGGAGAGCATTTTGTTGTTGCTATTCCTTGCAACGTCGTAGAGGTTCCGTGCTTTCTGGTAGTTTCCCCTATACTCCTCTATCATCCCCTTAAAGAAGGAGGAGTACTCCTTCCCCAGTTTCTCCTCGATTTCCTCCATGTAGGGCTCTATCTCCCTGTAGAGGGCCAGGTTTTTAACGAGTTTCGCGGCCCCGTCTATCAGCTCTCCGTTGCTGTATACAAGGGCGTTCTTTATCGCCTCAGGAGCTTTCTTCTCGTTCTCCTCTGCCAGTTTCAGCCACTTTTCCGGCTGGTTGGGGTTTTCCCGGAGCTCGGCTTCGAGTCCGCCCCTTTTGAAGAACTTACCCAGTCCGAACATCTACTGCTCCTCTGTTTAGTTTTACTCTGATTAAAATTAGTCCCCGAAGGAGTTTGTAAGTTTTACGAGCCTGCACAGCAGCCTGTAGGGCTCTCCGCTCTCCATCTTCTCCTTTGCGATTTCTATCCCTTCCTCTACTCTCTCTACCGCTCCCGCCACAAGGAGTGCGAATGCAGTGTTAAGGGCCACAACGTCTCTCTTGGCCCCTTTCTCTTCTCCGGTGAGTATCCTCCTCACTATTTCCCTGTTCTCCTCTACGGTTTGGCCTCCTTTTATCTCCGAGTGGCTGTACCTTCTGAGGCCGAAGTCTTCGGGCTTAACCGTGTAGCTCTTTATACCGTTTGGAGAGACTTCGGTTATTTTCGTTTCGTCGCACACCGTTATCTCGTCTGTTCCGTCTTTTCCGTGGACTACGAAGGCCTTTGTAGTCCCAAGCCTTTGGAGGACTTCTCCTATCGGTTCCGTGAGCTTCTCCGAGAAAACCCCCAGTAGTTGCCTTTTAGCGCCTGCCGGGTTTGTGAGGGGCCCCAGGAGGTTGAAGATTGTCCTTATGCCCAGCTCCCGTCTTACCGGGGCAACTGCCGCCATTGCCGGGTGGAAAACGGGAGCGAACATGAAGCCGAAGTTTAGCTCCTCTATGCACCGGGCTACTTGGTGGGGTTTAAGGTCTACTTTTACGCCGAAGCTCTCTAAGATGTCGGCGCTACCGCATTTACTCGAGACCGAACGGTTGCCATGTTTTGCCACCGGAACCCCGCAGGAGGCCACAACGAGGGCCACGGTTGTGGAGATGTTAAAGGTCCCTTTCAGGTCGCCTCCGGTGCCACAGGTATCTACGAGCCTGGAACGTATCTCGTCCGGAAGTTCCACTTTCAAGCTCTTTTCCCTCATAACTTTTGCCGCTCCGGCTATCTCCGGAACCGTTTCCCCCTTGCACCTTAGGGCTGTAAGTACGGCCGCCGTTTGGGCCGGCGTGAGCTCCGATTCCATAATTGAGTAAAACAGCTCCCTTGCCTCTTCCTCCGAGAGGTTTCTGCCGTTTATCAGCGATTCAAGGGTTTCTTTTACTTCCATCTCCTCTCCGGCTAAAGGTTTTGTGAATTTTAGCACCGAGCTTTTCAAGGAGCCTGTAGGCGCTCTGCGGGCTCTCCAGTTTAATCAGGTGGGACGGGCACTTACAGTCGGTTGACCCGAATCCCTTAACCGGCTTCCCAAGCTTTGAAAGCTCTCCGGCTATCAGACATTCAGCCCTTTTCCCCTCGAGTACGGCCACCGCCTCCGGTTCAAAACACCTCAGCGTTGTAACGAAATCTATGTGCCACTTGAGCTTTTTCTCTCTCCTTAGGTGTCTGGAGACTCTCGCCTCTACTCCTCCGGGGCCGAAGGCCGAGCCGGCATAGCAGTAGATTCCTGCCTCTAAGGTAAAGCGTTTACCTCCCTTTGTCTCTACCTCTGTACTCTCTGTAAGGCGAAAGATGAGACAGTAGCTACCCTTCATCTATCGGGCTCCGGGCCTGTGCTCCTACCGTCAGGGGGTCGGCACCTTCAAGGAGGAACCGGAGGTACCCCGTGTAGGCAACCATGGCTCCGTTGTCGCTTGTAAACTCCAGGGGGGCAAGGTGAAGCTCAATGCCTTTCTCTTCCTTTAGGGTAAGTAACCTCTCCCTCAGTAGGGAGTTTGCCGAAACGCCTCCGGCAACGGCTACTCTTTTAACGCCCACCTCCTTTACCGCCTTTTTGAGCTTCTCTACCAGGTAATCTACGGCCGTTTCCTGGAAGGAGGCCGCCACCTGAACAGCCGGAGCACCCTGCTCGAAAAGCCTCCTTGTGGCTGTTTTTATGCCGCTGAAGCTAAAGTCTAAACCTTTCACCTTTGGCTTTGGGAGCTTCAGCAGCTCTCCTCTGTAACTCCTGTAGAGCCTATCTATTGCGGGTCCTCCCGGATAGCCCAGCGAAAGTAGCTTTGCCACTTTATCGTAGGCCTCTCCCACTGCGTCGTCTAAGGTTTTCCCAACAACTTTGTACTTTCCGAGCTTCTCGGCCACCACTATAACCGTGTGGCCTCCGCTTACCACAAGCCCGATGAAGGGAAAGGGCGGCTCCCTACCTATAAACGGCGAGAGCAGGTGGGCCTCTATGTGGTGAACCGCCTTAAAGGGGATTCCGAGCCGGAAGCTCAAACCCTTACCGAACGTGAGCCCCACGAGCAGTGCCGGTAGCAGCCCGGGCCTGTTGGTAGTTGCAACAAGGTTGAGTTCTTTCGGCTCTACGCCGGCCTCTTTCAAGGCCGCGTTAAAAACGGCGTCTATCTGCTCTGCGTGTCTCCTTGCAGCAACCTCCGGAACCACGCCTCCAAAGGGTGCGTGGAACTCATACTGGGAAGAGACAACGTTTGAGAGCACCCGGCCCGTATCGGCCCTGTACACGGCCACCGAAGTGTCGTCACACGAGGTATCTATGCCGAGAACCAGCATCACTCAACCTCTAAGTCCCAGAGTATCTCCGGGTAGTAACCCAGCCTCTTCCGAAACCGCGACGCCACGGAGGCAACCACGTCTGCAACCTGCGGTTTTACTTCCGGGGTTGTTGTTACAACTTTCAGGCAGGCGTCTATCCCTATTTCGCACACGGGAACCACCTCTACCCTCTTAACCTGGGGAAGCGATTCCAGCTCTTTAACTATCTCCTCTACAAAGTCCTGTTCCCTCACTTCTCCCTCTTCAGAACAACTATCTGGTTTCTCAGGGTTTTAACCGTTGTGTTGAAAAGGTCTCTCAGGTCTTGGTACTCCTGAGGAGGAATAACGCTCTTCCTCAGGACCATACGCATCTCCATTCTCAGAACTTCTCCTTTCCTGCTCCACTTAACGTCCAGTGACCCGACCCGGTTCTCAAAGTGGAAGGGCTCGGGCAGTAGGAAGAGTTCATAACCTTCCGGGAGCTTCAAGTCCACCTCGCTGACCTTCTCCATCTTGTAGCCCACAACGTACGGGTACTTTCTCTTTTTCATAGCCACTAAGTTCACGAGCCTCGAGTAGTCCGGGGCAGGGAACTTCGCCAGTAGCAGGTGGGAGGTTACCGTTCCGTAGTTTCTGTCCCTTCCCTCAATCTCTATCCAGACCGTTTTCTCGTTTAAATCCTTGTAGTCGGAGAGTCTGTAGCTCTCAACGTCGAAACCGGGGGAGACTTTGGCCGCAAGCTCTGAAACCAGCCGCTCTATCTGCTGTTTTGTTGCCGTGTAGAGCCTTGCCCTCTCGAATATTCCGTAAACTCCCGTGTAGATAAACTTAAAGTCCCCTTTAAGAGTTCCGAACCTTCCCAGGGAGAAGCTCCCCTTAAAGTCTTCTTGGTTTGTCTCTGGCGGGAAAACGGGCGTTTCTGCAACCGTTCCCCTCTCTTTATCCACATCCACAACAAGGACTCTCCTTCCCTGGTCTCCCGGGGGCAGGAGCCCCAGCGGAACGTAGTCTGAGGTTGTATCCATAAAGAGGAACTTGCCCTTCTGCTTGATTGCCGCTATCTCGTGGTCGAAGGCCGTGGGAAGCGGCATTTCGGGGTCCATATTCGCCCTGTCGAGGGTGGGTATCAGTACAGGGTAACCTTTAACCCCTATAACTTTGAGCATTGCGATGAGCAAAGTTGCGTGATCTTTACAGTCTCCGTAGCGGTTCCTGAGAACCTCTCCGGCCGGGTGGGGCTTGTAGCCGTTAATCCCGAACTCCATTCCCACGTACCTGATGTTCTTCGCCACGAAGTTGTATATGGCCCTTATCTGCTCCTCTTTGCTCTTTTTGCCCTTAATAACCTTCAAAGTTGTTTCCCTAACGAGCTCATCAGGCTCTAACGCCTTTTTAGCGAGCTCCGAGTACCACTTTGCGACCTGTTGCCAGCTCTTCAGTGAGGTTATCACCACCTTCTTTGCCACCTGCTCCATAGGCGGCATGTTGGGCTCTTTCTCTATTGGGGGAACGTCTTTTAGCGTCCACTTCAGTTCTATCCACCTCTTTCCCTCTTTAACCTGAGGCTCGGCCTCTGCCTTACTCATGTTGTAGGTTTTGTACTTGTAGTACTTGCCTTTCGGAATGAGGGCCGTGAAGGTTGCCTCTTTAACCGGGTACTCCTCCTGGAAGAAGTTTGTGGCCCAGAACTCCCCCTTCATGTAGGGCTTAACTGTTTTTAGAACGTACCCGTACTTTATAACCGCCCCCTTTGTGACTGCCGGCATTGATATGGTTTGGTACTTAAGGTCCGAGTATATGGGAGCTTCTGACACGAACGGCGGGTAAACAACGTTAAAGGCCTTTTTACCCGGCTTAACAACTTTGCCGTCGGGGGTAACCGTGTAGGCGTAGAGCACCTTTAGCTTTTGGTGCTCCGTAGAAAAGGGGATTACTATCTCCCCGAAGTCCCGAATTCCCTTTTTCCCCGTTATCTTAACGGCCCTCTCCTCTATCCAGACTTTTCTACCGTCGGGGAAGAACTTAACCTTGCACCTGTCGTAGAGTATTACGGCTCCCGGGTTTGAGCCGGCCAAGGCCGTAAGGGGAACGAGGATAACAAGCAAAAGGGCGGTTAGAAGCTGTCTCTTCATGGTCTCCTCCTTACTGTTGTGCTATTCCCTCTTCCCTCACCGCCTCCTCCACCATCTCTATAACCCTCTCTATGAGCTCGGGAGATTCGGCTTCAACCATTATCCTCAGCAGGGGCTCGGTTCCCGAGTAGCGAACCAGAACCCTTCCCCTCCCTTCAAGGAGCTTCTCACCCTCTCTAATGGCCCTCTGAACCTTCTCCAGCCTCTCGAGGGGAGGCTTCTCTTTAACCTTAACGTTTTTCAGCTTTTGGGGAACCGGCTTAAACAGGCTCAGAACCTCGCTTGCGGGTTTTCTCAGCGACTTCACTATGGAGGCTACGAGAACCGAGGTGAGTATTCCGTCTCCGGTCTCTGCAAACTCCTTCACTATGATGTGTCCCGACTGCTCGCCCCCTACCGCGGCCCCCACTTCGTCCATCTTCTCGGCCACGAACCGGTCGCCTACCGGAGTCCTGTGGAGCCTAAAGCCTTTCTCTCTTAAAAACAGCTCCAGCCCCAAGTTGCTCATCACCGTGGCAACCGCTTCCTTAGACCTGTCTGCAAAGTGGAGGGCCAGCAGGGCAATTAACTGGTCGCCGTCTATAACCTCTCCCCTCTCGTTAACGGCGATGCACCTGTCGCCGTCTCCGTCGTAGGCGAACCCCAGGTGGAGTCCGAGCTCAACCACTTTTTTGGCGAGCTTCTCCGGGTGCAGGGCACCGCAGCCGTCGTTGATGTTCTTGCCGTCGGGCTCGGCGTTAAAGGTGAAAACCTTTGCTCCTAAGGCGCTGAACACCTCCGGAGCTATCTGGTAGGTTGCGCCGTTGGCACAGTCGAGCCCTATCTTCAGCCCTGCAAGGTACCTGCCCGCAGATTCCAGGTGTTTTTTATAGCTCTCAACCAGGTTTTTACCGTTGAAAACCCTGCCCAGGTTGTCGTAGTTTGCCCTGGGAAGCTCGTATTTGTTGAACACAACGAGCTCAAGCCCTCCCTCTTCGGCCTCTGAGAACTTCTTCCCCAGGTGGTTAAAGAACTTAAGGCCGTTATACTCATAAGGGTTGTGGGAGGCAGAAACCATTACCCCTCCCGAGAAATCCCCCTCCTTTATCAGGAAAGAGACGGCCGGAGTCGGAACAACGCCGGCGTCTAAAACGTCTACCCCTGCCGAGTTAAGGCCGCTGATGAGGGCGGCCTTTATCATATCTGAGGAGAGCCTTGTATCCTGCCCTACCACTACTGTGTGTTTTCTGTCGGGGAACTTGGCGTTCAGGTAAACTCCGTAGGCAAGGCCTATCTTCTGAACCATTTCCGGTGTAAGCGGGTACCGGTTTGCGATTCCCCTTATTCCGTCGGTGCCGAACAGCCTCCTCTTGGTTTTCATCTGCCCTTCTCCTCCTTTAAGGTTACTTTCACCTGCCCGGGAAATACTTTGAACGGAGTGTCGAGCCTGAGCACGAAGCTGGCAGGCGGTTTTACACCTGCTAAAGATACACCTTCGGTCTGAACGGAGTCTATAACCTCTTTTATCTCTTCTGGAACGAAAACGGTAACGTAGTTGGGGTCGAACTCAACTCTCCACCCCTTTTTCACTTTGAAGCCGGGCTCTACCCTTACCAGCTTTTTCGCAAGTAGCTCAATGGTGACCTTTATCTCCTTGGGTTGAACGGTTTTCACCTTTACCGAGGGCACCGGAAGCTGCAAGTTGTTTCTGTTTACCTCTATAACGTTTACGCCGCTTTTCAGCTCCTTGGGAAGTTTTACCTCTACCTCTTTCTTCTCCTTTAGGGCCAAAAGCTCCTTCCTGTAGCCTTCAACCAGCAGCGTAACCGTTTTGGGCCTGTAGCTTACAACGGTGTAATCTCCGGTTGCAATTGGTCTAACTTTGAGTTCCAGCTGGGTCTCTGCTACCTCTTTGTTGGTTGCCAGCAGCCAGAAGAGAACCGCAAAGGCGAAGGCGAGCACTTTAAGGTGGAGGTTGCTGAAGAGGACGCTATACAGTCTCTTCATTCTCCTTCCTCATAAAGCCTAAGATTCCCCGCTTCTCGCTCTTTTTAATCAGGAGCCCCTTTAGAACTTTCTTGAGCTTCTGCGGGTCGAGGTTCTTTATCAGCTTACCCGAGTAGGCAACCGATACTGCACCGGTCTCTTCCGACACCACTATCGCCACAGCGTCACTCTCTTCGGTTATGCCTATGGCCGCCCTGTGCCTCGTTCCCACCGTTTGGGGTAGCTTCGGGTTTAGGGTCAGCGGTAGAAAGGCTCCCGCCTTGTAAACCCTCTCCTTCCTCACTATCGTTGCTCCGTCGTGCAGGGGCGTTCCCGGCCAGAATATCGTAATGAGCAGCTCCTTGGTGAGTTTTCCGTCTATGACCGTTCCCGACTCAACGTAGTTGTCGAGGTCTATCTCCCTCTCAACAACTATCAGGGCCCCTATTCGGTCCTCGGACATCTGCGCCGCGGCCCTCACTATCTCCTCTACGATTCTCTCCGCCTCGGCTTCGGAGGTGGTTATGCCGAACTGGCTTTCGCCGATTCTGGCGAGTATCCGCCTGATTTCCGGCTGGAAGATTACTATCAGGGCAAGAATCCCTATTGTCAGCAGGTTGTTGAGTATGAAAGAGAGGGTGTACAGGTGTAAGAACTTTGCAACAACGCTGAGAACCAGTATCACAAATATCCCAACGAGCACCTGCAGGGCCCTTGTTTGGGCCAGGTAGGTGAGCACCTTGTAGATTATCAGGGTTACTATCAGAAGGTCTACAATGTCCCACAGGGACGGACGCGGAATCAGCTCTAACAATCGACCCCCTCCACGGCCGTGAGGAGTTTTAGAAGCTCTACGGTCTCTTTTACGTCGTGAACCCTGAAGAGCTTCGCACCTCCGTAGTAGGCGGCGGCTACGGCTCCGAGGCTGCCTGCGAGCCGCTCTTTCGGCTCTTTTACGCCGGTAACCGCGCCGATGAAGCTCTTCCGGGAGGCCCCAACCAGCAAGGGTCTGCCCAGCACCTTAAACTCCTGCAGCCTCTTTAGGATACACAGGTTGTCCTCTAACCTTTTGCCGAAACCTATACCCGGGTCTACTATCAGCTGCTCCCTCTTTACTCCGGCAGATTCTGCGGCGCTGAACACCTCTTGAAAGTACTCTATTATCTCCCCTACAACGTCTTCGTAATAGGGGTTTTTCTGCATATTCTTGGGAGTTCCCTTTATGTGCATAACCACTGCCGGGCAGCCGTAACGGGCCACAACCTCTGCCATTTTCGGGTCGAACCTGAAGGCGCTTATGTCGTTTACTATATCGGCCCCTTCCCCGAGGGCTGCCTCCGCCACGGCAGATTTGTAAGTATCCACCGAGATGAAAAAGTCTTCTCCCAGCTCTCTGCGGAGGGCCCTGATAACCGGAATGACCCTTTCCATCTCCTCTTTTTCCGGAACCGGCTCAGAGCCCGGCCTTGTAGACTCCCCTCCTACGTCGATTATGTGGGCCCCCTCCTGGAGCATCTGCCTGCACCTCTTGACTGCGGCCTCTACCGAGCTGAAGAGCCCTCCGTCGGAGAACGAGTCCGGAGTTACGTTAAGAATTCCCATCACTTTCGGAGTGCCAAGGTTGAGAACCTTACCCCTGTAAACCAGCCTGAAGCTCTCTTTCTCGAACTCCAACAAGGCCTTTTCTATCTTCTCGGCAAGCTCCTTCAGACCGAAGGGCTGCACTTTCAGCTTCTCGGTCAGCTTCTTCAGCTGCCGCCTGTTTGCCATAAGCAGGACTCTCCACCTCCCCTTCTCGAAGGAGGAGGCTTTTCTGGGGACTGCACAGTCGGCACCTACCGATATTGCGTCCTGCTTCAGTATGTTGGCTCCCCTCGTGTCTATGCCGTCTACCTCTATGAGGAGCGTTTCCCCCTTCGCAGAGAGTATCTGCGCTCCGGCTTCGGTGTTGCCTATCGACCGGAGGAAGTTCTCAAGCTCTTCTTTGTTCTTGAACCGTCTGAACCTGACCTTCATCGGGTAGCCCTTGAGCCCTCTTTGCTTTTTCTGCCGGCTGCTATATTATACGGTGCAGGCAGAGCCCGGGATAGACTTTTCCCGCCTTACTTTCTTGCGCGTTTGCCTCAGTTTCCAACCAGAGAGGAGATATGGGAACCGTCATAACCACCCACAGGGGAATGGACCTTGACGCCCTCGGGGCGGTTGTCGGCTTAAAGAGGCTCTACCCCGAGGCCACCGTTGTGCTCCCCTCGGCGAAGGGAGAGGAGGTCTCGAAGCTCCTCGAGGAGAACCCCGACCTTTTGGAGTTTGTAAACGAGGAGGACTTTAAGGGGGAGGTTACCCGCCTTATCGTTGCCGATACCGATTCCCTCTCGAGGATACCCGAAACCTTGAAAAAACGCCTCTCGGAAGGCGTTGAAGTTAAAGTCTACGACCACCACTCGGGCTCTACCGATATCCCCGGCGCCGAGCTGAACTTTAAAGAGGCCGGTTCAACAACCTCTATAGTGGCCCTCCTATTAAAGGGAAAGGGGTTAACCCCTTCCCCCCTTGAGGCCTCCGCTATGCTTGCCGGCATCTACTCCGATACCGGCTCTTTCCGCTACCCCTCCACTTCCCCCCTTGACTTCCTTGCCGCCGCCTACCTGATGTCGGTTGGGGCGAATATCTCGTTCGTTAAGAAGTACCTGCCTGCGGAGCTTTCCGAAACCGAGATAGACGTTCTAAAGGTTTTAAAGGACAACCTCAGGGTTGTTGAGGTTGAGGGTAACCGGATAGGGATAACTTTTGCCCGTTTCGACCGCCACGTAGGCGAGGTTGCCCACCTTGTAAGCAGGCTGCTGGAGGCTCTGAGGCTTCCGGCCCTTTTTGCTGCCGTAGAAGTGGGCGGAACCACCTTTCTCATAGGCCGCTCCAGAACTCCTAAGGTTGACGCCGCAGCTGCTTTAGCCGAGCTCGGGGGAGGAGGTCACCACGAGGCCGCCTCTGCAACTCTGAAGGAGGTTACCGCCTTTGAGGCTCTGGAGAGGCTTGAAGAGGCTCTGCGGCGCTCCGTAGAACCCCTGAAGGTTGTTAAGGACATTATGACCTCTCCCCCCATTACCGTGTCTGCCGACGTTACCGTTGAAGAGGCCCGGAAGCTGCTGATGAAAAACAGCATAAACGCCGCTCCCGTTGTTGACTCTGCCGGGGCCTTCCTCGGGGTTGTAACAAGGGCGCTTCTGGATAAGGCCATCTACATGGGGCTCGGCGGCGAGCCGGTTTCGTCGGTTATGGACAGGGAGTATGAAACCGTGGAGCCCGAAGCTCCCTTATCTGCCGTAGAGGAGCTTCTCGTCCTTAAGGGGCAGAGCTTCGTCCCCGTTGTAAAGGAGGGCAGGCCCGTAGGTGTGGTTACAAGGACCGACCTTTTAAACAACCTCTACAGGGAAGAGCTTCACCGCCTTTCCACCTTCTACTCAAAGCGGCTGAGCTCAGAGCCAAAATTTCGCAACGTTAAGCACCTGCTCAAGAAGGCCCTCCCTCGGGAGCTCTACTCCCTTATTGAGCGTATAGGAGAGGTTGCCCAGGAGCTCGGCCTAAACGCCTACCTTGTGGGAGGTTTTGTCAGAGACCTCGTTATAGGCCGGAAGAACTTCGACATAGACATCGTTGTTGAGGGAGATGCTGTTACCTTCTCTAAAGAGGTTGCAAAGAGGCTGGGAGCGAAAGTTCACACCTTTGAGCGCTTTAAAACTGCAACTTTGATTTTCCCGGAAGGTCTTCGGATAGACCTTGCCTCCGCAAGAACCGAGCTCTACCGCTCACCGGGGGCCCTCCCGGAGGTGGATACCGCCCCTTTAAAGAAAGACCTGATGAGGCGCGACTTCACCATAAACACCCTTGCCGTAAAAATAAACCCTTCCGAATTTGGCCGGCTCATAGACTTCTTCGGAGGCCTCCGGGACATAAAGGAGCGAAAGATAAGAGTTCTCCACTCCCTCTCCTTCGTTGAGGACCCTACCCGAATCCTCAGGGCCCTCCGCTTTGCCACCCGCTACCGGTTTGAGCTGGGCCGCCACACCGAGAGGCTCCTTAAGATGGCCGTTGAGAGGAAGCTCTTTAAAACCGTTGAAGGCCAGAGAATCTACCACGAGCTCAAGCAGATTCTCTTAGAGGAGAACCCCCTAAGGGTCTTCTTAAAGCTCGACAGGTACGGCGTTCTGGCTGAACTCTTCCCCGGCCTCCGCTGGGACAGGGAGAAGAAAGACCTCTTCGAGAAGGTTCGAAAGAGCGTTATATGGCACAAGCTCAACTTTCCTAAGCTCTCGCCGGATACCGACTACCACCTCGTTTACCTCCTTGCCCTCTTCTGGGGTGAGCCCGAAAACAGGGTAAAAGAATACCTTGCCGCCCTTACCCTCCCGGGAAAGGAAGAGAGAGAGCTCCTTAACCTCCTTAAAAGGGCAAGAGAGCTTCTACCCCGCCTTGAGTCGGCCGATAGGAACAGCACCTACCTTTCGCTCCTTGAGTCCGCCCCGGAGGAGCTCCTCATCTTCCTCTCTGCCGTTTCGCCTCCGGAAGTTTCTGAAAAGGTAAGGGAGGTTGCAACGCGCCTGCGCTACATTAAACCCCTTGTAAGCGGGAACGACATAAAGGCTCTCGGCCTTAAGCCGGGTCCCGTTTTTTCCGAGCTCCTCCGTAGAGTAAAATATGCAGTGGCCGACGGTGAGCTCCCCCCCGACAGCCGGGAGGAGCAGCTTGCCTACCTGAAGGAGCTTGTAGATGCAGTTAAAGAGCGAAACAACCCTTAACCTTCTCCTTGTGGCCCTGCTGGCCTTCTCCGTTGCCTACTTCCTTTCCTCCCTTGCCCTTTTAAAGCTCCCTCCCTGTTTCCACCTGAACCTCTCCTTAAAAACGCCTGCCACCAAACTCCCGACCTACGACTACATGGTTGCAAGAGAAGGTTTCTTTAAACCCAAAAAGAAAACCGCCGTGGCCCGGCCGCAGCCCGTAAAGAGGAAAGAGGTTTTCACCCTTGCGGGCTACTCCTTAAAGGGAACCGTTGTCTGCGGTCAGTGCGGCCACAGCATAGCGATACTTGCAGCCCCCGACGGTAGAACCGTTGTCCTCTCAGTGGGCTCAAACCTCAAAAACTACACCCTTAAAGCCGTTTACCCCGACAAGGCCGTCTTTGAGTCGGGGGGCAGAGAGGTGGTCCTGAGGCTCTTCAAGAAAGAGCAACAAACTGCACACTCACGGCCGGTTAATACCCTCTCTCCCCAACCCCTTACCTCCTCTACACTCCAGTATAAAGTTAGCCGTAAGGAGATAATCTCTCAGATATCCTCCGGAGACTTCCTCCGCTACATAAACATCGTTCCCACCAAAAACCCGCCAGGCCTCAGGGTAAACTACGTTAACCCGAGGAGCTTCATCTACAAACTCGGCATACGCCCCGGGGATATCATCACCTCTATAAACGGCATAGAGATAAGAACTCCCGAGGACTCCTTCTCCGCCTTTGAACAGCTGAAAAATGCAGACACGGTTACCGTAACCGTTTTAAGGCGCGGGAAGGAGTTAAAACTCCACTACGAGATAGAGTGAGGTCGTTATGGTGAAGCGAACCGTTTCTGCCGCTCTCCTTGCCGCTTCGGCGGTTCTGGTGGCTCCGATTCAGCCGCCCCTTCTCGCTCAGGAGCCCAAGTCGGTTCAAGTGAACTTCGTAGATGTAGACATTAAAGACTTCACCAAAGTGGTCAGTCAGGCTACCGGAAAGAACATAATAGTTCCCCCCACCTTAAGGGGAAAAATCACCATAATCTCGCCGAAGCCGATTCCAAAGAAGGAGCTCTTCGACCTCTTCGTGGCTGCCCTCGATGAGCTCGGCTACCAGGTTGTTAACTACAAAGACTACGTAAAAATTGTCAGAAACCGTGAAGTTGCCCGTGAATCTACCACCGTGCTTACCGGCCGTGTAGACGGCGGCGACATCGTTGTAACCTACATCTACATCCCCCGACACCTCTACGTTATGAACCTTCAGGGCCTTATAAGGAACATGCTATCTCCTGTCGGCAGGGTGAGCTTCGTCCGGGAGAGCAACGCCGTTGTTATCACCGACAAGGAGAAGAACGTTCACCGAATAGTTAAAGTCCTCTCCCGACTCGACAGGGCGCCCTTAAAACTGAAAATCGCCTCTTACACCTTCAAAAACGCAAAGGCCCAAGACGTTGTCAAGGTCCTTCAGGCCCTCCTCGAGAAGGGCTTCGCCTTCGACATAGCCAAAACCTTCCCCCTGCCCGGCAGGGAGTACTACCACTTTGCCGTAGATGGCAGAACCAATACCCTCTATGTTGTCGGCACTCCCAAAACAATCGTGAGGGTTCTCCAGCTGTGTGAGAAGCTCGACCGCCCCATAAAAGTAAAAGAGGGGGATATCCACATAATCAAGCTGAACTACGCCTTTGCCGAAGATATGGCCAAGGTGCTCGACTCCCTCTTTAAGGACACCTCCCAGAAGAAGTTCGGCCTTTCCGGCCCCGTTAAAGTCGTTGCCGATAAGGGGAGTAACTCCCTTATAGTTCTTGCCTCCCCCCAGGACTTTGCCGTTGTAAAAGACGTTGTAAAGAGCATAGACGTTAAACGCCCGCAGGTTTTCGTAGAGGTTCAAATAGTAGAGATGTCTATGGATAAACTCCTCCAGATGGGCGTTGAGTGGAAGTTCCTCTCCCGGGGCAACTACGTTCCCTTCGGCGGCAGCCTTTACGGGAACCTGCCCCTTCAGCCCGGTTATCCCAGCGCCTCTCCGGGCCTGCTGTTGGGTATAGCCAAGTGGCGCGACGGCGTGCCCGACATAGGGCTGCTCCTGAACGCCTACGCTAAAGAGGGCGGCGTTAACGTAATAGCAACGCCCCAGATACTCACCCTCGACAACGAAGAGGCTGAGATAAACATCTCCAAAGTTATCCCCTACTCCACCGGCGTTAAGTACGACACGAACAACAACCCGGTAATCTCCTACGACTACAAGGACGTAGGCATAGTTCTCAAAATCACGCCCCACATAACTGCCTCCGGAGAGGTTCGCCTTAAGGTCTACGAGAAGGTGGAAGACGTTGTAGGTTACGCCAACGCCGACCAAACGGCTCCCATAACCTCAAAGCGTGAGGCCAAAACCACCGTAGACGTTCACGACGGTCAGACCCTTGTTATAGGCGGTCTCATAAAGCGGAAGAAGCTCACCACCGTTGAAAAGGTTCCGGTTCTCGGCAGCATTCCCGTTATAGGGAACCTCTTTAAAAAGACCGGACACCAGATAGAGAAGACCAACCTCCTCGTTTTCATTACTCCCCACATTGTTAGGAATACGGAAGAGGAGCAGGCCCTTACCGCGAGGAAAGTTGCCGAGTACAGGGAGAACCTCCTTGAGATTAAGCGCTCCAGGAAGGGCATCCTCTCCGATATTAAGGGCTTCGGTCAGTTTGAACTCAATAAAGGGCTTATGGTAAATGTTAAAGACGTTAAGTGAGAAGCAGTTTATAGAGCTTCTGAAGTCTAAAGGGCTCCTGCCCGACCAGGAGTTTAGCTCCTTCCGGCAGGTTGCCGGCCTTTTAAAGTGGAACCTGCCCGAGGTTGAAGAGCTCTTTAAAGGGGCAGGATTCACCTTTACCAAGAACCTGCCCCTTTCAATTCCCGCCGAGCTTCTCTCTGCCGTTCCCGCCTCCTTCCTGAAAAAAGAGAGGCTCGTTCCTCTCGAAGACGCCGGCAGCCACGTTGTTGTTGCAACCGATAACCCCTTTAACTACGAGGGACTGAAAAAACTCGAGTGGTTGCTCGGTAAGCCGATAGAGGTGGTTGTTGCTCCCTACGACGAGCTCAACGCCCTCCTCTCTACCCAGAGGGAGGAAGAGGAGGAGGTAGCCCCGGTTTCCTACGGCGAGGATATCCTCACCTCCCAGGAGGAAGCTCCCGCCGTTCAGTTTATAAACGAGGTTTTAACGGTTGCCCTCAGGGCAAGGGCCAGCGATATCCACTTTGAGCCCTTCAGGAACAAGATGAGGGTGAGAATCCGCATAGACGGTGTTTTAAAAACCGTCCGCGAGCTTCCGGCCTCCAAGATGCCGGCGGTTATCTCCCGCCTCAAGATAATGGCGGGCCTTGATATAGCTGAAAAGCGGCTTCCCCAAGACGGCAGAATTCTCGTAAAGTTCGGCGGCAAAGACGTAGACATCAGGGTTTCCACCCTCCCCACCCACCTTGGCGAGCGGGTTGTCCTCAGGCTGCTCCTCAAGGAGAACATCCTCTACTCAATCAGGGAGCTCGGCCTCCTTCCCGACGATTACGAGAAGCTGACCTCCCTCATAAAGCTTCCCCACGGCATGCTCCTTGTAACGGGCCCTACGGGCTCTGGAAAAACCACAACCCTTTACGCCTCCCTTTCCGAAATCAACAGGGAGGAGATAAACATAATCACCGTTGAAGACCCGGTTGAGTACGAGCTCCCCGGCATATCCCAAGTTCAGGTAAAGCCCGATATAGGTCTCACCTTTGCAAGTGCCCTCCGGAGCATACTCCGCCAGGACCCAGACGTCATCATGGTGGGTGAGATTCGCGACGTTGAAACCGCCGAGATAGCCGTTCAATCGGCCCTTACCGGTCACCTTGTGTTCTCTACCCTCCACACCAACGACGCCGCCTCCTCGGTCACCAGGCTTCTGGATATGGGAATAGAGCCCTTCCTTGTTGCCTCTTCGGTTGTTGGCGTTATAGCCCAAAGGCTTGTAAGGAAGATATGTCCCCACTGTAAAACCCCCTACACTCCCGAGCCCGGAGAGCTTCAGGAGCTCGGCATAACCGGTTACAGCGGTCCCCTTTACAGGGGAAGGGGTTGCGACTACTGTATGGGAACCGGATACCTGGGCAGAACCGCCATCTACGAGATTCTCGTTATCGACAGAGACATAAAACGGCTCATACTGGATAGGCGCGACAGCGACGAGATAAAAGAGCTCGCCCTCTCTAAGGGGATGAGAACCCTTAAAGGAGACGGAGCGGAGAAGGTGAAGCTCGGTATAACAACCGTTGAAGAAGTACTGAGGGTGGCACGGTAATGGCCGTATTCTCCTACCGTGGTGTTAACAGCGAAGGTAAGGAGGTTAAAGGCGTTATAGAGGCTCCCAGCTACACCGCCGCCCACTCCCTCCTCAAAAGCAGGGGCATCTACCCTTACGAGCTTAAAGAGGAGGAAGTTTCCGCCTCGGAAAAGCGCCTGCACCTTCCCTTCATCAGGAGGGGACCTTCAAACCAAGAGCTTGCAACCTTCTTCAAGACCCTTGCGACCCTGATAGACGCCGGAATTCCCATAGTAGAGGCGGTTGAATCCTTTGTAGAGAAGGACACACCTCCCCACCTTCAGCTATTCTACAGCGCCGTAGCAGGGGCCCTAAAAGAGGGAGCCACCTTCACGGAGGCCCTTAAACGGGCCGGTCTGAGAAACGAAACCCTTCTCTCGCTTATCTACTCCGGAGAGAAGGGAGCGCTGCTTCCCGAGAACCTCAAACTTGCGGCCCTTCTCCTTGAGAAAATAGAGAGCCTGAAAACCAAGGTAGCTCAGGCTCTTATCTACCCGGCTATCCTCTTTGTTGTTGCCCTCGGCGTTGTTGTCTTTATGATGACCGCAGTTATACCCAAGATTGTCGGCATCTACACAACCGCCCACCTTGAGCTTCCTTTAAGCACGCGCCTTGTGATACTTTTCAGCAACCTGCTGTTAAACCACTACTACCTTATAGTTACCCTTCTCGCCTTATCCCTCTTTGCCCTTTTGCTGCTTGTAAAAAAGAGGAGGAAGCTCTTCCACCAGCTTCTCTTAAAACTGCCGCTTTTTGGTAACCTCCTCTACCTCTCCTCCCTCCAAAGGTTCCTCTACACCCTCGGCAACCTGCTCAACGCCGGAGTGCCCGTTGTTGAAGCCTTAGAAATCGCCGTAACAACCATTCCCAACCTTGCCGTTCGCCTTCGCGTAAAACCCGTTGTTGAACACGTTAAAAAGGGGGAATCCCTCTCTAAGGTCCTTTCCGAGCTTATTCCCCTTCCCCTAGTTGTCTATCAGCTGCTTAAGGCGGGTGAGCTTTCGGGTAACCTCGGCGAAATGGCCCTAAAAGGGGCCGGTTACCTGGAAACTGAAATAGACGTTAAAGTTAAGAGCTTGACATCTTTAATCGAGCCTGTTACCATGCTTATAGTTGGATTGATGATAGGTTTTATAGTTTACGCTTTACTCCTGCCTATAGTTAGCATAAGCACTATAAAAGCGCTGTAACAGGGGTGGTTATGGGGTGGTTGGCTCGCTTCTTCAAGGGAGTGGGGTATCTCTTTCCTGCCCTTGACATAGGAACATCCTCCCTAAAACTGGTTCAATCGGAGAGAAAAGGCAGCAACTTCAAGGTAAAAGTTCACGGAATTTACGAATATAAAGAGCAGGTTTTCGCAGGTTCTGAAATAATAGACGAGTTTGAGCTTGTCCATTCAATCAGAGAGCTCTACGAACAGCTAAAAATTAAAGATAAACAGGTAACCATTCACGTTCCACTCCACGCCTGCTTCTACAGCGTAATCAGTATCCCCTCGGGAAAGGACCCTGAATCGGCCGTTATAGACTACATGAAGAGCCTTATATCCGCCGAGGAGTTCAGACAGGTAAAGATAGACTACAGGATTCTCCCCGTTGCCGTTGAGAAAGGCACCATAGATATAGCAATCGCCGCTGTTAAGCAGGAGTTCCTCGATAAAAGGATAAACCTGCTGAGGCAGGCCGGCCTTGAGCCTACGGTCATAGACATAGAGCCTGCCGCAATCAACAACCAGTTCTACCTTAACAACCCCGACCTTACGCCGGTTCCCGTGTGTCTTATAGACATAGGGGCAACCTACACGAAAATCGTTATAAGTTTTGGCGGTTACCCTTACATTACAAGGAACATAGAGTACGGGGGTATCTCCCTCACCGAGCAGATACAGAAGGAGCTGATGCTAAGCTTTGAAGACGCCGAGCGTCTGAAAAAGGGAGAGCCCGTGAAGGAGATGGACCAATCCTCCATAGACTCAATAGTGGACGACTTCTTCAAGAAAATAGTGACCGAGGCCCTCTGGACCGTTGAGAACTTTAAAGACAGGTTCAACCTCGAGGTGGAATCTGTCTACCTTTACGGGGGCTCTGCAAAGCTCCCCGATGCGGCCAAAAGGGTGGAGAGGTTCTCCGGCAAACCTACCTACCTTGGCTCTCCGCTCAGCTTTTCCGGTATTGTAGATTCTGAAGAGTTTGCCGTTGCTGCAGGACTAAGCATACGATACAAGGGTGACGGAAATGCTAAGGTTTAACTTCGCCGAGCTGAAAGAGTCAAAGTTTGAAAAGTACGTCCGTCCCGACCTTATTTTCCTCGTATTCGTGCTCCTGCTCGTTTTTGCCGTTTACTACTTCTGGGTCAGCTCTATTGAGTCTCAGATATCGGCCGTAGACTCAAAGATAGCCAGGTTGAGGGCCGAAAAGGCCAGACTGTTGCGCGTTCAACGGGAAGTTGGCAGGCTCAAGAAGCTCGAGCAGGAGCTTAAACACAAGCTCTCTGTTGTCTCCGAGCTTGAAAGGAAACGCCACGTTCCGCAGTTCCTCTACTTCTTCGGAAATCCCGACTACGTTAAGGGTATTTGGCTTACAGAGCTCTCCTCGAAGGGAAAACTCCTCCACGTTAAGGGAGCCACTTTCAACGTTAAAAGGGTTCCTCTCTTCCTCCAGTACGTAGAGACAAACCTTGGAAACGTTGTGTTCCGAGAAACAAAGAGGAAGGTCTTCTCGGACCGCAGACTGAGGCTGAATATCCCTTACTACCAGTTTAACTTTAGCGTGGAGATGAAAAATGGAGCAGCTAAGTAGCCTCTACGAGAAGTGGATAGAGACTCCCCGTTGGCAGAAGTGGATTCTCATCCTCTTTCTCGGAGCCCTTTTACTTGGCTTGCTTTACTACTACAAAATAGTTCCCCTTCAGCAAGAGCTCGCCCGTAAGAGAGCCCAGGCAGATACCCTTGCCCTGACGGTGAGCAGGCTTAAGGTCTTTGAGAAGCGCAGGGCTGCTGTTCAAAAGGAGATAAACCAGCTTGAAAAGCAGATTGCGGCTATAGAGAAGAAGCTCCCCACCGGAAACGAGGAGGTGAGTCAGATACTCAAATCCATAACCGGTGCCGACAGCGGTATGGTTATACGCTTCATTAAACGTGATAAACCTCACAGCAGTAAGTACTACGTGGCCTATCCCTATACCGTTCAGCTTGCCGGAACATACCCCAACTTTGTCAGGTGGTGTGAGCGCCTCTCCAAGGTCGATAGAATCCTCAACTTCGGCGATATCTCGATTGTTTCCTACAAGAAGAAACCTTCCAGTTTGCCCAGGAAAGGGGAGGAGGAGCGCTCCCCAGGCTATACGGTTGTAGCTACTCTGAAAATAAAGGCATTTACCTTGAAGAGGTAGTAGATGAGGTGGTTCGTTTTCTCGTTGGCTTTACTTCTGCCGCTATCTGCCTACGGTGAAATTGTAGACCCGTTTGTTAACCCGATTCAGAAGATTGTTGCTGCAGCCGAGGCCAAGCTGGAAAAGCAAAAGGAGAAGCCCAAGAAGGAGGCAGTAACCCTCTTTAAGCCTGTTCTCCCTAACGCTTTTAACACCTATGCAATACAGGGTGTGGTGAGGAAGGGAAACCAGACCTTCCTCGTTGTTATGGACCCACAGACGGGTCAGGTGTTCTTCTTGAAGCCGGGTTCTGCCGTTGCTCCCGATACCAAACTCGTTGCCATTGAGCCCGATAAGCTCATCTTCGAGAAGTACTACAGGTTTAAAGGGCGTATAGTGAAAAAACGGTACTCACTGAAAGTGAATCTGGGGGGTTAAAGTAATGGCCAGGTTGTTCCCTCTTGTTTTAACTCTTCTGTGTGCCCAGGCGGTTGCAGGGGAGGTTAAGTCACTCGACGTTCTTTACTCTACAGAGCCGGAGGGCTCAATACTTAGGGAGTTTGCCGAGTTTACAGTTAAAACCTCCGGAAGCTGCTCTTTGGAGCCTATATCTACTTCCGGTAAGGTGATAGACGTCCTCTTGAAGAACTGCTCCCTTACCAGGACCTACAACGTAGGTGCACGGGGAGGTCTTGTTCAGAGTGCCGTTTTAAAGCCGGTAGACGGCAGTTCGGAGCTTTTGATTAAGCTTAAAAAGAGCGGTGTTGCCCGGTTCTCGGAAAGGCCGGGAGAGCTAAAGGTTAAAGTCCTTGATGCTTCTTTCATAAAACCTCGGATATCCGTTGTAAAAACCGTTAGGGGAGAAGCTCTCTTAATCTCCCTTCCTACCAGCACCAAGTTCAACTCTCAGCAGGTCGGGAATAAGCTCTTTATAAGGTTCCCCTCTTTGAAGTTCGTTGAGGAGGCTTACCGTCCGACTTCACAGCTTGTAGAAAGGGTGGCGGTTACGAATACGCCTCAAGGGGGCGTTGTAGAGCTTGACCTCTCTCCGTCTGTTAAAGCTGCAGAGGTAGTTCCCGGAAGCTCCGGAGGTGTGGCTGTAAGGCTCTACGCTACGAATGCCGCTCAGGCTACCTCCCTTAAACCTTCACCTGCTGCAAGTTCAGGTACCGTCTCCGATAGAGGTCCCAAAATAGCCCTTAAGTTCACGAATGCCGATGTCAGGGCCGTTGTTAGGGCCATAACCAGCGTTGCCGGCGTAAACGTTGTGTTTGACCCCGAGGTTAAGGGAACCGTTAACGTAGATTTTGAGAAGCCCGTTTACTGGAAAGACGCCCTTAAGGCGGTGCTCGAGCCCCTTAACCTCACTTACATAGAGACTCCCGAGTACTTAAGAATACTTCCCAAGAGCAAGATTATAAAGGAGCAGAAGCTCGAGCCGGTTAAGACCTACGTTATACCCGTTAGCTACGTTTCTGCCGACTCCATAATGAAAGACCTTAAAGGAATAATAAAGGGAGACAACCGCGAGACCATAGAGGTCAATAAAGATACCAACGCTCTCATCTTGAAAGTTACCCCAACCCACTACCGGGAAATCCTCAAAGTTGTTAAGGCTATTGACCATCCCAGCAAGCAGGTTCTGGTTAAGGCAAAAATCGTTCAGCTCAGTGCAAAGGCGGAGAAGGACCTCGGCTTTACTTGGTTTATCAGCGGTTATAACCGCCTCGGAGATTCAAACCTTTCCACTTACACTGCAGGCAGTTACGGCTTTAACACCGCCGGTTACACTCCCCTTATATCCCCCGACACCTACGCCAACGTTTCAAAGATTCCCGTTATGGACTCTACGCTCGCCCTCGGTATTCTTAACAAGGCTCAAACTCTGCGGGTAGAGCTCGCCCTTAAGGCCCTTGAGGTAGACGGAGACGCCCAGATAATTTCGAGCCCGAAGGTTCTGACTCTCGACAATCAGGAGGCTTCAATCGAGCAGGGTATTGAGATACCTTACAGGGAGTCTACTGTAGGTGCCGGAGGGGCAACGTCCTACAGGATTGCCTTTAAGAAGGCTTCCCTTATCTTGAAGGTTAAGCCCCACATAACTAAAGACAACAACATACTGCTCGATATAGAGGTCCGTAAGGACTCTCCCAACTACGACTACGTTGCCATTACAGGCGGAAATGAGCCGGCGATTAACACCAGAAACGTTAAGTCCCGCGTTATGATTAGGAACGGAGATACGGTTGTTATAGGCGGTATCTACGAGAAGGAGCGTAGTAAGTCTCAGTCGGGCGTTCCCGTCCTCTCAAGGATTCCGCTTCTCGGGTGGCTCTTTAAGAATCAAACCGTTCAGGTAACTAAGAGTAAGTTACTTATCTTTATCACCCCCGTTCTCATTAACTCCGAGGGTAACGTTGAGGGAGGGAAGTAATGAAAAGGCTTATAGTACTTCCGGTTGCCGCCGTGCTTTGCTTCTCCTGCGGTGCGGGAAGCAGTAACTCGGTTTCCATTTCCGCCACAGACGTTGTTCCGAAAATCGAGCAGGACGTTCTCTGTTACACTACTACAAACTCGACCAACAGCACCCAGGTTCCCACCGTGCCTCCTGCCGTGGATTACACTTTTACCTTGAAGGCAGCAGACTTTAATTCGGAGTTCGGCAATATAGATGAGACGCTTCTTTTCCAAGGGTGCTCGGTGTCTGTAGAGCCTTTGCCCGGAACGCCATCTTTAGCTGCAGACCCTACGGTTCTAAACGATATAGTTACTTATACTTACTGTAGCTCCGATGATATTCCTCCCGGAGGTTCGGCTACGGCCTCTGTTACTTTCGACCAGTACTTGGTACAGGAGATGAATGGCCTATGGAAACAGCTTCAGCAGCCCCTCTCTTATAGGCTCACCGTTACTTATAACTATCAGGGGGCAAACTCCGACTTAAAGGCCTCGAAGAGTGTAACTTTTGCTGTAACCTTTGATAACTTTATATTTAACGCCGGTGATGCTTGTCAGTGATGGGTGTTGCCGGTTTTCTGCCCGTTGATAAGCCTTCGGGTATAACGTCTCACGACGTTGTCGATAGGGTTCGTAAACTGCTTCCCAGGCGGACTAAGGTGGGTCACACGGGAACTCTCGACCCGCTTGCCACCGGCCTTCTTGTTCTTGCCGTTGGGAAGGCCACCAAGTTCTCCCAGTTCCTCTTAAAGCAGGATAAGTGTTATACCGTTGAAGGGGAGCTCGGCCTATCTTCCCCTACCTACGATGTAGACGGCGAGGTCGTTAGTGTCCCCTGCCCGCCCCTGTCGGAGGAGGAGCTTCAATCTGCCCTCTCCCGCTTTGTTGGGGAGATTGAGCAGACGCCTCCTCCGTTCTCGGCCGTAAGGATAAAGGGGAAGCGTGCCTACCAGCTTGCCCGGGAAGGTAAGGAGTTTACTCTCCCCAAGCGCAGGGTAACCGTTTACTCTCTGAAGCTCCTCTCTTTCTCCTTCCCGAGGTTTTCCCTTGAGGTGTGTTGTTCTTCCGGAACTTACATCCGCTCGTTGGTTCACGATATCGGCCTTGCCCTCGGGACAGATGCCGTTGTTACTTCTCTGCGTAGAACGAAGGTTGGAAATCTGAGCGTTGAGTCTGCAGTTAAACTCTCTGAGTTAAACAGGGAGAACCTCTTCTCTTACCTCCTTCCCGTTGAGAGTCTGCTTCCGTTTCCGCACCTCAGTCTCTCTGATAAGGAAGCAGAGGATTTCCGCCACGGGCGGCGCTTTTCCGTTTCCGCCCCCGACGGAACTTACTCGGTCTGCTCCTCTTCGGGCTTTTTGGGGGTAGGGGAGGTTGTTAAGGGGCAGCTACGCCCCTTAAGGGTTATGTAGTTACTCCCCTACTGTCTGTTTCGGGTCTACGTTTGCGAACTGTAGAACCGGTTTTAGCTCTTCTATTATTTTCTGGTAGTCCGCTTCTCCCCTCTCTACTTTGTCCATCAGCTCTTCGAGCTCCCGTGTGAACTCTTCGGAGGTGTAGTGGGGGAAGTTCTCTGCCAGGTAATTGTAGACTTCTATTCCGAGTTTTGTGGGGTAGAGCCGGTGTCTCCTCTCTACGACGTACTTTCTGTCCAGAAGGGTCTGGACTATTTTCGCGTAGGTTGAGGGTCTTCCGATTCTCCGTTTTCTCATTTCCTCTACCAGCTCTCCCTGGGTGTAGGGTAGTACTTTCGGTATCAGCCGTTTGTGAACGGCCTTTACCGGTAGGTAGTAACTCTCCCCTTCGGTCGGCTCAAACGGAAGCTCTGTGACTTCTATCTGCGGGAGTATGAGGTTCCAGCCGTCTTTGGTTATTTTCGTTGTAAACTCCTCCTCTTTCTGAAGCTCGTCGGGTAGGAGTTTCACCTCCGCCTTTACTCTTTCCACCTCCGCCGGAACCATCTGAGACGCTATGAACCTCCTGAATATCAGGTCGTAAACGGCGTAGTGGTCTCTCTCCATTTTCACCGTTGAGCCGGAAACCGTAACGAGGGTTCTCAGCCCTTCTGCGTCGAGCGGTCGGGTGGGCCTTATGCACTCGTGGGCACCTCCTTCTCCCCAAGGCCTGAGTTTTACAAACTGGGGTCCGAACCGTTCGGTTATGAACTCTTTCGCCACGCCCATTCCGGCGGTTGATACCCTTGTGGAGTCGGTTCTGTGGTAGGTTATGAAGCCGCTTTCGAACAGCTCCTGGGCCACCTCCATCACCCTCTCTGCGGAGAGCTTCAGTCTGTCTGCAGCCTCTTTTAGGAGCTCTCCGGTGTTAAAGGGGGGTTTCGGGTTCTTCTCGGTTACCGAAACCTCCCTAACTTTTACCTTCACCTTATCGGCTTTAACCTCCTTGAGCTTCTGAGGCTCTTCCAGTTTGAACGTGAAGCTCACCCCTTCACACTCTACAGTTAGCAGCCCGATTTTCTCCTTGCTCTCTTCAAACCGCTCTATAACCCAGCCCAGAACCGGAGTTTGTACCCTGCCTGCAGAGAGCCAGCGTCTGTTAAACACCTTCCACAGGTGTTGGCTCAGAGAAAAGCCCACCCACCTGTCTGCAACCCGCCTGACTATCTGGGCTTTAACCAGGTTTTCGTCTATTTCCCTTGGCTCTTCAAGGGCTTTGAGGAACGCCCACTTTGTTATCTCGTGAAACTCCATTCTCTTCATGTTCATCTGGTAGGGCTTTAGGTTGCACCCTACATCCCACCCTATCTTCTCCCCTTCGGTGTCGGGGTCGCTCGCTATGTAAACCTCGTCTATCTCGAGTCCCAGCTCCCTCAGGGCCTCTACCACCGTTATCTTGTCTACGTCGGGCCTGCCTTCACACTTCGTACAGAAGTTTTCCGTTGTCTGCTCGTTGCACTTGGTGCAGTACTTGATTGTGTCGTAAACTGGTATGTAGTGTCCGTCTTCCTCTTTTACTCCCCAAACTCCGTCCCTCACCGTAAGGTCGAAAACGTGGCCCTTGGAGGCCGCAAGGAGAAGGAGCTTGTTCCCTATGTTAATCTCGTAGGCGTCAACGTCTTTAACCCTTCTCCTTACCGGTTTCCCGAAGAAGTTCGCAATTGTCCTGGCCTTGTTCGGAGACTCTACGACCACAAGCGCCGTTGTTACAAGGCTCTTTGTTTCAGGCGTTACCTTTCCTTCCAGTATCTCTCTCACTCGCTTTCTGTCCCGGTCTACCTGTTTGAATACCGCCTTTAACTCCTCTTCGGTTATGGTTGGCAGGCCGAGTTTCCCGGCGAACTCTTTACCTTTGTCGGTTTCCAGGACTTTAAACTCAACGTCCTCTAAGAAGAGCATTACCCTCTTCCTCAGGGAGTTGAGGGCCTTTACGTCGTCTACCACCATCAGGCTGACGCCCTTTGTGAGGCCGCCTGCAAACATCCTTGAGGTTCTTCCCGAGGCTTGAACGTAGCCTGCCGCGTCTCCCACTACCAGAACGAGCTCACCGTTTTTCTCCTTTAGGGAGACCGTTTCCGACTCCCGGATTTTCTTTAGAAACTCGGGGTTGCTCAGGTGGGCCTCTAAGAACTCCTTTATCTCCTGTAGTCTGCTCTTTATCTTGGGGTATCGGTCGAGGAGCTCCTCTTTCAGGGTCAGGTATCTCTTCAGGTAGCTTATGTAACCGTTAACTTTTGGAAGCTCCTCTTCTGAAAAGAGCTCCCTGAGAACGAGCAGAAGTCCGAACAGCTTTACCGGACTCAGGCTCAGTTTTACGCCGAACTCCATCTTCGGAACGCCCAAAAAGAGCGCATACCTAACGGCCTGGGGCAGGTCTATTCCCCTCGCCAGGGGGTTTCGGTAGCTCGATATGCCCACTGCCGCCCATATCTCTCCATTTACGAAGCGCTGCTGGTTTTCGGGGGTGAACTCTTCGTAGGATACGGCCGGTATTCCGTTTGAGTTGAGCGTTTCTACAACTCTGTCAACGTATTCCCTTCCCCTGTCGGCAGAGACGAACAGGAAGACTCCTTTGCCGAACTTCTTAACGGTTTCAACGGCCAGCTGAAGCTCGTCTTTCTCTGTGAATATTAAAACGTCCTCAACGTTTCTCAGGGCTGTTGCAGACTTGCCCACTTCAAAGCCGAGTAGCTCCCTGAAGAGCTTCACCCTCTTAGACCTCGGCTGAGATGTGGCAGAGGAGACCACTAAAACCCTGTCTATCTCCTCCCTTCGCCTCTCCAGGTGCTTTTCCAGCCTCTTTATCCTCTCGAGGAGCTTCTGGAGCTCCCTGCCGCTGCTTTTGGCCGCCTTTGCCTTTAAATCGATTACCTTCATAGCCAGCTCAACGTCTTCTTCCGTGAAGCCTAAGAGCATTATCACCTTGTCTACGTTTTTTGCGCTTTTGAGCAGGGAGTCTACGTCGTCTACGAACACAAAATCGAAAGGCTTGGGGATAATTTCAAAGTTCCTGTATAGGAAGTTGGTAGTTGTTACCAGTATCTCAAACTCCCCCGACGCTATGGTCTCTTTCTCCCGTTTCTTTCCGGTGTAGGCCACCACCTTTTTGTCTGTTAGCTTTTTGAGCCGTTCAACCGTTTGGAGAACGAGCAGTTTTGTGGGAACGAGAACGTAAACCTTCCCCTTCACAAAGGCCGAAGTTACAAGCCCCCACGTTGTTTTCCCTACTCCCGTCGGGGCTATCATCGTAAACGACTTCTTAAGGGCGACCCTCTTTGCCCACATAATTTGCAGGCTCCAGGGGGTAAAACCCGTTTTCTCCTTGAAAAACTCCGTAAACTCCTTAACGAACCTGTCTAACCGGCAGATTTGCTGGAAGTTTTGAAGCTCTTCAATCGCCTCGCAAATCTCCTCTCTCTCCTTCCACTTTAAAAACTCGGGCAGACACCTTTCACACGGCAGTCCGGCCTTTAACCTCTTGTCGGAGATTATCCTTCCGCAGTTCGGGCACATTCTGTGAAACTCTGCCACTTTCATTTCGGGCTCCGTAGCTTTTAAAATTTGAATAAAGTCTAACATAGCCGGAGGTATTGATGTTTAGGCACTATCTACCGACGAAGCTCCTCTTCGGCTGGTCTTCACTCGAGAGGCTACCGGAGGAGGTAAATTCCCTTAAACTGGATACCCAAAGGGTGGCCGTTATCTGCTCCCCTTCGGCGGTTGCCCACGGAACGGCCGGCAGGGTTGCCAAGATGTTCCCCTCCTCAGAAGTTGAAATCTTCGACTCTGTGGAGCCCGACCCCACAGTAGAAAACGCCCTCTCGGTGTTAAACAGCGTCTCCCGCTTCAAGCCGACCCTTATAGTTGCCGTAGGCGGAGGAAGTCCCCTCGACGTTGCAAAGGCCGTATCGGTTCTCCTTGAAAACCCCGGCAGCTTAGAGAGCTTCATAGGCGTTCCAGAACCCTTTGAAAAGCCGGGAGTACCCCTTGTGGCGGTTCCTACAACGGCCGGTTCCGGTTCGGAAGTTACCCCTTACGCCGTTTTAACCGACAGGAAGAAGCTCCGGAAGGCCCCTTTAATATCCTCTTACCTCTATCCCAAACTTGCAGTTGTAGACCCCGAACTTACCCTCACCCTGCCCAGGGAGGTAACGGCCAACTCGGGAGTAGACGCTCTAACCCACGCCCTTGAATCCTACCTTACCCAGAGGAGAACGCCCATATCCTCCTTCTACTCCTTGGAAGCCACTTCACTACTCCTGCGCTACCTTCCGAAAGCCTTCGGCAACCCCAACCACCGCGAGGCCAGAACAAAAGTTATGTTTGCGAGTACCCTTGCCGGAATGGCTATTGCAGACGCTGGTGCAGGTCTCGTTCACACCCTTGCCCACGTTGTAGGCGTTCTCTACAGGCTACCCCACGGCCTTGCAAACGGGCTTTTCCTCGTTCCGGTTATTCGCTTCTACGGACTCTCCGTAAAAGACGACCTCAACCGAATAGCCTCGTTTGTGGGCTTAAACGGAGCCGAGGATTTCCTCTCTGAACTCGAAAGGTTGCTTACCTTCCTCAGAATTCCCCGGCGACTCTCCCAGGTGGGAATCCCCTCGGAGGATATTCCGAAAATAGCCTCCATGGCGATGGCAAAAAAGTTCCTCATGGGGAGCTTGCCCAAAATCCCTACGGAGAGGGAACTTATAGAGCTTCTTCAAACTTTAGTTTAAAACTTGCAGGTTAAACATTTAGGTCTTGTTAAACTTTCTGGCGGTCGCTATTCTTATAGCGAACAACAATAATAAGCGGGCGGTTCCCTCCCCTACAAAGGGGAGGGAGGGGGGTTAAAGGGCCAGGACGGGGATTTTCCCCGTCTCTACTCTTTCCCTGTCGAGCAGGTAGGTTTTCCCAGCCTCTACTGCAAGTCCTTTTCCCCCGAGCGTCTCAATCAGTTTAACCGTTTTTATCCCAACCGTCGGAACATCTACTCTCATATCCTGCTCTCTTCTTGCGGCCTTACACACAACAAACCCCTTTCCCGCGAGTGCCGCTCCCCGCTTTATACACTCGTCGGTTCCCTCTATCCCCTCAACGGCAATAACCGTTTTGTTCTTCACCACAACCGTTTGACCTATGTCCAAGGAAGCTATCTCCTTTGCAATCTCCATACCGAACTTAAGGTCCTCCAAAACCTCTTCAGAAGGGGGCTTACCGATAATCTCTCCCTTAGTTAAAAGCAGCCTCTTAAGATATGATTCAGGATTTGCTACCTTAACGCCCCTTTTCTCGAGTTCTTCTATTATACCTATTATAATCGTTTGAGGTTTCCTATCTTTTAATTTCATTAAGAATGAAATCGCTTTCAGGTCGAGCCCTTTAAGGTCAACTGCTGCTTTGTGTTCAACTTTACCCAACAGGAAGAACTTGGCAGGACGCCGCCTCTCTACCTCTTTGAAAAACTTACCCAGCTTAAACGGTTTTATCCATACCACTTCGTCGGAAAGCTCTTCCACTTCGGGGTTCGTTATACCTTCAAGGGCAAAGGTGATTACGGCCTCTCCCCTTTCCCTTGCGCTTTTTAAAAACTCTACCGGAAGCTTCCCGGCCCCTGCCAACAGCCCTATCCTACTTTCCTGCATCTCTCTTCACTTTGTCGAGTATTGCGTTAATGAACTTGGGGCTCTTTTCGTCCTCTCCGTAGCTTTTGGCTATCTCAACCGCATCGTTTATAACCGCTTCAGGTGGCGATATCTCCTCGTTGAGGATTTCGTAACTTGCAACCCTCAGTATAGACCTGTCCATCGGCAGCAGTCTCTCTATTACCCACCCTTTCTTAAGGTGTTTGCCTATTGCCCTGTCTACCTCTTCAAGGTGTTCTATGGTTTTCTTTACAAGGTATTCAGAAAGCTCCTTGATTTCTTCCTTCTCCTTACCGAAGTCGCTCCAGTAGTTCTCGGTAACCTCTTTCAGCGGGAGGTTGCCTACGTCTACCTGGTACATTATCAGGCAAGCGTGCTCCCTTGCCTTTTTCTTCTCCCTGTTTGTTAACGCCACAGTTAAACCTCCTTCAGGAGGTTGACCATCTCTATTGCAGTAAGCGCCGCTTCCCAGCCTTTGTTGCCGGCTTTGGCTCCGGCCCTGTCTATTGCCTGTTCCACGGTATCTGTAGTCAACACTCCGAAAATCACCGGTTTTTCGGTTTCCAAGGCGGCAAGCGCCACACCTTTGCTTACCTCTGCCGCCACGTAGTCGAAGTGGGGCGTTTCTCCTCTTATTACGGCTCCCAGGGCTATAACTGCATCGAACTCTTCCCTCTTTGCGAGTCTTTTGGCAACGAGGGGAATTTCAAAAGAGCCCGGCACTTTGAAAACGGTGATGTCCTTTTCGTCACAGCCGTGCCTGAGCAGGCAGTCTAATGCGCCCTCAAGGAGCCTCTCGGTTATAAACGAGTTGAACCTGCTTACAACTACTGCAAACCGCAGTCCGTCTGCCTTTAGCTTACCTTCCACTACTCTCATTCCTCACTCCCGTTGCAGCCGAAGAACCTTCCGCACAGCTCTCTGAGCCGCCTTTCGGCCCCTTCCATTATGTCTTTTATTATTTCGGCTGCGCTCTCTTCCTTGTTTACGTAGCCTACCACCTGACCTGCCATAACCGAGCCCCACTCAACGTCTCCCTGCTCTGCTGCAAGGCGGAGCCTGCCCCTTCCGAGCTCTTCCAGCTGCTCTTTCGGGGCTCCGGAGAACTCAAGCTCGGCAAACTTCTTCGTCAACTTGTTTTCAAGGAGCCTGACCGGGTGGCCGGTTGTTATCCCGGTTACTGTAACCTGGTTGAAGCGGGCCTTCAGGATTTTCTCTTTATACTTCGGGTGAACGTTACACTCTTTGGCAGCCAGGAACCTCGTTCCTACCTGAACGCCCTCGGCACCCAGGGCAAATGCAGCTGCCGCCTGCTCGCCCAGTGCTATACCGCCGGCGGCTATTACCGGTATCTTCACCGCTTTTACTATTGACGGAATGAGTGCCATTGTTGTCAGTTTCCCTATGTGGCCTCCGGCTTCCATTCCTTCTGCTACTACTGCGTCTACCCCTACTCTCTCCATTCTCTTTGCGAGGGCGTCGCTTGCCACAACGGGAATGACCTTTATTCCCTTCTCTTTAAATGCCGGTATGTACTTTCCGGGGTTTCCCGCTCCGGTTGTTACAACCGGAACTTCTTCGTCGAGGCAGACCTGGATTATCTCTTCGGCGTTTGGCATCATGAGCATTACGTTAACGCCGAAAGGTTTGTCGGTAAGCTCTTTACACTTTCTTATCTCCTGGCGGAGCTCCTCTGCGCTCCTGCTTCCCCCCGCTATGATTCCCAGTCCGCCTGCGTTGGAGACTGCTGCGGCAAGCTCTGCATCTGCTATCCAGGCCATTCCGCCCTGGAGGATTGGGTACTCTATTCCCAGTATTTCACATATTCTCGTTTTGAGCATTTTCCCTCCGGCTCCTTGGGATAGGTCTATTTTAACAGCAAACTACAGTCTTGCCACGCAGGCTCCCCAGGTAAAGCCTCCTCCAAAGGCCACCATGAGGACAAGGTCGCCCTCTTTGGCTCGCCCTTCTCTAACGGCTTCGTCGAGGGCTATCGGAATGGAGGCGGCGCTGGTGTTCCCGTATTTATTGAGGTTTATAAATATCTTCTCGGTGGGGATGCCCAGCCTTTCGGCAACTGCGTTTATTATCCTTACGTTGGCCTGGTGGGGAACCAGGAGCTTCACCTCTTCCGGCTTCACCCCCGTTTTCTCAAGAACCCTCTGGGCCGACTCAACCATTGTCCTCACCGCCACTTTGAAGACCTCATTTCCCTTCATCTTTACGTAGTGGGGAGGCTCTTCGTTTGAGCCGACCGATGCAACCGCAAGGAGTTCACCGTACGAGCCGTCGGCTCCCAGGTCGAACCCCAGTATCCCCTCTTCGGAGCTCTGCTCTAAGACAACTGCTCCTGCGCCGTCTCCGAAGAGTATGCAGGTTGTCCTGTCCTTCCAGTTGACTATCTTCGAGAAGCGCTCGGCCCCTATTACAAGGGCCCTTTTGACCCCCTTGCTTCTCATTATGGAGTCGGCCGTGTAGAGGGCGTAGATGAAGCCGGTGCAGGCCGCAGATAGGTCGAAGGCAACGGCCCTTTTGTTCTCTATTTTTGCCTGGACTTTGCAGGCCGTAGAGGGGAAGAAGGCGTCGGGGGTTGCCGTTGCTACTATTATCAGCTCCACTTGGTTGGGGTCTCTTCCTTTGAGGGCCCTGAGGGCCGCTTCTGCGGCCATGTCGGATGTTGTTTCGCCTTCGCTGATTCGGCGCTCTTTTATCCCGGTTCTTGTGGTAATCCACTGGTCGGAGGTGTCTACCATCTTCTCAAGGTCGAAGTTCGTAAGCACCTTGTCGGGCAGGTAAGAGCCCGTTGAGACGATTTTAATCCCCATTGGCCTTCCCGTATTTTTCTATCTCTTTTTCTATGTGGGCGTTTAGGTCGCTCTCTACGAACTGTCCCGCCGTTCTTATGGCGTTCTTTATCGCTTTTGCGTTGGAGCTTCCGTGGGAGATTATAACCGGTGCCTTTATACCCAGGAGCGGTGCACCGCCCCACTCGGCGTAGTCGATTCTGCGTTTGAAGCTCTTTATTGCAGGTTTGAGGGTTATGGCCCCTATTCTCGATATAAAGTGTCTCTCTATCTCCTCTTTCAGTATCTTTGCCAGTATTTTGGCGAGGCTTTCGCTCAGCTTCAGGCAGACGTTGCCAACAAAACCGTCACACACTATAACTTCAAAGTCGCCTGAGTAGATGTCCCTTCCTTCCGCGTTCCCTACAAAGTTCAGGCCCTTTTCCCTTGCCCTCTTGAGGAGCTTATAGGCCTCTTTCGTCAGCTCGTTGCCCTTTCCCTCCTCTTCTCCCACGTTCAGAAGGCCCACCCTCGGGTTTTCGTCGCCGAGGACGTATTTTGCGTAGGCGCTTCCCATTACCGCAAACTGGAGCAGGTGGTGGGGCTTGCAGTCTACGTTTGCTCCAACATCAAGGAGGAAGGTGTGGCCCTTAAGGTTGGGGAGTATCGCCGATATTGCCGGCCTGTCTACTCCCTTGAGCCTTCCCACGGTAAACAGGGCAACCGCCATAACCGCACCGGTGTTTCCGGCACTGACAAAAGCGTCTGCCTCCTTCGACTTTACCAGGTTCAGGCCCACGTGGAGGGAGGAGTTCCTCCTCTTGATAGCCTTTGAGGGCTGCTCTTCCATCGGGACGGCGTCTTCTGCGTGGACGACCTCTATGAGCTCTTTCGGGTAGTCGAGCCTGCTCAGCTCCTCTTTTACCTTTTTCTCGTTGCCTACCAGTATAACGCTGGTGTTGAACTCCTTGGCAGCCTGAACCGCTCCGAGAACGGGGACGCGGGGGGCAAAGTCTCCCCCCATTGCGTCGAGGACTACCTTCATCTACTCCTCAACCTCTACTACGGTCTCCCCTTTGTAGTAGCCGCAGTACTTGCAGACCCTGTGGGGGAGCTTCGGGTTGTAGCAGTTGGGGCATACGGAGATTGCGGGGTTCTTGGCCTTCCAGTGGGTTCTCCTCTTGTCCCTTCTGGTCCTTGATACTTTTCTCTTGGGAACTGCCATCGCGCTACTCCTTTTCTGAGAGTTTATTTTGAAGCTCTTTCAGCTTTGCCCACCTGGGGTCCACTTCCTTTTCGGTCTTCTCCTTTACCTGCTCCTCTTCCCCTACGGAGAAGCTGATTGTGCTCTCCTCACACTCCTTGCTGCAAACCGGCTTTACCGGCAGGTTCAGCAGGACTTGTTCGTTAACCACCTCCGCAAGGTCCATTACGGTTTCGTCGGAGAATTTTATATCAAGGTCTCCCTTCTTTATCTGCCCTCCGCCTATTTCGGAGGTGGGCATAAGCTCGTAGTGGAACGGCTGCTCAACTTTGTGGGTGAACTTCTTGTTGCACTTGCTACAGGTCAGCTCGACCTCGCCTGTAACTTTCCCTTTAACGTCGTAGCCTACCGGTTTCCTCCTCACTTCTATCTCGAGGTTAAACGGCGAGGATTTGCTGACCTCTTCTTTCGGAAGGTCCACCTGCGACGACTGTATCTGGGTTTTAACCTTTATCGGCTCTTTAGCCGTAACTTCGTTGAGGTTTATCTTCCGCTTCACGGCTTCACCTTAAATAGGGTTGAAAATTCGGAGCATAAAATTATGCTTGGCTTCCCTTTTTGCAATCGGCCCCGGCTTTACTTATGTTTTAGAGGAACAAACTACCGGAGGATTAAATGAAGAAGCTGACCGTAGCACTTCTAACCCTTGTTGTTGCAACCTCTTCTGCCGCATCCGCAAAGGTCCTTGCCGAGGTAAACGGGAAGAAGATTACAGACAAAGACCTTAACGCCGCAATCGACTCTCTCCCTCCCCAGTACCACACCCTCAAGAACAACCCCACTTTCAGGAAACGGATGCTCGAGAACTTGGTTAAGGAGGAGCTCCTCTACCAGGAAGCCCTTAAAGAGGGTCTTGAGAACGACCCCGCCTTTAAGCGCCGTTTGGAGCAGATAAAGAAACGCCTTCTGGTTCAATACCTCCTCTCTAAACACGTAAAACCTCCCAAGGTAGAGGTTACGAAGAAGGAGGCAAAAGCCTTCTACGAGAAGAACAAGAAGATGTTTACCGATGCCACCGGAAAGCAGGTTCCTTTCTCGGCCGTTGAGCCGTTTATAATGGAGAACCTTAAGAGGCAGAAGGAGCAGGAGGCCCTTAACAGGGCGGTTGAGAACTACGTGAAGAACCTTGAGGCCCACGCTAAGGTTAAGATTTACGGAAGCTCCGGCTCTGCTAAGTAGGAGGCGCCATGAAGCGGTTTCTCCTTTTACTCTGTTTGTTCTTGTTGCCCCTTACTTCCCAGGCTAAGGTTGTAGATTACATAGCCGCCGTTGTAAACGGCCAGCCGATTCTCTACAGCGATGTTGTCCGGTTTGCCCGTGAAAACCACATAAACAACTTAAGAGTTGCCCTCGACAGGCTCATAGAGAGGGAGATTCTCCTTACCCAGGCAAGGTCGGAAGGGATTTCCGTTTCCGATAAGGAGCTTAAGACGGCCCTCCTTGAACTTGCCAGGAAGAACGGCTTTAAGAGCCTTGAAGAGTTTAAAAAGGCCCTCGAGAAGGAAGGGATACCTTTCTCCCGGGTAGAGGAGAGCGTAAAAGACCAGCTCATAGTGGCCAAGCTCATAGCGAGGGACGTTCGCTCCAAGGTGAAAGTTTCCGACATTGAGCTTGATAAACTCTGCTTAAAAGTTGAGGGTAAACCCGAGAGGGAGGTTTACTACATCTACACGAAGAACAGGGCCGATGCCGAGAAAGCTATGGAGCTCCTTGCAAACGGTGTTCCCTTTCAGAAGGTTGCGAGGGAGCTCTCCCAGGACCCGATGACCGCTCAGAACGGCGGTTACCTTGGATACGTTTCTCCCGGTATGTTGGTTAAACCCCTCGACCGGGTTGTTTGGAGTATTAAACCGGGCTCTTACAGGCTCGTTCGCCTGAAAGACGGTTACTACATAGTTTACGTTAAGGGCGAGAAAAGGGGGCAGTGTAACAGGGAGAAGCTCCGTGAGCAGCTCTTTGCCCAGCGTTTTCAGAAGGCCCTCAAGGAGTACATAGAGAACCTGAAAAGGAGCGCCAGCGTAAAGGTTTACATGTAACCGGAGGTGGTTTTTGGTTACGGTTAAGCTGAAGCCGATGTTTCAGATTCTCGAGGAGCTTAAACCTTACTCGAAAGTTTTCGTTGTGGGCTGTCAGCTGGGCTCCGGTAGGTGCAGAAACGGAGGGTTACGCGAAGCCTACAAGGTTGCGGGTTACCTTGAGCTTCACGGGATAAAAGTTGTCGGCGTTAAGAGCCCCGGAGGCACCTGTATCCTCGAGAAGATAGACTCTCCCCAGAAGAGCCTGCTCAGGGAGATATCGGAGAAGGCGGATGCCGTTTTATCCCTTGCCTGCGGTGCCGGCACCCAGCTGATAGCCGAGAACGTTTCAATTCCGGTGAAGACCGGCGTTACAACCCTTTTCATCGGGGTTGAGAGGGAGCGGCGCTACTTTGACGAGTACTGTATAGCCTGCGGCGACTGTGTTATCTCTGATACCGGCGGTATCTGCCCGGTTGCCAGGTGTCCAAAGTCCCTCGTAAACGGCCCTTGCGGCGGTGCCATAGCCGGTAAGTGTGAAGTTGACCCTTCTGTTCCTTGTATCTGGTTTAAAATTTCCCAGCGGATGGAGGAGCTCGGGGAGCTTGACAGGCTTAGAGAGAGCGTTCCTGCAAGGGACCACTCCCGTTCCGTTTACCCCCGAAGGCTTCACTTGGAGGAGAGGGATTGAGCTTCAGGCAGAAGTTAGAGGCCGGAAAGTTCGTTATAACCGCCGAGGTTGCACCCCCTCGGGGAACGGTCTTCTCACTTGAAGCCCTTGAGCCGCTAAAGGGCAAGGTTGACGCCTTTAACGTTACCGACTGTCAGCGCTCTATGGTCAGGATGTCTCCCCTTGTGGCGGCGAAGCTCCTCCTCGATGCCGGCTTTGAGCCGGTTCTTCAGCTTACCTGCCGCGACAGGAACAGAATAGCCCTTCAGGCAGACCTCTTGGGGGCTTGGGCACTCGGCCTTGAGAACCTCTGCCTTATGACCGGAGACTTCACCACCTTAGGCGACCAGCCCGATGCAAAGCCGGTTTTCGACCTTGACTCGGTTCAGCTTATAGAGCTCGCCTCCTCTTTGAACGGGGGGAAGCTCCTCAACGGCAAGGAGATAGACCATCCGACCGACTTCTTCATAGGTGCCGTTTTCAACCCTTTTGCAGGCCCGGAACGCCTGCAACTTTTTAAGCTTGAAAAGAAGGTAAAAGCCGGAGCCCGTTTCATCCAGACTCAGCCGGTTTACAGCCTTGAAGTTGCCCAAAGGGCCTGCAGCCAGATAAGGGAGGCCGGCGCAGTTCCCATTGTGGGTCTGCTTCCGGTAAAGAGCTTGAAAATGGCCTCCTTTATAGAGAAACTAAACCCGGGCTCCGTTCCCCCTTCCCTCCTTGAGGGCCTTGAGCGCTCTCGGGACCCGGCCCGGTACGGGTGGGAGTTTATCCTTGAGCTTGCAGAGGCGGTAACGGAATTTGCGGGAGGGGTTCACTTTATGCTTACCGGTAGACCCGACCAGCTCGCCCGCTTTATAGACTATCTGAGAAACAGCAGTCCTTACAACCACCGTTTCTGAGGCCTGGTATGGAGATAGAGAACCTACCTGTTCACGTTGGCATCATTATGGACGGAAACGGCCGGTGGGCAAAGCGCAGGGGGCTACCCCGTATAGAGGGCCACAGAGTCGGTGCTCAAACTACGGAGAGGATAGTTATAGCGGCAAGCAACATCGGAATTCGTTATCTATCGCTTTTTGCCTTCTCAACGGAGAACTGGAAGAGGCCAAAGGAGGAGGTAAACTTCCTCTTCCACCTTATGTACGAGTACGTAAGGAGCAAGTTGAACCTCTTCCTCGAGAACAACGTCCGTTTTAGGGCTATGGGGCGGCTCTGGGAGCTTCCCACCTACCTTCGAGAGGGTTTTGCCTGGATGGAGGAGCAGACCGCCCACTGCACCGGAATGACCGCCGTTTTTGCCGTTAACTACGGCGGCCGCCAGGAGCTTTTAGACGCCTTTAACAGGGCCGTGGCCGCCGGTGAAAGGGAGCTCACCGAGGATACGCTCAGGAAGTACCTTTACCTTCCCGAACTCCCGGACCTTGACCTTCTCATAAGAACCAGCGGGGAGCTCAGAATCTCCAACTTTCTCCTCTGGCAGTCGGCTTACACGGAGCTCTGGTTCACCCAGACCCTCTGGCCCGACTTTACCGAGGAGGAGTTTAAAAAGGCCCTCTTAGACTACTCCCGCAGGGAGAGACGTTTCGGCGGGCTGAAATGAGAGAGCGTTTACTTGGTGCACTCCTTGTGGTCCTTTACGCCTCCCTTATGGTTTTCGGCCCTCCTACCCTTTTCTACGTTCTCGTTTACCTGCTCGGTGTTGTTGCCGTTATAGAGCTCTTTCAGATGGCAGAGCTCGAAGAGTTTTCACCTCTGGGGATACTCCTTTTCTCCTTGCTTTTCCTGTTTGCCGTGAATATTGAAAAGGCGGTTGCCCTGCTCTCTTACTACTTTTCCACCTTTGCGGTTCTCTTCCACACGAGCACACTTTTTTACAAGCTGCTCCTTTCGGTCCCTGCGATTTTCGGCACCCTTCTCCTTGCCGCCTTTGCCCTTTACGGGATGAAGCTCCCCCGGAACTTCTTTCCGGTTCTCTACTTCCTCGTTTACCTCTCATTCGGGTTCGTCTCCATTGCCCTCCTTCCCAAGCACCTCTTCTTGCTCCTGATTGCCCTTGTCTGGTCTACCGATACCTTTGCCTACCTGGTGGGCCGCTACTTCGGCAGGAGGAAGTTAGTTCCCTCCTTGAGCCCCAAGAAGACCGTTGAGGGGGCACTGGGCGGCTCTCTCTTCGGGACGCTCTTCTCCTTCCCCGTTGCCCTGAAGTTTGGTATCCTTGAGCCCGGAATCACCGCCCTGTTCATACTCTTTTTCCTTACGGTGGTCTCTCAGCTGGGAGACCTCCTTGAGAGCGCTCTGAAGAGGCTGTTCGGAGTTAAGGACTCCGGCTCCACGATTCCCGGGCACGGAGGTGTGCTCGACAGGCTCGACAGTGCCGTTGCCGTTGCACCTTTACTACTACTTCTCGGGGGTGTTTGATGGAGTTTGTAGAAATCGGCCACGGAAGCGGAGGGAAGCTCACCAGGGAGCTGATAGAGAACCTGTTCCTTAAGTACTTCGGCTCTCCGGAGCTTCACACCCTTTCGGACGCTTCGTACCTGAACCTCGGCAGCTCCGAGCTTGCCTTTACAACAGATTCATTTGTTGTAAAGCCCCACTTCTTCCCGGGAGGGGATATCGGAAAGCTCTCGGTTGCCGGAACGGTTAACGACTTAACCGTTAGCGGTGCAGAGCCTAAGTTCTTAACGGCCGCCTTCATAATCGAGGAGGGCTACCCCTTAAAAGACCTTGAGCGTATCGTTGCCTCTATGGCCGAAACTGCCCGCAGTGCCGGTGTTTCGATAGTTGCCGGCGATACTAAAGTTGTTGAGAAGGGAAAGTGCGACGGCGTTTTCATAAACACCTCCGGCGTTGGTAGGGTGGTGAGAAGGCTCTCCCCCTCCCTTGCCAAACCGGGCGACCTCGTGATAGTTACCGGCTACCTCGGAGACCACGGAATAGCCATATCCCTTGCCCGGGAAGAGTTTGAAGTTGAAACTCCCCTTGAGAGCGACTGTGCACCTTTAAACGGCCTTCTCACTCCCCTTTTTGAGCTGCCCGGCCTCCGCTTTATGAGGGACCCTACCCGCGGAGGTGTGGCCACTGTTCTCATTGAGTTTTCCGAGTCTTCCGGTTTGGGCGTTGAGCTGTGGGAAGAGTCCCTTCCCGTCAGAGACGAAGTTAAGTTCATCTGTGATATGCTCGGCTACGACCCTTTGTACCTTGCCAATGAAGGCAAGGCCGTTGTTGTAGTTTCCGAAGAGGATGCCGACAAAGCCTTGGAGCTTCTGAAATCCCACCCCCTTGGAGAACACGCTGCCGTTATAGGTAGGGTAACAGATTTTCCGCAGGTTCTCCTTAAAACGAGGGTGGGTGGTATCCGCAGGCTCGAGCTCCTTGAAGAGGACCCGCTTCCAAGGATATGCTGATGGAGCAGCTTCTAAACAAACACCTTATACTGACCCTGCTTTTTTCCTACTTCCTCGTTTTTCTGGTGATACTCTTCGACAGGAAGTTCTCTGTGGGTATGTGGAGGGAGCTTCTCACCTCCTCCCTCCTCTCCCTTGTTCAACTGATTGCCGTAGCTTTCGTTATTCTCTACCTCCTGAAGCTCAACGTAGAAGCACTCAACTTCGCCGTGGTTCTGCTCTTTTACTTCAACGCCTCCCTCATAGCGGCCCGCAGGTTCACCCTTAAGGCCTACCCCAAAAGACGCGTCTTCCTCATAGTTTTTGCGACCATATCCCTTATCACAACCGCGGTTTTAACGCTTCTGTACTTGGCCGGTTTACTCACCTTGAAACCCAACTCCCTCATTCCCCTTGCTGGCATAGTAACTGCTGCCGGTATGAGGAGCCTCTCCCTGGCCTTTAAGTACTTTAAGTCTAAGGTTGAAGCTCTCTCAGACGTTCTGCTTGGAATGTTTGCCCTGGGAGCCTCCGACGTTGAAGTCTTCAAATTCCTCTTCCGCTCCCTCATAGACGACATAACCGTTCCCGTCAGGGACATGTTCCGCTCTGCCGGAATAGTTCACATTCCCGGCGTTATGGTTGGGCTACTTGTGGCGGGCATCTTCCCTCTAAAGGCTGCCCTGTTTCAGTTTGCTATACTTAGCACAATGGTTTTTCAGTTTACCTTTGTTCCCGCTGTTGCCCTCTTTTCCCTTATCTACACATCCGGACTCAAACTGGAGGCTTAAATGGTAGAGTTAGGCGTTAACCTTAGCGCACAGGAGCTTGTTAAGGCGATACACGCCCTTGCCCCCAAGGACAGAAAAGTAAAAATCATGAACGTTTGCGGCTCCCACGAGCACACCATAACCCACTCCGGAATGAGGGCCCTAATGCCCGAAACTATAGAGCTCGTTCCCGGCCCCGGTTGCCCGGTGTGCGTCTGCTCCGAGAGCGACGTTATAAACGCCATAAACCTCTCGAAGCGGGACGATACCATTCTGTGCACCTACGGCGATATGCTCAGGGTTCCCACCAGAATCGGCTCCATCAGGAGCAACGGCGGTAACTACAAAATGGTTTCTGCACCCCACGAGGTTCTTAAAATTGCCGAGCAGAACCCCGATAAGAACGTTGTTTTCTTCTCCATCGGTTTTGAAACAACTACCGCTCCTACCGCAGCCCTACTTGAAATGGGGGTTCCCGATAACTTCTACCTTCTCACTTCCCAGAAGCTTACCCCCGAAATAATGGAGCTGCTCGTAAAAGACTCAGAAGTTGGAGTAGATGCCTTTGTGGCTCCCGGCCACGTTTCAACAATCGTAGGGGCAAATGCCTGGAGAGTCTTCCCCGAAAAGTATGGAATACCCACCGTTGTTGCCGGTTTTGAACCGGAAAACCTGTTGCTTGCAATAGCACGCATTCTCCTTCAGCTGAAAGAGGGCAGGGCAGAGCTTGAAAACGTTTACAAAGGCGTTGTTAAGCCCGAGGGGAATAAAAGGGCCCAGGAGCTTATGTACAAATACTTCTATAAAACTGCAGTAAACTGGCGCGGCATCGGCTACATACCGGACTCCGGCCTTGAGCTCCGCCCCGAATATAACCACCTTAACGCCAAAGTTGTCTTCAACCTACCCGAAATTCAGGAGGAGAAAATTCCGGGCTGCATCTGCGACCGGATTGTCCTCGGGAAGGCCTACCCAACCGACTGTAAACTCTTCGGTAAAGGCTGCACCCCCCGGGACCCGAAAGGTCCGTGTATGGTCTCCATGGAGGGCGCTTGCAATATATGGTACCGCTTCGGCAGGTAGGAGCTACTGGTCGTTTTCTCCTTCCTGCCTTAGGAATTCCTCTACTATCTTCTCGGCCTCTTTCCTGGCCTTCTGTTTAATGAACTCCTCCAGGTCTTTTCTTGGCTCGTCGGGGTGGTTTATGGGGAAGTTTTGCTTTTGGAGGAACTCTTTTATAGCTTTGTTCTTTTCACCTGTGTAGTCTAAAAATGCTCCAACGGAAGGCTTTATGAAGGCCTTTTTAAGCCCTCTCTTTTTCAGAAATTCGTTAAACTTACTGAGTTTTGTTACGGGAATGGACTTTTCAGTGGCAACTTCTTCCAGATAGTAACTCAAAAAGCTCTGATACCATTCCTTATATTTCTTCTCAAACCACTTTTGTGTCTCTTCCTTTATCGTTATTTTTTTATCACTGATGTTCCTTGTTGCTTTGTCTTTAGAAGGTTTTTCTCCCAAACGTTTTTGTGAGTTTGACTCTGCTTTACGCCAGACTGTGTAGCCCAGAATTCCGCCTATAAGCAGGATGAGTAAAGCTTCTAAGATACCCATCTTATCCTCCCCCTTTTTCTTGAAGAGCTTACACATGGCCACACTCCACTTTTATAAGGTTTGATAGCTGCTTTTTGACTTCCTGAAGGTGCTGGAGCTCCTTTTCCACCTTCGCCACTTCTTCTTTTAACCTTGCCGAAGCTTTCTCTACGCTCTCTTCTTCTTCCAGGAGCATTCCAAGGGCCTTACTGACAGTTTCTATTCTATTTGCAATTACCATTCCAACTTCTTCAAACTTCTGGCTAATTGCATCACGAAAAGCCCTTTTTATAATGTTAGGCAGTCCTCTTAACGATTTTTCTATAAAAATAAGGCTTCTGTTTTTTATCTTGGCAATAAACTTCTTTCTATTTCCGCCGTCAACTAATCCGAAAGTTAGAAATCTGATAAAGCTTTTTGCTAAATTACTGCATTCTTTCTTAAGTTCCTCAAGTTCATAGTATAGTTCTTTCTCCTGTTCTGCTAACTCCTCTTCAACTTCAGCCATACTTTCTGCAAAAATCGTGTTGAACGGGAAGAAATCGAAAGTATCAGAAACATCAACTCCTAAACCTTTAGCATTCTTTTTGAACTCTTCGTAAGCGATATTCATATTTTGCTTAAATTCCTGTGCCTCTTTATTCTTGTCGCTGAGCTTGCTTTTAATCCTTGAGAACATTTCGTTTACCGTTGCCTTTATCCTGAAGGCAGCCTCTCCCGGAATTGCATCCCAGTCCACAGACTCTAACTCTTTTGCAATTCTTTCAATGTTTCTTCTTCCCTGCCTTATCTCTTCGTTAACTATTTTGTCTACATATTTTCTAAACCTGTTTATATTCTCAAATGCTTTGTCGTTGAGTATTTTTATGCTTTTTTTAAGTTTTTTTCTGGCCTGTTCAAGCTCTTCAATTTTTCTCTCAATCTCCTCTCTGCTCTGACCTAAAGCTTTAAGCTGTTCACTTTTAGCTTTAAGGTTTTTCTCAACCTCTAAACTTTTCCTGTCTATAAGCCCGATAATTCTCTGTTTGTGGGTGCAGAGGAGGTAGTGGCCTTTAGTTTTAATTAGCTTCTTCTCTATTACCCTTTCAAGCTCTGGTATTCCGTGTTTTTCCTCGTCTAAGAACTCTTTCTCGTAAAGCTCCTCGGCGTGCTCCTGGAACTCTTCAGGAATACACTCGTCAGGCTCAATTCCTGCTTTTTCGCAATCTTTCAGCATTCGCTCTATAAGGCCTGCAAGGGCGCTTACAAACGCTATAGACTCTTTATCCTGCATTATTCCTCTGACTTTTAACCTTTCGTCATTTTTTACTGACTCTACCCAGGCTTTTACCTCTTCTATGCTTGTTACTGTATCTATTTTGTTTACGGCAAATACCATTAGGTTTGGGGGAACGGTAAGCAGGTATTCGTTTATGAACTCAATATCTGGCTCTGAAAAGGCCTGTCCCGCATACACCACGTAGACTACGGCGTTGGAGTTTTTAATCCACTTTTTCGTCTCCTCAGAGCGTAGAGGGTTGGGGTCGTTTGTTCCTGGAGTATCTACTATTGTTAGCTCCTTGAGTATGGGATTGGGGTAGTAGATTGTTATTTCTTTTACGAATGGAGTGTACTCTCCATCGGCCCCTACAAACTTATTCAGCTCTTTAAGCTCTCTAATTTCCTTTGAAGTTCCGAGAACGCTGTCAGGGTATATACCTTTTGTAATTCTCTTGTTTACCTCTTCTTTAAGGTATTTATCAAAATATTTTTCTCCGTCTTTTTCTACTTTCTGGAGCTCTTTCCACTCTTTTTGAGAGTAGAAGTTAACCTTAAATTTCAGTTTTTCTCCGTATTTGATTAGTGTGAGTTTTGCTGTATGAGGTGTTATTTTTGAAGGGAGAACCGGCTTTCTGAAGATTAAGGCATTTAGCAGAGTTGACTTTCCTGCTTTAATTTGGCCACAGAAACTTACTGTAAACTCTTCTCTGTCAAGTTCACTTTTCCATCTTTCCACCTCCTCTTTTTTAGCGATACCTTCTTGGACTAATTTATCGTATGCCTGGAAAATCTCAGCCTTTCTTTTTTTAAATTCCTTTAGCATTATCTCCTCCCTGTTTTTAGTAATTTTCATTAATCAGTTCAACGAGATACTCAAAAAATGAATTAACGGTTTCACTAAAGGTCGGGTAAGGGTCGCGAGGGTCGTGATGCAATGCCTGTTTTAAAGCTTTGTCCAGAAGGTATTCATCTATCTTAAGTTCTTTCTTGAGGAACTTTTTGACATCTTTAAGAAAAATCCACTTTTCGAGAATGGTTGATTTTCTCTTAGACTTGTGTGATAGTTCGTTATCGGCTGCTAAAGCATCCTTTAATACATCTTTCCATATACTTTTTACCTGCCTGATTAGCTCTAAATCCCTGGTATTTAGAATTATGCAGTTGCTTTTAGTTTTTCTTGAAGTTTGTTTTTGAGGAGTCTGAATGGATTTGTTTATGCTATTAATGGTATCTTTGAGTTTCTGCAGTTTTTCCCCTGTATGTTTTGCTTGTTCTTTACCTCTTGCTTCCAGTGATTTAAGCTGTCCTTCCAGATGGTTAATTATAGGGGTGAAAAAGTCTCTTATGGCTTCGAGTTTATCTCTGGTATTTGAGTATGCTTCTTTTACTGCCTTTTTGCTCTTTTTTATAAGAGTAGAGTCTAATTTAAGAAGCTTTCTTTTCCGCTCTAAGTAGTCTAAAACGTCTTTTACTATTGCTGTTAAGTCGGCTCTGGGATTTCTTATTACCGTTGAACGGGCCTCTTCTTGTAAGGAATTTAAAAATTTAAGGGTTTCTTTGAGTTCCTGAATTGGCTCAAATTCTTCAGGAGAGACTTTAACCTTTTCAAGGTTTTTGTTTGCAACTTCAACCAATTCTTTCTTAAGTTTTTGAATTCTGCGCTCAAGGAGTTCTTCTTTTTGCAAACTAAGCTCTTTGAAAGTCTCTAAAAGTTTTTTATGAGCTTCAAAGAGTTTTTTATCTCTTTCTCCTACTGTTTGATATTCAAATATTTCTGTTCCCTCATCGGTTTCTAACTTTATCTCTACCTTTTGTGACCTGGAAGAGGTTCTCTTTTTCTTGAAAAGTGGTTTTTTCTTATCAGTTTCAATGGATATTGATACTGTTTTCTTTTTTAAAAGTGCATCGATTATTTTACTCTCTATTTCCCTTTGGGCTCTCTCGATGGTTTGAAGGTCTCTCACTGCTTTGGCAGAGTAAACTATTACTTTGTTAAATAGCCCGTTGTTGTTTTCTTTCCAGAAGCTGAGGACGGTATTGATATTTTCTTCTGAAGCTATGTCGGCTTTGTTTAAGACTAAAATCCAAGGGATATCTGCTTTCTCTTTTTTCAACGTTTCTATTCTTTTTTTGGTTGTTTCTTCAAGAGACGGCTTTGAAATGTCCTGGACAAATAAAACTGCGTCTGCTTTCTCTTTAAATACTGTTTTAGTTACTATTTCGTCGGTTTTATTTTCGGGGTTCTCAAAACCGGGAGTATCATAAAGAATAATATTTTCAAGCAGGGGAGACGGATACTGATACTCAAAAAAGGCAACCTCTGTCTTTTCCATGTTAGAGATTTTATGTTGAGAGCTTTCAAGATATTTCTCTTTGCTTATCTCCTTTTTCGTTCCGTCCGATAGAATTTGAAATATTCTCTCTTCTTCCCCATAGATAAAACGCGTTATTGAAGATGTTGTAGGGTTTACCTTTACTGCGCATACATCATCACCTAAAAGAGCGTTTATTATCGAAGATTTTCCGCTTGAAAAGTTTCCTATGATTGTTAAGTTGATTTTCCCTCTATTTTCCTGGTGCAGTAGCTGTTGTTTAAAAACTTCTAAGGCTTTCTTCTCTATCTCTTCAAATTCTTTTCTAAACTGTTGCCTTCTGAAATCGTTGTTAATATCTCTACACATTGAAATAACATCTAAAAGCTTTTCCAGTTCCCTGGTTAACCTTTGTTCCTCTTTAGGTAGCATGTTGTTCGTTTGGGCTTGCTTGCTCACTTTAGACACCCCTTGCAAGTTTTTCTACTTTTTCAATATCCTGAAGGAGTTCTTGTTTGTATTTGTTTAGCTCCTTTATTGAGTTGAGTTTCTGCTCTTTCAGTTGAAGTAAAATTTCCTTTTTGATTTCTTCCTTCTCTTGAAGCTCACTGAAGGTATCCTCTAAGATTTTTTCTAATTCTTCCTCAATGCTGTTGCTTATCAGGGAAGAGATTTGAGGAACGATTTCATCGTACTTAGAGGCAAGGTATTTTCTGGCTACTGGATTCCCTATGATTTCTACGGGGTTAATACTTTTAATCACTTTGGCCAAAATCTTACCTGCTTTCTCCAGCCCTACTGCTTTACCTATCTTTCCAAGTTTTGAAATAAATGCACCGGCTATACCTTCGGCTGCGTTTGCTGCTCCCGCTCCGGGGATAACTATGGCTGTTAAAACTCCTGTGAGAATTACTTTTATGATTTCAATTTTTTTAAGTTCGCTTGCTATCTGCTCTTTTATGCTATTAACAGCTTCTTTAATGGTTATCGATGAGAACTCTTCAGATAGTTTCAGCTTTCTTTCAATGAGCTTGTTTATTCTATCTGTGAATTCTTCTTCAATTTGGGAGAGGATTTGTTTGAGCTCGTCCTCATCTTCTGCTGAAACTATATTCATTTTGTGAGCTCTTAGAAGTTTTTCTGCTATGTAGAAAACCTGCTCAGCTATTTCTGTAACAGCTTCTTGAAGTTTTTTCTTTTCTTTTTCTATCTGGTAAAGCTCATTTTCTACGGTATTTATCTCCCTGTCTATTTGGGAGTTATCAAGTTCTGTTTTGCTAAGCAGGTCTCTAAGGCTCTTAGCAAGTTCGTTGGCAATTTTTGCTGCCTCTTTAAGGCGCCTCTCTTTTTCTAATATCTCTTTTTTCTTAAATACTTCCTCCTGTAAGCCTTTTAGGAAACTTTCAATTGATGCGCTATCCCCTTCAAAGGCTCTTTTGGCCGAGGTGACAAAGATTTTGTTTTCGACTCTCTCTTGGATTTGTAATTCTTTAAAGAGAGTTTGGATTACTTTTGTGGCGTGTTTTTTTACCTTTTCTATGTCTTTCTGAGGAATTCTATCGGCTTTTGTGAGCACGAAGAGCGTTTTACTTAGTAGGGGTTTAACATCGGGTCTTTTAAGAAATTTTAGGACCGATTCCGGGATTGTTCCAAAAGTTATATCTTGGCATACAATGGCAGCATCGAGTTCCGGAAGGTAGCCAAAGGTTATTTCTGTGTCGGTCTTCTCGAGTGACGCTATTCCTGGGGTGTCGACCACTTCGATTCCTTCCGGAAGGTGTTCTAAGGCAGGTATTTTTACTAATGCTTCTCCTTCTTTTCTTCCCAGTGCTATTTCCTGGAATTCCAGAGGTTCTATTTTGATGATTTCTCCGTTTTCTTCTTTAAAGAACTCCGGAACTTCAACGGATTTGTCCGGAATTAGATGGATTATGTTCTTGGTTGTAGGTTTTTCCATAGTCGGCAGTATTCTTGTTCCGAGAATTGCGTTTATTAAGGACGATTTTCCCGAATTGAACTCTCCCAAAAAGCCTATTTTGATTTGTATGGGCGCCTCGAGCTTTTCCAGCTTTTGAAGTATTGTCTCTAAACCGTATTTTGCGGCTGTTTCCTTCAACTCTTGAATCATTTTTCCCTCCTTGTTTGGAAAAAACTTTAAGTTTCTTATGACCCAAATTTTGGGTTATAAGCCGGGGTTTCGGAGCACGTGGTGTTTGAGGTAATATTCCTTTAGTTTCCGGAGGGTTGCCTTGCAGGAGTGCAGAGTTCTTGTGGTTGAAGACGACCCGACTCAGAGGGAGCTTCTTGTAGAGCTCCTTCGTGAGGAGGGTTTTAACGTTTCTTCCGCTCCGAGTGCCGAGAGGGCCTTAAGGCTTTTTCAGAAGGAGCGTTTTGACGTTGTTGTTACAGACGTTCGCCTTGAGGGTATGAGCGGGCTGGAGCTTTTAGAGCGTTTGAAGGAGCTTGACTCCGCGGTAGAGGTGATAGTTATAACGGCCTTTAGCAGCGTGGAAGATGCTATTAAGGCTATTAAGGCGGGAGCTTTCCACTACGTTACCAAGCCTTTTGAGCCGGAAGTCCTTTTAAATCTTGTGGCTAAGGCGTGTCAGCTCGCTTCTCTTCGGAGGCCCTCTAAGGAGTGTTGCGGTATCGTTTACGCCTCTAAGCAGATGGAGGAGGTTGTCCGTCAGGCTTCTCTCTTTGCAAAGAGTGATGCCCCGGTTTTGATTACAGGGGAGAGCGGAACAGGCAAGGAGCTTCTGGCCCGTTTCATCCACAAGGAAAGCGGCCGCAAGGGCCCCTTTATAGCCGTTAACTGTGCGGCAATTCCCAAAGACCTCTTTGAAGCAGAGCTTTTCGGCTACGAGAGGGGAGCTTTTACCGGCGCAACTTCCTCTAAGGCCGGCCTTGTGGAGGAGGCCGAAGGGGGAACTCTCTTCTTAGACGAAGTGGGTGAGCTTCCCCTTGAACTCCAGCCGAAGCTCCTCCGTTTCCTTCAGGAGGGGGAGTTCCGTCGCGTTGGCGATACCAAGCTGCGCCGCTCCAACGTTAGGATAGTTGCCGCAACAAACAGAGACCTTGAAGGGCTTGTTTCCGAAGGCCTTTTCAGGGAAGATCTCTTTTACAGGCTCAGCGTGTTGAACCTTCGGGTTCCGCCCCTGCGGGAAAGGCCGGAAGATGTTCCGGTTCTCATAGGCCATTTCCTCGAGAAATACTCGGATAAATACAAAAAGGAGGTGAAGCTCTCTCCGGAAGCTTTAAGCCTTTTGCTCTCCTATCCCTATCCCGGCAACGTCAGGGAGCTTGAGAATTTAATCCACAGGATAGTTGTCCTCTCCCAAGGGGAGGTAACTCCTCAACTCGTAGAGGCCCTTTTGGGCTCAAAGAGCAGCCACTCCTCTTTTGAAGTTGACTTCTCCCGTCCCCTTCCGGAGCAGGTGGCACAGTTTGAGAAAAGAATGATTGAAGAGGCCCTGAAAAGGACCAATTACGTCCAGACCAAAGCTGCTAAACTTCTCGGTATAGATGAAAAGTCCTTAAGATATAAGAGGAAAAAGTACGGAATATGAGGAAGGAACGTTTTGTAGTTCCCGTTGTAGCCCTTTTTCTGCTTCTCGGGGCGGCCCTTGCCAACCTCTACTACCTCCACAGCGAGCTGGGGAAGTTCTACCGCCTTGTCATAGATGAGGAGGTTGCGCGGATTCGCTCCGTTGTGGAGGGGACGATAGCCGCAGGCGGAGACCCGGTTGAAGCCTTAAGCGTTTACCTTGAGAAATCTAAGCTCTTAAAGGGGGTTACATTCTCTTTGGAGGGTAGGGAAGTTATAGTCCCCGGTTCTCAAATCTCGAAGGACTACTACAAAGTGACCCTTTCGGTGAAACCTTTTACCTTTAACCTCTACATAGATGCCTCTTACCTTAAGGAGCTCAACAAACACATACTTCTGGCCTCTCTTTTCCTCATCTTCTTCTCTCTGCTGTCGGTCTCCCTGTTGCTCTGGTATATGCGGGAGTTCTACAAGGAGAAAATCGCCCTCGAGCTTGAGAAGAAGGAAAAGGAGCGCCTCTCCACTATTAACCTTGTGATTCACTCACTACTTCACGAGGTAAAGAACAGGCTCAACGCTTTCAGGCTCTTGCTGTACCGTTTGGAGAAAACGGGCGATGCCTCCTACATTGAAAAGCTCAAAGGCGAAGTTGCCCTTCTCTCCCGTTACATAGAGGAGACGGCCGACCTCCGAAGGCCTTTAAAGTTGAACCGGGCCCCCGTTAGAATAGACTCACTCCTTCGGGAAGTTGCAGAGAAGTTTAAGGACCTTGCCGAGGCCAACGGCGTTAAGATAGAGATTTCTGTTGAGCCTGCCGAGCTTCTCGCAGACAGAGACAGGCTCTACTCCCTCTTCTCCGACCTTTTAAAGAACGCCATAGAGGCTCTCTCTTCCTACCGGGGCGAGCGCATCGTGAAAATAACCGGTAGGAGCTTCCGAGATGTGTATAGGGTTGAAGTTGCCGACAGCGCCGGTTCACTCCCTAAAGACGCCTTTAAACTCTTCTCCTCCTCTAAAAAGGGAGGATTCGGCCTCGGGCTCTTTAACGCCCGCCGAATAGCCCTTGCCCACAACGGAAGCCTTTCTGCCAGGGTAGAGAAGGGCTGGACGGTTTTCCGGGTGGAGCTCCCCCTCAGGTAGCTTCCGCCTGCTTCGGAAAATTTTCCGACCCACTCCCGCCGATTCGGAAATTTTTCCGACCCCCCTCCTCTTTGGCCAGCCTTTTTCAGTCGGTTTAACTTGGCACGGATGTTGCTTATTAAAACCGGTGAACTGCTTAAGAGGTAGAGACATGAGAAAGCTTCTAAATCTGACGTTAGCCGCTTTAGCGGCCTTAACCGTTCCGGCGTTTGCCGCCCCTTACGGAGGATGCCCCGTTTTTAACCAGGGGGCTCAGTATTACCGTTCTGCCCTTTCACCTCAAGAGGTTAAAGACCTCCTCCACATGAGGGAGGAGGAAAAGCTCGCCCGTGACGTTTACCTTACCCTCTCTTCCGTATACCCCATTCCCGTTTTCAGGAACATCGCCCGTGCGGAGCAGCGCCATATGGACGCCGTTGGAACGCTTTTGAAACGCTACGGCATTAAAGACCCTGTTGCCGAAACCGGAGACCGGGTGGGCGTTTTTAAAGACCTAGAGCTTCAGAAGCTCTACACCGAGCTTGTTAACCGCGGGAAGCGCTCTCTTATAGACGCCCTTAAGGTGGGAGCAACCGTAGAAGACCTGGACATAAAAGACCTTGAAGAGGCCCTCTCCAGGACGAACCGCCCCGACATAAAGTTTGTCTACTCCAACCTTATGAAGGGCTCGAGAAACCATATGAGGGCCTTTGTGAGAACTCTCCGTCGTTTCGGTTCGGACTACTCCCCCCACTATATATCAAGAGCGGAGTTCAACCGGATACTCTCTACTCCCCACGAAGTAGGCCCTGCGAGAACGGGGCTCAGGAGGGTTGAACTCCGTGGCGAGGTCCTGGCAGTCTACAAGCGTTCCGGACTGGGCAGGACCTCTGTAAAGTGGTGGGTGGTGGAGCTTCAAACCCCCCAAGGAAGGTTTTCTGTATTCGTCTCCCCCTCTTGGCTCCACCCCCGCCTCTCCCTTTCTCCCGGAGATACCGTAGAGCTTGAAGCCTTTTCTCCTCCCTATTTTGGAAGCTCCCGGTTTGTCGCCTGTAAACTTAAAAACCTGACAAGCGGAGCTGTTTACGACTTCTCTTCCTGGAGGAAGGTCTGCGGGAGGCTGTAATGTTTAGGCTTTTACCGATAATATCTGCTGTGGCCCTCTTTGCCGGAGCTCAAGGAGCAACCCCGACTGCCGAGAGCCTTGCCCTGGGCTACCAGGTGGAAGGTGTTGTCGAGAAGGTAGCGGCCTCTGAGCTTTTGCTCTCCACCGATTACGGGCCGGTGGTTTTAGACCTTAAAAAAGTAGCCCTTAGGCCGAAGAAGGGGGAGAGGGTTTCCGTTTACGGCTACCACCCGGCCGGTAAACCCTTGAACTACCTGGTTCCCTGCCGGCTCTCTGTAGGCGGCAAAACGGTAACCGCGGCATGGCCCCGTTGCCTGCTCCTTGAAGAGTTTCACAAACACGAAGGGGCCGCAGGCGAGAAAACCCAATAGAGGAGGTGGCTATAGCTACCGTTACAGGAGTTACATCAACAGACTACGCCCTTCAAGCCATGCAGCAGCACCGCTACCGCAGGGGTGGAGGCGGCAACGGCTTGGGGCAACTTATGAGGCAGCTCTCTCAGGACCAAAGGCAGCAGGTTGCCCAGCTTCTGCAGTCTTTGCCTCAGGACCTCAGACCGGTTGCAAAGCAGCAGATTCTTCAGATTGACTACGCTTCGCTCTCTGCCGACCAGCTCTACCAGCAGATGGTTTCGGTTATCAACGCCGTAGCCTCTCAGGTTACCGGAAGCTCTCAGGAGGGAAGCTCTATCAGCGTTTACGCTTAACCTCTTGCCTGCGGTCCCCTTTTAAGAACATCTGACTAAAAGGAGGTGAGATGCTCAGGAAGTTTGTAAGCTCTGTACTCTTCTTCTCCCTTATTGCGATGCTCATTACCGGAACGGTGCTCTTCATAATGCCCCACGGCAGGGTTGCCTACTGGACGGGCTGGCACTTCTTGGGACTCGATAAAGACCAGTGGGATAACCTCCACATAATCTTCGGCTTCATCATGGTTTTCTTCGGTATCTGGCACGCAGCCCTTAACTGGCGCAGCCTCGTTAACTACTTTAAGGAGAAAGACTTTCTCTTTGCAGGCTTTTTCTCCCTTGTGGTTGCCGTGGGTGCCGTTTTAAACGTTCCCCCCTTTAAGAACTTCATAGAGTTTGGGGAGTCTATAAAGCAGAGCTGGCCCAAGCCGAAAACGATGCCTCCGGCCCCCCACGCAGAGCTCTTTCCCCTGACGAAAATCGCAAAGATGGTTGGCTTAACGCCTCAGGAGGCGCTTTCGATTCTTAAGCAGAGCGGTCTGAAGGTCTCCTCACCCAATCTGACCTTGAAGGAGATTGCCCGCCTCAATAACACCACCCCTGCCCACGTTTACGAGCTTCTGTTAAAGCACGGCAAGAAGACCCCTTCTCCTGCGGCAGCCGGAGGTTTCGGTATGGGGCGCATGACCTTGAAGAAGGTCTGCTCCGAGCTGGGCATTCCCGTTAGCTCCTGCATCGAGCGGCTGAAAAAGGCCGGTATAGAGGCCTCTCCTGAGCAGAGGCTCAGGGATATAGCTTTTAAACACGGGTACTATCCGTACCAGATTCTTCAGATTCTTAAAGGAGGTAGCAATGGGCAAGTTAAACAGGCTGGCCATTAACGATGAAGGCTTCATTTTCGACCCCGAAACGGGAAACAGCTTTACTGTGAACCAAACGGGTCTCTTTATCATCAAGCTCCTGAAAGAGGGCAAGAGCGAGGAGGAGATAGTGCAGGCCCTTACCGAGGAGTTTGACGTTTCCCCCGAGGAGGCCCGCAGAGACCTTGTGGACTTTATAGAGCAGCTCAGGCTCAACGGCCTTCTGGAGGTGAAGAATGTATAGAGTTGCGGTTTCCGGCATCAACGCCGTTGATAACCCGGGGCCGGGAGTCGGCATAGCCAAGAGCTTGAAGCAGAGTGACCTTGAGGTTACCGTTTACGGCCTTGCCTACGACGCTATGGAGCCCGGCATCTATATGGACTGGCTCATAGATAAGAGCTTCATAATGCCCTACCCTTCCGAGGGGGAAGAGCTCTTCCTCCAGCGGCTCTTCTACATAAAGGAGCGCTACGGGCTCGACGCCGTTATTCCTGCCCTCGATGCCGAGCTTCCCCTCTTCATTAAGGGTGCCCAGTTCCTTGCCTCTTCCGGGATTAAGACCTTCCTTCCCACCGAGGAGCAGTTCAAGCTCCGGGGCAAGGATAAGCTCCCCATGGTTGCCGACCGCATAGGGGTTAAGGTTCCCAGAACCGTAACCGTAACCTCTTACGAAGACCTGGTAAAGGCCGTTGAGGAGATTGGCTTTCCGGTAATGATTAAGGGAATCTTCTACAAGGCCTACAAGGCCTACAACGTATCCCAGGCTACCGGCTACTTTAACTCCATAGTTTCCGAGTGGGGTTACCCGGTAATCGTTCAGGAGGTTGTCTCCGGCGAAGAGATGAACGTTGTGGGGTTGGGAGACGGCGAAGGCGGCCACTTCGGCCTTGTGGGGATAAAGAAGCTCTGGATAACGAGCTTAGGCAAGATTTGGACCGGCGTTACGGTTCGCAACGAGGCCCTGCTTGAGGCGGCCGCCAACTTCGTCTCTTCCTTTAAGTGGCGTGGGGCTTTTGAGTTTGAGTGTATAGTGAACGGCTCCACCATCTACCTGATAGAGGTGAACCCCCGCTTCCCGGCTTGGGTTTACTTTGCAACGGGGGTAGGTGTGAACCTTCCGGCAAGGCTCCTTAAGGCGGCTCTCGGCCTTGAGCCGGAGTGCTCCTGGGATTACGAGGCCGGGAAGCTCTACGTTCGCTACACCGACGATTTGGTCACCGATATGTCCCGGTTCCAGAAAGTTGTGACTTCGGGAGAGACTTAACGGGGAGGCAGAGATGGCTATTAAAAGGCTTCTCTCTCTTTTGCTTCTCGTTTCTACGGCGGCCTTCCTCGGAAGCTGCTGCCCGTGCACCAAGAGGTGCTTTAACCCGTGTAAACCGTGCAAACCGTGTAAGTGCTTAAGGAGGTAACAACCATGAAGAAACCTTACGAGAAACCGGTTATCTTCAAACTCAAAACCGGTTTCATGAACAAGTTCGGCGGAGGCTCTTACTTCCTGAAAAAGGTCAGAACGAAGATAGACGGCGTTCCCGTAGATGAGCTGGTTGAGCGGTTCGGTTCTCCCCTGTTCGTCTTCTCTGAAAAGAGGCTTCGCAACAAGTTCAGGGAGCTTAAAAACGCCTTTACCCTCCGCTACCCTAACGTTGAGTTCAGCTGGTCTTACAAGACCAACTACCTCGACGCTATCTGTGCAATTCTCCACTCTGAAGGGGAAACTGCCGAAGTCGTTTCGGAGTTTGAGTACGAGAAGGCCCGCCGCCTGGGCGTTCCGGGCAACCAGATAATCTACAACGGCCCCTACAAGCCCTTAGACTCCTTGAGGAGGGCCGCTCGGGAGGGAGCCAGGATAAACATCGACCACTTTGAGGAGATTGCCGACCTTGAGCAGGTGGCCGACGAGCTGGGAACCAAGATAAAGGTGGGTATAAGGCTCAACATGGATACCGGTATAAAGCCCCAGTGGAGCCGCTTCGGCTTCAACCTTGAGAACGGCCAGGCCCTTGATGCCGTTAAGAGGATTGCCGCCGGCGGCAAGCTCGAGCTTGTGGGCCTTCACTGCCACATAGGGACCTTTATCCTTGAGCCCCGTGCCTACGAAAACGAAGTGAGGAAGATGGTTCAGTTTGCCTACCAGGTTGAGGAGCAGTTCGGCTTTAAGATTGAGTACTTGGATATCGGAGGCGGTTTCCCCTCTAAAAACAGGCTTAAGGGGGTTTACCTTCCCCCAGACGTTGCCGTTCCTTCGATAGACGAGTTTGCCGAGAGGGTGTGCAACGCCCTCCTCGAGAGCTTGAAGCCCGGAGACTACCCCAAGCTCATCCTTGAGAGCGGAAGGGCGATAGTTGACGAGGCGGGCTTCCTCATAACAACCGTTCACGCCTCTAAGAGGATGCCCGACGGCCGCCGTGCCTACGTTCTTGATGCAGGGGTGAACATTCTGTTTACCGCCTTTTGGTACCACTTCAACGTGGAGCTCGATAGGGAGGTTCAGGGGCCTTCCGAGCCGTGTATCCTTTACGGCCCCTTGTGTATGAACATAGACGTTGTAGACGACGCTGTTCAGCTTCCGCCCCTACCCCGGGGAACGAGGCTCATACTCTCCCCTGTGGGGGCTTACAACGTGACCCAGTGGATGCAGTTTATCCGCTACAGGCCGGCGGTTGTTCTCATCGGCGAGAACGGGGAGGTTGACCTTATCCGCGAGGCCGAGGACCTTTCCGATATTGTTCGTCGCGAGAAGCTCCCGGAGAGGTTGAAGCTGCAATGAGCTTCTTAACCCGCTACGCCGTTTCCATACTGAAGAGCTACTCGGCGGTTCTCTTTAACTCCAGCGTTTGGGGAGGAGCTGCTCTCCTCCTCCTCACCTTCCTGAACCCGAACGTAGGGTTCGGCGGCTTTGTCTCTTTGATTTCCGCCTACCTGTTTGCACGGCTTGTGGGCTTTAAGGAGGAGTTCCTCAGGCTCGACTACTACGTTTACAACCCGCTCCTTGTGGGGCTTTCGCTGGGCTACCTTTTTAAGCTGAACTTCTTGAGCTTACTCTTCTTTACAATTGCCGGGATTCTGTCGTTCCTGCTCACCTACTTTATCTCATCGTTCCTCTACTACTACCTGAAACTGCCGGTTCTCAGCGTGCCCTTTGTGGTGGGAAGCTCCCTCCTCTACCTTGCAAGCTCCAAGTTCTCTAACCTTTTTGTCGGGAGCCTCTACCCCCAGTTCCACTTCTTTGTAAAGCCCCTCCCTCTCCCACTGCCGGTTGAAGGTTACCTGAAGTCGCTGGGGGCCGTTTTCTTTACCCCCACTGTTTTAGGCGGTGCTGTAATATTCGCGGTTCTACTTGCCGTCTCGCGGATACTGGTTCTCCTCTCTTTAATCGGCTACTTCTCCGGAACCCTCTTCCAGGCACTACTGACCGGCTCTGCCTACCACGCCTTTACAGACACGGCCGCCTTTAACTACATTCTGGCCTCTATGGCGGTTGGAGGCGTTTTTCTCGTTCCCTCCCTCAGAAGCTACAAGTTTGCCCTGCTGGCCTCTCTGCTTGCCGTTCCCTTCAACGCTGGTGCCAAGGTGTTCTGGGAGAGTTACGGCCTTCCGGTTTTCGCCCTTCCCTTTAACGTTACCACCCACCTGCTCCTTTACGTTCTTATGTCGGTTAACTACTGGGCGGTTGTGAAGCTCTACAAGGGAACCCCCGAGAGGACCTTGGACTACTACCTGACTTTTGTAAAGCGTTTCCCCTCTACCGATAGGGAGGTGAGCCTGCCCTTTTCCGGCAGGTGGACCGTTTGGCAGTCGTTCAACGGCGAGTGGACCCACAAGGGCCCCTGGCGTTATGCCGTTGACTTTGTCATAACCGACCAGGAGGGGAATACTTACTCGGGGGACGGCTACTACCTTACCGACTACTACGCCTTCGGTAAGCCCGTTCTCTCGCCGGCCGAAGGTCAGGTGGTTTCGGTAGTTTCTACCCTACCGGATAACCCTCCGGGCAAGGCCGACAGGGAGAACAACTGGGGTAACTACGTGTTAATTAGGGACAAGCGGGGTTTTTACGTTCTTGTCGCCCACTTTAAGCAAAACAGCATCAGGGTGAAGCCCGGCGACTACGTTGTTCGGGGCACTCTTTTGGGCCAGTGCGGCAACTCCGGCTACTCCCCTCAGCCCCATATCCACATCCACGTTCAGCTCCTTCCCGAGCTGGGAGCTCCTACTGTTCCCTTTGTTTTCTCTTCCTACCTTGTTGGCAACCTCTTTAAGGATGCCGGCGTTCCTTCTGTCGGTGAGGTGGTTGAGCCGGTTTACCCCGATAAGTCTCTGTTATCGCGGCTCAACTTGTTAATAGACCAGGAGCTCTCCTACTCGGTTTTCGAGGGTGAAAAGGAGGTTTCAGAGCTTCACCTCAAGGTTAAAATGGCCCCGGACTCCACCTTCTACCTGACAGACGGCAGGGCGAAGCTCTACTTCGGAATCAGGAACTCCACCTTCTACTTCTACCACTTTGAGGGGGATACTTCTTCTCCCCTTAAATACCTCTTCTTCTCGGCCCCGAAGATTCCTCTCTTTGAAAAACAGGGAGTTTACTGGCGCGACTACCTTCCCCTTATAGCCGTTACTTCACGACTGAAGAGGGAGCTCTACCTGCTCCTCTCCTCGTTTAAAGAGAACCTGTTTCAGGTTTCGGTTAAAAGCTCTTGGAAAGGAAGGGATTCCTTGCACTCTGATATACTTTTACCCTCCGGTAAAAGGGTTGAAGCTTTTACACTTTTATCCCCGGACTACGGCTTCGAGGAGATTCGTTACGGCTCTATAACTTTAAAGAGAAGGAGGTAAGGATGAGGAAGCTCTTGGCTGTGGCAACTCTGTGTTCTGCCATATGGGTTTCTGCTGCATCTGCGGCTGAGCTCGATGCTCCCGTTCACGGCTACGAGGCGCTCTACGGCACCTACATCAACTACAGCGGCTCCGGCCTTAAAGATTACGGTTACGTGGGAACCGGTTACCTCTCCTTCGGAGAGAAAGGCAACGCCGTTCAGCTGGGCTACAGCTATACCTACATCAACTACAAAACCGGCAGCAACCTCACGCAACACGACTTTACCGCCGCCTACTCAAACACCAACGGCATACTGAGAAACCATACTTTTACCCTTGGCGGTCACTACATCAGCAGCGACGACGACCTTACAGACGGCGGTTACACCCTATTCTTCGACGGAACTTACAACAGCTACCAGAAGCGTTACCCTTACGCCTTCCAGTGGAACGGGGGGCTCGGCTTTTACTACACCCGTTACCCCAACACTGTAGATTTCTACGTTTTCCAGTTTACCCCCCATACTACGGTGAAGCTCTTCTCTAACTACCGTCAGGGAGCCCTCTACCTCGACTTTACCGGTTACGCAATTCACGTAAATAAGGCCTCTCAGGTCGGTCTGGATAAATCCAACTACTACTCTGCCGAGGCGGCCCTCCGCTACTACTACGGCAGTTACGACGTTAAGGTGGGTGGCTGGCTCGGTAAACAGGTTTTCGCCGTTAAGAACATGGGATTCGTTGTTTACAACCTGTCGGAGAAGTACAAAGGCGGTGCCGAACTGGAGCTTGGCTATACCTTCAGAAACGGTTTAAGGCTCTCTTTAAACTACACTTACAACCGTTACAAGGAGCTTGAGACCGACGACTCTGTTAACCAGTCGGTTGTAACGGTTTCTCTCGGCTACCGATTCTAAGACGGAGGGTAAATTGAGGAAAATCGCCTCTTTGATTCTTGCCTTTCTGTGGGCCGTTTCGGCCCACGCAACTTCCCTCTCTTACCAGGAGATTAAACAGGCCTACTACCGCTCTTACCTTTACGAAAAGAGCGGAGATTACAAAGACGCGATAAACGCCCTGATGCCGGTTTATCAGGCCTATCCCAACGGTTACACGGTTAACCTGAGGTTGGGGTGGCTCTACTACCTGTGGAAGAAGTACTCAAACTCCGAATACCACTACGGTAAGGCTTTAAAGGCTATACCCTCTTCCGTTGAAGCTATGCTCGGCCTGACCCTTCCCTACATGGCCCAGGGCCGCTGGACAGACGTAGAGTCTATCTGCTACCGTATACTCAAAATAGACTACTACAACTACTACGGGAACCTGCGCCTCTCTGCTGCTTACAGAAACCAGGGGAAATTCAAGTACGCCGAAGCCGTAGACCGTAAGATGCTCGCAATCTACCCTACAGACGGCCAGTTCCTCCTTGAGCTTGCACGCTCCCTCTACGGGGAGGGAAAGCTCGCCTACGCCGAATCTATACTGAAAGACCTTTTAATACTCGAACCGGAAAACTACAAGGCCAAAGAGCTTCTCTCCCGAATAGAATCGGAGCTGAAGACCAAAAAGAGCACCTCCAATTCAACTTCCCGAAACTGACCGGGGGCGGCCTTTACTTCTGCCTTCCGTTTACTTTAAACCAGCTACCGAAAGAGCTCAACTCCCCCTTTCCCACTCAATTCTCGGTAGCCCCAAATTAAAAAGGGGCCATTGCGGCCCCTTAACTTCTCTAACCCTTACTTGGCGGTAGTTAGCGTTTATTCCTCTGAATCCGGAGTATCCACTTGCACTTAAACCTACTCTCTGCCGAGCCTTTTAACGGCCTTAAGCCCTATATCTCTCCTGTAGTGCATACCTTCAAAGTGAATCTTCTCTATCGCCCTGTAAACCCTTTCCCTTGCCTCTACTATGTCTTTGCCCAGGGCGGTAACGTTTAAAACCCTTCCGCCGTTTGTCACAAGTTTTCCGTTTTCCAGCTTGGTTCCGGCGTGGAACACCACAACCGACGGCTCTTTTTCGGCCTCCTCTACGCCGGTTATCACCTTACCCTTCTCGTACTTTCCGGGGTATCCCTTAGAGGCGAGAACCACACATATGGAGGTTTCGGGGCTCCAGCGGAGCTCTTCAACGAGCCTTCCCTCCGCCGCACTCAGACACACCTGGGCCAGGTCGCTCTCCAGCCTCCTCATGAGGGTTTGGGCTTCGGGGTCTCCGAACCTTACGTTGAACTCGAGAACCTGCGGGCCGCTCTCTGTTATCATGAGTCCGGCGTAGAGAACGCCCCTGAACGGCGTTCCCCTCTCCCTCATCCCTTTCAGTATCGGCTCTATTACCCTCTTCTGAACTTCCGCCTCAAGCTCTTTAGACATAACCGGAGCCGGCGAGTAGGCCCCCATGCCTCCGGTGTTTGGCCCTCTGTCGCCGTCGAAAACCGCCTTGTGGTCTTGGGCCGGCTCAAGGGGGATGTAGCGCTCTCCGTCGGTAACAACAAGGTAGGAAACCTCTTCCCCTTTAAGGCACTCTTCAACAACGATTCTGTTTCCGGCCTCGCCGAACACCTTTTGAACCATTATCCTCTCTACCGCCTCCAGGGCCTCTTCAACCGTTTGGGCAACAACAACTCCCTTGCCGGCGGCAAGGCCGTCGGCTTTCACAACTATCGGAGCCCCCTTCTCCTTTATAAACTCCTTGGCTTTGTTCGGGTCTTCAAACACCCAGAAGGGGGCGGTAGGGACTCCCAGCTCCCTCATAATCTCTTTTGCAAACACCTTGCTCCCCTCGAGCCGGGCCGCCTCTTTACTGGGGCCGAACACCTTGAGTCCCTTTTTCTGGAACTCGTCGGTTATACCCGCAACAAGCGGAGCTTCCGGCCCCACAACGGTTAGCTCTATCCCTTCCCTTTGGGCAAACTCGGCCAAGGCCTTAACGTCTGTTGGGCTGATGGGAACACACTCCCCTACTTTGGCAATCCCCGGGTTCCCCGGGGCTCCGTAAACCTTCTCAACTTCGGGACTCTGTGCCAGCTTCCAGGCAAGGGCGTGTTCCCTGCCTCCGCCGCCTACAACGAGAACTTTCATCTTCCGCTCCCCGTTACCTTATAAATTCCTGCGCAATTATAACAGTATCGCCCCTTTGGAGCGTAACGATTCTATACCTTACCCGCCTCTTTCTTACCCGAACTTTTCTCCCCTTCACCCGTGAGAGTATCCTCTTAACGTAGTTCTCCGTTTCCCGGTAGGGGGGAACGCCTCCGTACCGCTCTACCGCCCCCTCCCCTGCGTTGTAAGCGGCAAGGGCGAGCTTCCAGTTCCTGTACTTCAGGTAGAGCTTTCTCAGTAGCTTTGCCCCGGCGTTCAGGTTCTCGTCGGGGTCAAACGGGTTTTTCACTCCGAGCTCCCTTGCGGTTTGCGGCATAAGCTGACACAGCCCCATTGCTCCCTTCGGGGAGACCGCCCTGGGGTTAAAGTTTGACTCTGCCTTTACGAGCTCCACAAACAGCCTCTCGGGCAGTCCGTACTTCCTGGCGTAGAGCTTGGCTTTTTCCACTAAGGAACCGGCGTTTTTGGGCCTCTTGAACCGTTTCTGCCCTACGCCAACTATGTGGATAACGCCGTCCTTTTCGTAAACCTTTATCCACCCCTTTGCGCTGCTCGGCACCACCAAGAGGGCACTAATTAAGGATATACATAGCCCTAACCTGCTCGGTTTCACCGCTCAGAACCTTCCCAACGGTTTTAAGCACGCTCTCCCCTGCGGGTCCGAATATCCGCTCCCAGAAGCCCCTCTTTGGTTTAACCTCTACAACTTTTGCCCCGGGGCAGCGGCCGAGCTTCTTTGCCACTTCAACTGCCTTTTCTATACCGCCCAGGTAGTCTACCAGCCCCAGCTCCTTTGCCCGGCGCCCCGTAAATATTCTACCGTCTGCAAACGACCTTACCTTCTCAACCGGCAAGTGTCTGCCTTTGGCCACCGCCTCTACAAACTGGTTGTAGGAGTCGTCTATCAGGTTTTGGACCACCTTTAAACACTCCGGGTCGGGCTTTTTAAAGGGGTTCAGCAGGTCTTTACAGCGGCCGCTCTTTACCGTTACCGCCTCTATACCGAGCTTCTGGGCCAGCTGGCTTACGTTTAAAACTTGGATTATCACGCCGATGCTTCCCGTAATCGTTCCCGGGTTGGCAACTATCTTCGTGGCCGGCACCGACACGTAGAGCCCTCCCGACGCGGCCACCGAGTCCATCGAGACCACCACCGGTTTTCTCCGGGCAACCTCTGCCACTTTGTCGTGAATCTCCTGACAAGCTCCTACTACCCCTCCTGGTGAATCTACCCTCAGGACAACCGCCTTAACGCTTGAGTTCCTCTCGACCCGGTCCAGCAGCTTCAGGTATGGCTCAGAGCGCGAAATCACCCCCTCTATTCTCACAATCGCCACCTTCGGGCCGTAGGCTGCCTCTATAGAGCCCATCTCCTTCGGGAACAGGGCCATAACGAGAACGACAAAGGCCATAACCCCTAAGAGCAGGAAAATCCCCTTTAGCCTTTTCACTTCTTACCTCCTACGCTGAAGTGGAGCTTGAACAGCTTTTCGTGGAGCTCTTTCGGCGTTTTCTTTAGAAGCTCTGCCAGCCCGGTATTCCCCTCCGGCAGCTTCACTTTGAACCTCTTTTCCAGCTCCTTCATCGTTTTTAGCCGCACCGCCTTTGCCACGATTGAGGCAGCCGCAACCGCCAAATCGTCTTCGGCTTTCGGCCTCACCTCGAGCCTGGCACCTTTAACCACGTCTTTTAACACCTCTTCCGCCCTGTTGCTGAACTTGTCTACAACAACCACTTTCGGCGAGAACTTCTCGCACAGGTCAGAGACTATCTCCCGGTAAACGGCCTCCAGCAGCCTGTTGATGTTCTTAAACTTTGAGTAAGCCCTGTTGTACTTCTCCGGAATCAGCAGCTTTACTTTTCCGTGGCAGGTCTCTGTTATCTCCGATGCAAGCTCTTCCACCTTCTCGTTGCTCAGTTTTTTGGAGTCTTTAACCCCCAACTCTATCAGCCTTTTCAGGCACTTTTCGTCGGCCACTATACACGCAACAACCAGCGGCCCTACAAACTCCCCCTTTCCGGCCTCGTCACACCCTATCCGGGGAAGCTCTGTGTCGCTTAAAACCGTTTCGGCAACAAGCTCTTTGAGCTTTTCTCTTCCTTTCCCTCCGTAAACTACGGAGCCGCTCTTGTAAACGGTTAAGATTGCGTCGTTCAGCCTCAGCCTGTACTGGGCGTGCTCCGGCGGCTTTTCCTCTTTTGCCCCTAAGGCTTTCAGCTTCTTTAGGAGCTTCTCCTTTTCGCTGCTGCTCAGTTTCACTTCAACCTCACTCTAAATCCGATTCCGGCCTCGGGGCCGTAGTAGCTGTTATACCTGATTTCAAGGTAGTACTTCCTGCTGAAGTAGAACTGAATGCTGCCTCCGTACTCGGGGTTCTGGCCGGTTGTTTCGTAGCCCACCAGTCTGATTCTCTTAGTCAGCTTCTTTGAAACGGTAATTTTCGCAACCGTTTCTCCGTACCTTGTTATGTAGGGCTCAACGGAGAAGCTCTCCAGCTTCAGGATTTTCTGGAACTGCTCCTCAACGGGCTTAAAGAAGGTGGCCGTTGCATAGTAGGCAACTTGAACCGCCGGGAATATCTCCGAGCTCGCCTCAACCTGCTCGGGAGACGCCCCGGTCATTATGAGGTTCAGAATCTGCTCCCTCGTAAGCGGAGGGTCCGACGTAAGGTAGAGCTGGGGCGACTGCAGGCTCCCCTCTATCTTCATGTAAACGTAGTAGCCGTTTATGTAGGAGCTTGCTATCAGGCTTATCCTGCCCCGCTTCCTCAGCAGGTCAGTTATAACGCCGGAGCCGTAAAGGACCTTGAACTTCTTGCCCATGTAGTCTATCTGGCCTCCGGTTATGTAGAAGCTGCCGCTGGCCTTGAGCTGCTGGTTGGCGGTTTTCAAGTTGAAGGAGGGCACAAGCTCTACCCAGAAGAGCTCCGACTGAATCTTTACCGGCTCTAAGAAGAGCACCTTAATGTTGAGTTTTACCGGGAGTTTTACCGTTTGGGGCGGGGCGGAAGCTCCGCTTTCCTCGCCTTTGCCTTTGTGGAACAGCACCTTGGTTCTGCTCAGGTTGACCGTTCCGGAGATTCCTCTCTCCTTTAGGTTCAGGTGGAGCTCTCCGGAGGCGAAGCTCTTCCAAACTCCCACTTCGCCTATCGGTATGTCGGATAGGGTTACAACCCCCTTGCCGTTTTTTGTGGTTATGACGGCGCTTCCGTCTCCGGCCATAACCTCTCCCGAGAGCCTCTCTACCGCTCCGTCCTCTACGGCGGCCTCGAGTTTCGGAATGTATATCTTTTCAAGGACGTACTTAACCTTCATAGATGCGTTTTTAACTCCCGCCCGGAGTCTGTAGTGAAGCTCTTTGTTGTAGCCCCAGCTGCCCTCGGCTATAACGGCGCCCTTTACAAAGGGGATAAACTTGTACGCTTTGGCAAGGTAAACCAGCCCCTTTATGCCGAACTTTCCTTTGAACTTGCCGTGGGGGTACGGGTAGAGTGAGAGCTCCTTCGACTCTATCCAGCCGTCTACGTACGACAGGCTGAAGTCACTCACCTGAACTTTACCCTTTTTGAGCTTCAGGTAGATACCCGATACCGAGTAGAGCCTGTAGAAACCCTGCGGTTTAACCGTAAATGCTGGAACCGCCACCCTCCCCGTAAGGTCGCTTAAGTCCAGCTGAACGAAGGCCATGTTGATTAAACCCTTCGCTTTGGGCAGCTTCAGTTTTAACTCCCTTACAACTCCCACAACCGAGGGCCTGTTCTCCGAGAAGACCACCTTCAGGTCTACTCCTTCACCCTTTAGGCTTATCGTGCCCAACCCCTCCGGCTCCAGTAGGCTTCCCGAGGCTCTTACCTCTTTTCCTCTCTCGAGGTAGGGCGAGTTTACATTAAACTTACCAGAAAATTTTACGGTTACTTTAGGTAGAACACCTCCAAACAGAATACTTCCCCCGCCTCCAACCTCAACAAACTTGTTTCTATACTCTCCTTTTACCTTAACTTCACCCTGAACTCTGCCGTTAAACCCGTACTCAACTCTTCCCCGTAAACTGCTCTCTGCAAGCAGGGGAACCTTAAAGCCGCTAAACTCGGCCTTTACCCCGTTACCAACAAACAGAGCCCTGATTTCTCCCTCTCCGAACTCTTTACCTTTTACATTCAGCTCACCTACTTCTCCCCTTGCCTCCCCAAAGAGCTCTCCTCCTTTAAACTCAAAATTCCCGGTAAATACCCCTTCAACCTCTACCCCTTTGGCCGTAATCCTTCCGCTGTACCTGAACCCTTTGGTCTTCAGAGAGAGCTCTTCTGCTTTAAAGGGAGCTCTCCCGCTAAAGGAGAGCTCACCGCTGACCTTACCATCCGCTTCAACTCCCTTAACCCACCTCCCTGCAACCTCTGAGAGGGGAGCCACATCTACGTTGGAGAGGAGCAGGCTTCCCCAGAATTCTTTACCATTAATATTTACGGTTAAATTACGCAAAACAATCCCCTCAGTAGAATAACCGCTAACAACTAAAACTCCCTCCCCACTGCTGAACCGACCGCTTCCCGCAACGTCCCCTAAGGAGACTCCGTCGATTTTGGGACTTCCACTGAACGAAAACTCCGAGAAGAGCTCTCTTCCCCTTCCCTCGAGCTGTCCGTTTAGATTAAAGCTGCCCGAAAGGGTTAAAGATTTGCTCTTTACAACTTTCGATAAGTTTCCAACTATAGAGTAATCTACGTTCAACTCTTTCGTAGGAGTTCTGTAGAAACCGCTTGCCTTTAGCTCTAAATCGCCCCTTAGGGCTGCCGAGAACCTGACTAACTTCTCCCCTCCCCTGAACCCTATTTCCCCCTCTTCGGCAAAGTTTGCAATCTTTCCCTTTTCCAGCTTCAGCCTGCCCCGGTAGTTCAGGTGCTCTCTCGAGTAGGAAAACTCAATCGGCCCGCTTAAAAGTCCCTCTATTCTCTTTCCCTGCAGGGCCTTTAACCTATTCAGGGAAAACTTTTTCAAGTTGAGGCTACCGTAGAGCCTTTTTTCTTCGAGGCTGTACTCCGCCCTTCCCGAAACGTCGTTCCCCCTTAAATCAACAGAGAGGGCAGGCCACCTGAGCTTTCCCTTCACAAAGAGGTTGCTCTCTGTAAGCTGAGGGGTTTGAAGCTCTTTAACTCTTGCCCAGAAATCTACCTCGGGCCGGCCGACCTTGCCGCTGCCGTAACATCTGAACTCTATCCTCTTTAGAACCGTCGCTCTTTTAGGGACTACCTCGCTTCCCTTTCCTTCAACGGCAAACTTTACTTCTCCGCTCTTAAGCCGGTATTCCCCGCTTCCCTTAAACCTCAAACCGTCGAACTTACCCTTAAAACTCGTAACCTGAACTCTGTTCTCTTCCAGCTTTCCCTTCGCGGTCAGCTGAGTATCTACGTCTTCTACCGTTCCCCGCGATTTTACGCTAAATGATTTACCATAATAATTTACTGTAATTTGCTGAAAAAACCCAGAACCACCAACCCCAAAACTCAACCAGCCACTACGAACCCCCCTAAAGGCCAAACTACCTCTAAAGGAATACCCCCCGTAGTTACCGCAGATGCGGGGAACCCTAAGCTCTCCGTTTACAAAGTAACCTTTGGTCGGCTCAACCTGGAGCTCCCTACTGCCTACTAACCCTTCTAATCCGCCGATGAAAAACTGCCTACCGGACTCAAAGAGAATTCCGTTTACAAGGAGGCTGCCACCGGGCCAGGTGTAAACCGCTCTGTCTATCTCCACTTTTTGAGCGTAAAACGGCAAAACGGGCTTAAACTCTCCTCCGCCTTTGGAGCTTGAACCAGTGGACTCAACCTCTGCCTCTACAACCGAAATTTCGCTGAAGAAGAGCTTCCGCTCCGTCAAACTCTTCAGCAGGTTGAGCTCCACCCTCCCCTTATAGAGCTCAACCTCAAGCCCGGGCTTCCTCAACTCCAGTGAGTTAAACGAAACTCCGGCAGTGAAGTTTTTTGGATTGAAGCTCCAGCGTAACCCGGAAACGTTAAAGGCAATCTCCGCCCTTTTCTTCAGAACGTAGCCGATTAAGTCTCTACCGACAAGGAAGGAGAAGAAGAGGAAGAACAGGAAGAAAACAAAGCGCAGGAACCGGTTTATCGGGCCACGCCTGATAGAGTGAAGGAGCTCCCTCAGAAACTCCTTAGTTTTCACTGTTTAGCTCCAAACTCTCCCAACTACGACACCTGGGGCACATCCAGTCGAAGGTGTCTGTTTTAAAGCCGCAGTTCTGACAGCGGAAAACCTTCTGACGGTTTTTAAGGTGGCTCAGCAGTCCCTCCAGCCTGTCGACCACCTTTTTCCTCTGACCGCTCTCCCACAGCAGCCTCAGGTAGAGCTCGTAGAGATCCGCCCAAAACTCTCCGCCGTCAACAAACTCCTCGAGAAGTTTAAGGGCACTCTCTTTGTCGTTTGACTCAAGATATAGCTTCACAAGCCGCAAGACAACCGGGTAGGAGAGCCCAGCCTCTTTAGATATCTGGAGGAGCTTCTCAACCGAGAGCCCGTCTCCCTCCTCTATAACCTGGAGGAACGGGGCGGTGTGCTTCGGGGAGAGCTTCATCCCCTTCAAGGCCATCTGATAGCCCTTCTCCGGCTCCCCGACTGCGTAGTAGAGCTTAGAGAGAACGTAATAAAAAAGAGGCAGGGGCACCTTGGGGTTAACCTTCCTCAGGAGGCGAAAGGCCTTATCGGTTCTCCCTTTGTCTATGTACTGGCTGGCCAGGTAGAGCTTGGTGTGTAGAAGCTCGTCGGAGAACTCCTCCTTAAGGCTTGCGGCCTTCTCGAGGAGCTCAACAGACTCCTCCAGCCTGCCAACATCCCTTTTAAGGAGAGCGAGCTCGTAGTAGAAGAAGCTCTCCCCGGGAAACTGCTCTATCCCCTCCTTTAGGGCCTCCTCGGCCCTGTCGATAAAGCCGGCAGCCCTGTAAACAAGTGCAAGGTTTAAAACAACCAGCTTCCTCTCCTCGGGAGAGAGCTCTTCGCCCTTCAGCCTTTCCAGTATCTTCAGGCTCTTGTAAAACTCACCCTTCTCCTTCAGAAGGAGAGCCAAGGTAACATAGGCATTAAAGGGAGTATCTACCGATACAGGCTCTATCTCCTTGATAAGGTCCTGCCTGCTGACCGAGAGCTTCTTCAGGTAGTTCTCTACGCCGGACGCCCCTCCCCTCTTAAAAAGCTCCTTTAACCTGGAGAACATCTACTCCCAGCACTCCTTAAGCCTTCTGTAGGTTTCATCGAGGGCCTGGGGTATCACCTTTACCCCTGCCGTAACCGGCATAAAGTTGGTATCTCCGTTCCACCTGGGAACAACGTGGAAGTGTATATGGGTATCGACGCTACCGCCTGCGGCCCTGCCCAGGTTAAGCCCTACGTTGAAACCGTCGGGGTTGTAGGCCCTCTTTAGCACCTCTATAGACTTTTGAATCAGCCGGTTAACCTCTAAAAGCTCTTCCGGAAGCAAAGAGGTGAAATCGCCGGTGTGTCTAACCGGACACACCATAAGGTGCCCGGTGTTGTAGGGGAACCGATTGAGTATAACGAGGGCCTTCTCTCCCTTGTAGAGGAGCAGGTTCTCCTCGTCTCTGTCGGGGTGCTCGGCAGCAGCCCTACAGATGAAGCAGCCCCTCGGCTCCTCCTTTCCCACCTTAGATACGTAAGAGAGCCTCCACGGTGCCCAGAGAAGCTCCATAACCCAACCTCCCGGTTAGTAAAGAAGCCCGTTTCGCTTCAATACTCCAAGTATAGCCCTTAACCTTGGGGTTCGCCAGGTGGAGGGGTCGGAGTAGAGGCGCTTCTCCTCCTTCTTCAGAAAGCCGAAGAGAACCCCTTCAACCTGAGAAGGGTAGTAGTAGAGGACCGAGCTGCACCTCTCATCTTTTAAAAACGAGTCCATCAGGGGGCTGTACTTCAGCAGGTTACACTCCTGGAGGGCCTCCCTCATGAACCTCTTTGCGTTCTCGGCGGCGAACCTGTAAACCCGGCGGCCGCACACTCCTTTCAGGTTTGCCGTTATCTCGCCGAAGAGCAAAATTTCATCGGGGTCTTTCAGGTCGTTCTCAACGCACTCTTTCAAAACGGCAAACGCCCCTTCAACCCCCTTTTTAACCGCAAGGTTGTAAGCCCTTTCAAGGTCTTTAACGGACAGGTAGTAGCTACCCGCAAGTTGGGTGAGGAGCTCCAACTGGCCGGCAACCGGCTGGTTTACAGAAACAGGTTCAGATTTAAAATCCCGGGCGGCAACATCTATGAAGTCTTCCAGGGCTTGCCGGTAGAAGCTCTCCGGCTCCGATAGCACCGTTTCAAGGGGGTCGCCGCCGGCGGCGGAAGCTCCTTGCCCGAAAAGAGAAACGATTACCGCTGCCGATATAAAGAACCTCTTCATACCCTAACTCCCATTTCGATTCATCGGTAGATTATCCTAAAAGGGCCCGAGCCGAGCAAGGAAGGGGTTTAACCGAAAACCGAGTCTACAACTTTGAACATCAGCTCGTCCCGAACCTTTGCGTACCTTGCCGATGTGTTCGGAGAGGCGTGACCGAGAAAGGCCTGTATGACCCTTATATCTACCCCCCTGTCTACCAGTACCGTTGCAAAGGTGTGGCGGAGTTTGTGGGGGTGTATGGGAACGCCCGTCTCATCTCTGACCCTGTTGAATATGTACTTAGCCCCTTGGTAGCTCAGCGGAAAGAGCTTCTCCCCTTCAACCCTTTCTGCGTAGCTGATGAGTTCCCGGGCGAAGCTCCTACTCAGCGGAATGAACCGCTCTTTACCTCCCTTACCGATAACTTTGAGGACCGGCCTCCCTTTAAACTCCACTATACTCTCTTTGGTAAGGGACAGCAGCTCCGATATCCTGAGACCGCAGTAGAGAATGGTCTTAAACATCAGGTAATCCCGCTCTCCCCTTTTCCTTGCCGCCTCAAGGACCTTTTCAACCTCTTCGGGAGTGAGCGCCTCGGGGACTCTCTGTTTGACCTTCTTTATCCTTAGAGAAGGTTTAACGGGGTTTTTATCAATTATCTCCATATCTACCAGGAAGTTGAAGAAGGTGTTCAGGGCAGATATCCTCCTGTTTATGAGGGAAGGGCTACAGCCCATCCTCCCCCTGAAGAGCATAAGGTCGGCGGTTTTTACTGCCGATACATCTTTGTCCCCAACCGTTTTTATGAACAGGTTCAAGTCGTTTCTATACTCCTTTACCGTTCGTGGAGAGAGCTCTTTCTCCTTAAAGTTCAGAAACAGTTCAACCGCCTCAGATAGCTTCACGCCTCCTCCCGTTTACCATCGATATATTCGCTCTATTTCGGTTCGGCAGGTATAACAACACTCCAGTTTCATCACAGACGAAATATATAAACGCGCCTTTCATCACCTCCGCCGGGCGGCTCAGCTCGGAACCGGCTACCTTTACTATAACAAATGTCAATTTGTTATAGTAGCAAACAGGGCTTCCCCTCACATTAAGCTCTGATTCTTTAATTAGAATTAAAGCTATTTAACAATACCGACTATATATTCACTAAAAATGCAATAAACAACTAAAGGAGGCATTTTGGAAGAGAGGGAGCTTAAAAACGGAAGCTGCAGAGTACGGATAGGAGAAATTGAAATCGAAGGGGATGCCGATTTTGTAAAGTCCATATTCAAAAAGGTAATAGAGGCAGCTAGGGAAATCCTCTCTCCCGAAAACAGCAACACCGCCCCGGACACGGACCCGAAAAAAAACTCCCAAGCCCTCAACAAAGCAACCGACCCCACAGAGCCCGGAACACTGTCGGAAGGGGAAGTGAGGAAGCTCATCAGGGAGTTTCTGGAGAGGTACGATATTAAAAAGAGGAACGAAGCAGCCGTTATCATAGCTTACCACCTGAACAAATACCTAAACAAAAAGGAGATTTCCCCGGAAGACCTCAAAAAGTTCTGGGACAACAAGGTGAAACCGCCTAAACCGCCTAAAGGTTTTTAAGGGATACCTCTTAAAAACAGTGGTTCGAAAAGGCAGGTAGGAACACCTACCAGATTTCTCCCCTGGGAATTCACTTCGTTGAAGAAGAACTAGAGAGAAAATTAGCCGGTAAATGAAGGTGGACTCCACTTTAGTAAACAAGCTAATAGACAGAGTCAAACGTGTAAAAGCTGCTCTCATCACGGGCAACTCTCAAGAAGTACTCTTAGAGGCAGGGAAAGCTGTAGAGGTAGGAACAAGAGTGCTTCAGTCACTAATCAAAGGCCGGTATACTCCCCTAAACACAAGCTTAAAAATTTCAAAGGAGCTCAACAGACTCGAGAACCACCCCAACCTCCTCCAAAAACTTAAAGCAGATATAAACTGTTTTAAGTTTATATCTCTGTTGAGGAACTTTAAGGCAGCCCATGCAACAGAAGAGTCCGAAGTTCAAGAGCTCGATGTAAAAGCTGTGAGTGCCGCCCTTGAGTGGGCGGTAACCCGGCTACTCGAAGAGGCGGCTCCCGGGAAGCTCAAAGAACTGAGAAACATAGAGCTTCCCCACCCGAGCATACCGGCAGCAAACGCAACCGTTCAGGAAAAAATACTCCTCTACCTGCTCTCGATATATCCCGAAGGAAGCAAAGCTCCAGAAATAGCAGAGAAAGCCGAGGTAAGCAGGAGCCACACCTACAAAACGCTAAAAAGCCTAAAAAGAAGGAAGCTCGTTAAACCCACAAAGGAGAAACTATTTGCCCTAACAGAGTCCGGCTACCTTCGGGCTCAGGAGATAAAATGCAAGCTCCTTGAGGCCTCTACAAGCCCTGCACAACCAAACAGCATGGCGTCCCCTAAAGGGTAAGCGTATTCTCCCAGCTCTTTAAACTTCTTCCTGTTGGGGCCCACAAGGTAAACCTTTTCCGGCTCAACAGGCTCAAAACAGACCGCTCCGTGCCCGCCGTCGTTAAAAACCTCCTCGAAGGAGAGCTCCCCCTTCAATAGCTTAACCATAAAGTTTTTCAGTTTATCAGCACCGAGCATCCTCGTATGGTGCTCAAACAGAGCACAGATAACCCCATCTTTCACAGCCGCCGCAAGGGTGTGACCGTTTCCGCAGTCGAGACACAAGAAACTCTTTACCCCCTGTTCCCTGGCAACCTGAAGAACGCCGGCAACTGCAGCGAGTTTACTGTCCATAACAAACCCTTCAACTCCCCTCTCTTTAAGCTGCTCCAGGATAGAGTCGAACCTGGAGAACTTACCGGTTGGCCCCCTGTAAACGAGCTTCTCGGGCCGCCTCTCCTCCTCAAGGAGCTCCCTTAGGTAGTTGAACCGGGTAACCCTGTCGCTCTGCCCCTCTTCAAAGCCGTGGTCCTGACAGGCCACTCCAAGAATAAACCCATCGCCTTCCACCCCGGCCATTTCAAAGAGAGCTCTGTAAAGGTCAAACTCAAGGTCTGTCAGGGTAAAGTCGGCCTCGGGAAGGCTTTCAACAACCTCTATGCCCCACTCTTTAAGCTCGTTAGGGTCGTCGCTGAAGCTCTTTGCGGCAGGCAAAGTCGCAACAACTCGCCCCCCTCTACTTATGAACCTCAGAACGGCTTTTTTCAGGGGGCCTCCTCCCATTGTGTATCCGTTAAACCTTATTACGCTGCCTTTCCACCCATCTACCGCCTTTGCAAGTTTCGCCGTAGGTGAAGGGAGAACTGCTTTTACCCAGTTCTCGTAACTCTTACCCTCAATGGGCAGGAGTAAATCCTGAGTTCCCGCCCCTACGTCAACGAGTAAAATTTTCACACTCCACCTCTCGGAGATTAAGTTTTTAAAAGAAGTATAACTGTTCACTTAAGGAGGTTAATAAATGTTTGAACCGGAAACCGACACCTTCCAAGGACCCACAATTAAAGTAGTAGGCGTAGGAGGAGGCGGCGGAAACGCCGTAGCCCGAATGTTCGAAATGGGAATCGAAGGTGTGGAGTTCGTTGCCATAAACACCGACGCTCAAGTTCTGACAAGCCTGAACGTTCCGGTAAAGGTTCAGATAGGCGAAAAGCTTACCAAGGGGCTCGGAGCCGGCGGCAACCCCCAAATCGGCGAGCAGGCCGCCTTAGAAGACGAGGCAAAAATACGTGAAGTTATAGAAGGTTCGGATATGGTCTTCATAACCGCCGGCATGGGCGGTGGCACGGGAACCGGCGCAGCTCCCATTGTTGCAAAAATAGCCAAGGATATGGGAATTCTAACCGTTGGAGTTGTAACCAAACCCTTCGATTTTGAGGGCAAGAAGCGCCGCATCTACGCAGAGGAGGGGATAAAGAAGCTCCGGGAGTACATAGACACCCTGATGGTGATTCCCAACCAGAAACTGATAACCGTTTCCCCGAAGAAGCTCAGCATAGTTGAAAGCTTCAAAATGGCCGATATGGTCCTTTACCACGCCGTAAAGGGCATAGTGGAAGTTATCACCAGGCCGGGCCTCATAAACCTGGACTTTGCAGACGTTAAAACCGTAATCCAGAGCGGCGGCTACGCCCTTATAGGCCTCGGTGAGGCAAGCGGAGAGGAGAGGGCCCTTACGGCAGCCCGCAAGGCCATAGACAACCCCCTCCTTGAGAACGCCCAGATAGAGGGGGCAAGCAGGATTCTGGTAAACATCACCGGCGGCCCCAGCCTGACCTTAGACGAGGCCTACGCTGCAGCCGGCCTTATAAGGGAGAGAACTAAAAGAGACGACACAAACTTCTTCTTCGGGGTTACCTTAGACGATTCTATGGACGAAAACCTTCAGGTGACCGTAATAGCAACCGGGTTCGACGAGAAAGGCCGCAGTAGGCTCTTTTCTGAGATGAAGGAGGAGATGAGCTCACCTTTCGACGAGAAAACCCAAGAGACCGCAGACGACTTCCCCTTCGACATTAAGTCGCTGCTGGATTCTCTGAAGGACGAATAAGGGACCTTGCCCCTTAAGGGGCAAGGTCTTCCATTGTTTGAGCTACCGCTCCGGCCTCGAGCATCCGGTTAACGGCTTCCCGGGTAGTTTCCGGGGCAACCCCCTTAACCGCGTCTGCAAGCAGAACGCAGGAGTAGCCCAAGTTCAAAGCGCCTAAAACGGTGTTCTTAACGCAGTAGTCGGTTGCAACCCCGCAGACGAAAACTCTTCTCACGCCCCTTTCCCGAAGGAGCTGCTCCAGCAGGGTCCCCTGAAATCCCGAGTAGGCCTCAAGCTCGGGCCTGTCTCCCTTGTTAATTATGAAAGTCTCCGGAGGGAGCTCAAGCCCCTTTGCAAAGGCCGCCCCCTCGCTCCACTGGACGCAGTGGCGGGGCCAGATTCCCCCGTTTTCCTTAAAGGAGACGTGGTTTTCGGGGTGCCAGTCCCTCGTTGCGAAAATCGGCAGACCCGCTTCGGAAAAGAGCTTCAAGTACCTGTTAACAACCGGAATTATGGAGTCTGCCCCATTAACAGGCAGAGCGCCCCAAGGCATAAAGTCGTTCTGAATGTCTACAACTATCAGGGCGTCTCTGCTGCCGAGCCTAAACACTACTCCTCCACTACCAGCTTAAAGGCGTTAACCGCAAGCTCGGTTGCGTTGTCAACCGACAGCTTAGAGGTGTTCAGCTTCAGGTGGAAGAGGTCTATCTGCTCTATATCTTTGCCGCAGACATCCCTGTAGAACTGCCTCTCCTTCTCGTCAATCTTCCTGAGCTGAGCTTCGGCCCTGTCGAGGGTTGTTCCCGTCTTCTCGGCAAAAACTTTAACCCTGTCGGCAAAGGGAGCCTCAACCTTCAGGTGAAGGGTGTTGGGGTACTCCTGGAGTATGCAGGCAGCGCCGTGCCCAACTATAACAACGTTGTTGGAAACGGCAAAGGCGGTAACCGTTTTGGTAAGGGCCTCTCTGAAGTCCTCAAAGGTTATCTCCTTCTTCTTCTCGCCGAATATGGCCCCGAAGTCTATGAAGTCCTTGTCCAGCTGAAAGAGGTCGAAGAAGGAGAGCTTCGACGGCACGTACTTGAACTCGTTGAACTCCTCTATCTTCCACTCGGGAACCCCGAGCCTCTTTGCCACCTCCTGCAGGATTTCGGAGTAGACCAACCTGTAGCCGAGCTTCTCGGCAACTGCACGGGCAACCTCGAGCCCGAGGGACCCCAGCTGATAGGTCACCGTAACAACTCCCATCTTTCCCTCCAGCATTCTCTCTCTGTATTCTTCGTCTGAAAGTAAATTTAACCTTATTCTCTGGGCCAGTTCAACAAAGTAGTCGGAATCTACAAAGTCCGGGAGGGTTTTATCGAGCCTTACGAAGAGCTCCTCAAGCTTGGGAAGCAGCTTGTCGCAGCACAGGGCAAGCTCTTCATCTTCGTAGAGAAGCTCCACAGCCTCTTCGGCCCTATCCACCTTTCACCTCTTGTTCAAGCTCTATTTCGGGCAGGTCTGCAAGGGAGGCGAGCCTAAAGTGGTAGAGGAACTCCTTGGTTGTTCTGTAGAGCTTCGGCCTCCCGGGCCCCTTCGCCCTGCCGGCCACCTCTATGAGCCCCTTCTCAAGGAGGGAGCGAATCGCCCCGTCGGGGTTCTGCCCCCTTATCTGGGCAATCTCCTTCCTGGTTATCGGCTGGTTGTAGGCTATTATGGCCAAAACCTCAAGCAGGTGTCTCGAGAGCTTCACGGGCCGCTCTTTAACGAACTCCTTAACGGCCGGGGCAAGGTCGGGGGCGGTGAAGAACCTGTACCCTCCGGCAACCTCCCTCAGCACAATCCCCCTGCCCTCGTACTCGGAAAGGAGCTCCCTCAGGGCCCTCTCAACCTCCAAGAGGGGCAGGTTAAGCTTCTCCGAAAGCTCCCCGGCAGAAACGGGCTCCTGAGCCAGAAAGAGGGCGGCCTCTATGAGTCTTTTAGTTCTCTCCATTTAACTCAAGCTCTCCGACTATCAGCTCGGTAGCCTCAGGCCTTGAAAGGGAAAGGAAGTTCTTCCTTAGCCTTTCCCTCTCTATTCTATCAAATAGGAGCCTGGCTACAATTCGGGCAAACTCTTCGGGGGGAAGCTCTTCCTGCCTCCTCAAGATGGCCGCTCCCCGCTCGGCGTAAAAGGCACCGTTTTTAAACTGGTGGTCGTCTGTTGCAAAGGGGAAGGGAACCAAAAGGGTGGGAATCCCGAAGAGGGAAAGCTCCGCAAGCGCAAGGGCACCGGCCCTCGAAACGGCAGCGTCGGCAGCGGCGTAGAGCTCCCATACCTTGCCGTAGAACTCGGTAACGAAAGCGGGTATTCCCCTCTCCCTGTAGAGCTTCTCGGCCCTATCTCTACCCTTTCCCGGCCCCGTAACGTGGATAACCTGGAACTTCCCCCTAATAAGGGGCAAAGCCTTCAGGGCCGTTTCGTTCAGCCACAGGGCCCCCTGACTCCCTCCCACAATGAGGAGGGTGGGAAGCTCGGGGCTCAACCCGACCCTTTTTAAAAAACGGGTCCCCACCTTCCCTTTGCTTTCGGCCGCCTCTACAACCTCCTCTCTTACGGGGTTCCCGGAGAAAACGCAGCTGCACCGTAGGCTCTTTCGGGCATCGGGGAAGCCGAGAAAGGCCTTACCCGCAAAGCGGGAGAGTAGCCTTAAACTCCTTCCGGGAACGCTGTTCTGCTCCTGAAGGAAAAGGGGAGTGCCGCTTAAGACGGCCGCCAGGCCGGCAGGCATCGACGCGTACCCCCCGAAAACAACGACCCTATCGGGCCGCCACCTCTTAAAGAGCTTCAGCAGCTTTAAAGCGGCGGCAGAAACCGTGAAAGGAGCAACGAGCCCCTTCAACCCCTTACCCGAAAAGGCGGCAACCGGCAGGTAAACCCGTTCCTCGGCGGGGAAGTCGTTTAGCCGCTCCTCTATTCTCCCCTTAGAGCCTACGAAGAAGACCCTGTGCCCACGCCTCTGGAGTTCCCTGCCGACGGCAAGCGCCGGGAAGTAGTGGCCTCCCGTTCCCCCTCCGGAGAGAACAACCCTCACGCGTACCTTCCCCTTTCAACCATCTCAATTTTCACCTTAGACTCGGCCGGCAGAAGCTTCGCAATGTTCATCAAAAAACCGACCGCCAGAAAACTTGCAATCAGCGACGTTCCCCCCATACTCATAAAGGGCAGGGTTATACCGGTTGTGGGAACAACTCCCAAGTTCACCCCTATGTGAACGGCCGCCTCGAGGAAGAGGTAGAGGGTAAGGCCTATGGCCATAGAGCGCCCCACCCTTTCGTCGCTCCTGTCGGCTATGGAGAGCCCCAGGTAGAGAATCAACAGGTACGCAAGCATAACAAGGCCCGCTCCCACTGCGCCAGTTTCTTCGGCTATGTGGGCAAACATAAAGTCGCTAAAGGAGAAGGTAAGGAACATCAGCTTAGACTGGGTTCCCTGGCCTATACCCATTCCGGTGAGCCCGCCCTTTGCAAAGGCCACGAAGGCTTGAACCAGCTGGTAGCTGTCGTACTTACCGGGAACCCTGTAGTAGTCCTTAGGGTGGAGGAGAATCTTTATCCTGGCAAGCCTGTAGGGGGCGGTAACAACGGCAACAACGAAGGTTAAGAACCCCAGAAGCAGCGGGGCCGCTATGTACCTCATACTGAGCCCGGTTACGAACAGGATGGCGAATATGACTATCGAGAGAATCATCGCAGAGCCCAGGTCTTTCTCGGCCAGTATCAGGAAAACCGGGAAGAAGGCAAGGAACATGAAGCCTACAAACACCCTCCAGTTGTTCTGAATGTCGCTCCACTTGTACTGAAGGTAGCCGGCAACAAACAGTATCACAAGCACCTTGGCAAGCTCGGCCGGCTGAAACGAGATTCCGCCGACCACTATCCAGCTCTTTGAGTTGTTTATCTCCCTGCCGAAGAGCAAAACCGCCACCAGCAGGAGGTTTGCGGCCCCGTAAAGGAGCCACAGGTACTTCTTGGTGGCCATCTTCCTGTAGTCGGCGAACTTGTATACGCCGAGAGCAGCTACTACCCCAAGAAGAAGGGCAAATCCCTGTTTAAGGGCGTACCTGTAGGGGGCCATTCCGTGTTTTAAACACCAGAAGTAGCTGCCGGTGTAAACGAATATAACGCCTGCTACCGAAAGCAGCAGGGCAATGATAAACAGAGCCCAGGCGGCAAGTCTCCTGTTCACGTTTCCTCCGTAAGTCTTTTAACGGCCTCCCTGAACCTCTCTCCCCTCTCCTGGAAGTTCTTGAACATATCGAAGCTCGCACAGCCGGGAGAAAGGAGTACTACTCCCTCGTCGCCGGCAAGGGCGTAGGCCCTCTCAACGGCCTCTTCCATAGAGGAGGCCGTTAGAACGTAGGTCTCCTCTTTGAAAGTCTCAACAAGCTTCCCCGCCGTCTCTCCGATTGCAACAAGGGCCTTTACCCTGCTCTTTACAAGGGGTTTTAGCTCTTTAAAGTCGAGGCCCTTGTCGCTACCGCCGGCTATGAGAACAACGGAGCGGAAGCTCTCGAGGGCCTTTTTCATTGCGTCCGGGTTGGTGGCCTTTGAGTCGTTAACGAAAACCACCCCGCCCTTCCTGCCGACCACCTCACACCTGTGGGGAAGCCCCTTAAAGGCTTTGAAGCCTTCGTAAATCTCCTCTTCACTCAGCCCCACAACGGCAAGGGCAACAAGGGCTGCAAGGTAGTTCTCTAAGTTGTGAATTCCTTTGAGGGGAAGCTCCCTGTAGGGAATTCTGTAGCCACTGAAAACGAGAAGCTCTCCCTCGACCCTTGCATCTGCGCCCGAGTCTGTAGATACCGAGAAGGTGTAGATACCGAGCTTTCCTTTTAAGTGCTTGAAGGAGGGGTCGTCTCCGTTCACAACTGCACAGTCGCTGAAATCTAAAAGGCGCAGTTTTGCCTCCCTGTACTCCTCGAAAGAGGAGTAGCGGTTGAGGTGGTCGGGAGTAACGTTCAAGAAGACCGAAACACGGCTTCTGAAGGAGGTAAGGTCCTCTATCTGGAAAGAGGAGAGCTCCAGGGCGGTGAAGCTCTCCTCGGTTGTATCGAGGGCAAAGGTGCTTAGGGGGATTCCGTAGTTTCCCCCTATGAAGCTCTCCCTGCCGCTCAGCTTAAGGGCGTGGTATATAACCGCCGTTGTTGTGCTCTTGCCGTTTGTGCCCGTTACGGAGATGAAGCTCCCGGAAGAGAACCGATACCCCAGCTCAACCTCACCGTAGACGGGAATCCCAGCCCTTTTCGCCTTCTCGAGTAACGGGTTGCGGGGCGGAACGCCGGGAGACTTCACAACCGCGGCAATCCCGGAGAGCTCGGGTTCGGGCTCTCCATCGCTGTAAAGGAGCGGCTCTATTCCGAGCCTTTCAAGGAGCTTCGCCGCCCCCAAACCGCTCTTTCCCCTTCCGAAAACCAGAACTCTCACACCGCTCTCCCAACCGTTAACAGCTTAGTTATTATCGGGCCAGCAGAGCGGAAAATCAAGGGAGAAGTGTGATTTGTGATTCAACCATTTAGTCCGATAAGACCTAAAATTTAGTCAAAGAAACAACAACAAGCCGGGGAAACCCTTTAGGGGGAAAGAGAGTGATAAAGGAAGGACTAAAAGCCATTGCAGTAGCAGTACTTCTCTCCTCTACAGCCCTTGGCTACCCCCTTGAGCTGAAAAACACGGCAAGAACGGGGTACACGCTGGCCCGCTTTACAGTCTCTCCCGGAGCCGACGGCATCAACCGGTGCAAACAGCTGTGCTACCAGAACAACGGCTGCCTCGCCTGGAGCGTAAGCGAAAACGTGTGCTCCCTACAGTTCGACGTTCCCGAGCCGCTTCCCCGAAAAGGTAGCACGTCGGGGATAAAACCCGCCTATCTGTACCCGTTTATGGACACCCGGATACCCGAAAGCTGGGGAAAAACCTTTAAAGTTGTCCTCTGTAATCCCCACAAAATCCCCAACAGCAACCAGCACTTCGGCTGGAAGGAGAAGGCCGAAGCCATAGGAGACGCAGTTCCCCCCGAAGGCGCCCAAGGGGTTCTCTACCTCTACCCGGTTACGAAGGTCGACCCAGCCGTTGTTGAGGGAACCTTTAAAGTCCCCGAAAATGGGGCAACGCTTGAAATCAGAACGGCGGGAAACGTAAATTCGAGTTACCTTTTAAAGGTTGCCGTTAACGGCAAGGTAGTGCTGTCGAAGACCGTAAGCGGGAGCAGGTGGCGGGTGGTGAAAGTTCCCCTCGATAGCTACGCCGGCCAAACGGTAACGGTAGACCTCCTGGGCTGTAGGAAGGGATGGTTCTACCAGTACATCTTTATAGACTGGATTAAACTGGTCCCTAACGACTGAGGAATCCCCCCACCTTGGGCACCTCTGCCCGAGGGCCGTCCGTTTTCTGGCGGCCCTTTTTTCCACTTATGTTAAATTTCCCAAATCAACCCCCGGAGAGAGCAATGGAGCTGTTTACGCTGGAAAACGGCCTGAAGGTCTGCCTTAAGGAGAGAGAAGACCTCTTCTCAACCACCGTTGTTCTGTGGGTTAAAGCCGGGGCGGCCTACGAAACAGATAGGGAGCGGGGGGCGGCCCACTTCCTCGAGCACGTAATCTTTACAGAGAGCGAAAACCTTGCCCCCGGCCAGATAGACGCCGAAGTTGAGAGGCTGGGAGGCGAGCTCAACGCCGCAACCTCTTACGACTACACTTACTACTATATAAACCTCCCCGGCAGGTACACCCTGCGGGCCCTGGAGCTGATTTCAGAGCTTGTCCTGCGGCCGGTTATCTCCGAAAGGGCCGTTGAGAAGGAGCGCCCGATAGTCCTCGAGGAGATAGCAAGAAGCCGGGATAACCCCCACGAGCTCTTCTCGGAGCGCTTCCTGATGGAGCTTTACAGGAAGGCCCCCTACAGGCACCCCATTTTGGGATACCCCGACACCGTTTCGTCATTCACCCCCGAGCTCCTTCAGAGCTTTTACAACAGACTCTATACGCCCGAACGGATGGGCCTGGTTGTTGTGGGTAACTTCCGCCCGGAGGAGGTAAAGAGCAGGCTCAGCGGGCTCTTCTGTGCAGAGAAAAAGGGAGAGCCGGTAACCGAGCCCGAGCCCGAACCTGCCGACACCGCCGCCGCGAGGTTTGCCCTTAGCCACCCAACTGTTTCGTTCCCCTACGTGGCTCTGGGGTGGAAGCTCCCCCCGTGCGGCCGACACGACATCTACTTCGAGATTCTCGACTCTATGCTCTCATCGGGGCGCTCGGCACTCCTCTACAGGGAGCTTCGGGAAAGGGGAGTGGTCTTCTCCGCCTCCTCAAACTACCAGAACCTCCTGTTCGGCTCAAACTTTACCGTTTCGATGGCAACCGAAAACCCCGAAAGAGCCGTAGAGGAGCTGAAAAAACTCCTCAAAAACCTTGTAGAGCGGGTTTCGGAATCCGAGTTTCGACTTGCGAAGGAGAAGCTGAAGAAGGGAGAGCTCTTCGGCAGGGAGTCGGGTGAGGCCGAGGCCGACGCCATCGGCTACGCCGTAACCGTTCTGGGCGACCCCGGCTACTTTACAGACTTCTTCAAAGACCTTGAAGCAGCAGATATCAACACCTTCAGGGAGAAAATCTCCTTCCTGACGGAAGAGCCCTTAATCGGACTTCTCACTCCCCAAGCAGACTAAAGCACCCCTCAGGGCCTTTACGCCGAACTCTTTTTTAAGCTCTTCCAGCTTCCTCTTTACCAGCCTGCGCTCCTTCTCCACCTTCAGCCTGTTCTTTATGGTTGTGTAAACGTCTCCGTAGCCCAAAACCCTCGAGGGAACGAACCTGTCGAGGACAACGAGTAGGGTTTTACCGCTCGGCACGTTGAGGAGGTAGAGCTTCTTCCCCTTCTCCGTGAAAACGAGCTGGGCAACGGGGTTGTTCTGCCCCTCCTCCACCTCAACAACCCTTCCCCGGGAGAAAACCTCTTTGGGAATCGCCTTTGCCGGCGGAATCCCCTTCTTCAGCTTCTGCAATGCCTCTTTGGCGGCCTCCTCGCTCTCAAAGGGGTAAACGGTAACCTTTGCCCTCTCGGGTGTTCTGAACTCCTGCTTGTGCTCCCTGTAGTAGCGCTTAACCTCGTCGTCGGAGACCTTTACTTGGGAGGCTATTTCAGACTCAAAAGCCTTAACGGCAAAGGACTCCTTGTAGTAGAGGAGTTCGTTTTTGAACTTCTCGGTTCTGTCAAGCCCCTGGGCCTTTGCCTTCAGGTAGAGCATGTAGTCCCTAACGGCCCTCTTTAGCGCCTCGGCAGAGCTCGAACCGTTGAGGAGGGGTTGAAGCTCCCCGTAAGTTACCTTCCCTCCCGGGTAAACGGCCACAACGTCGCCCTCTTTTTCAGGGTGGAGGTTAACGATTTTCACCCCCCTCATCGCCCCGGAGTAGAGCTTCCTCTCCGCATCCTCAAACTTGTGGGCCTTTATGTTTATCTCCACAAACTTCCTGAGCCTCGCCCTCTCCTTGGGCGGGTACTTCTCAAGGGCTTTCTCAACCTCTTCCGGGGATACTTTTACCTCAGAGAGCCTTTTATTGACGAGCATGGAGATAAGCTCGTCGATTTTAAACTTCTCGAGCCTTCTCTTAACAACAGGGTCGTTAAAGTAGCCCCTCTTCTCGTAGTAGGTGAGTATCAGCTGCCTCTGACCTATCTTCTCCAGGAGCTTCTCCCTCCCCGAAAGCCCGCTGTAAAACCGCCTAAGGGCCCACTTGGGGAGCCTCGACTCCACAAACTCAAAGTAGGAGTAGTTAACGGTTCTGCCGTCGACCTTCAGCAGCGGTTCATCCGGCGGGCAGGTGCCGGAAAACGCAGCCGGGGCAAAGAACAAAACGGCTGCCACAAGTAGCTTCCTCACGCTAACCTCCGTAAGACGTTATCCTCTCTAAGAACTTCTCGGTGAGAAGCTCTATCTCCTTCCTTCCCTCCAGCTCCTTAACCCAGCTCTCGGGAATCGAGCCAAACCCCAAGTACCCCCCTAAAATCCCTCCGGTCACAAAGGCTACGGCGTCTGTATCGCCGCCGAACTCTCCGTAACTGTTAACGGCCGAGAGAACGCCCATCCTGAAAGAGCGGTAGTTGGAAAGGGCAAAGTAAAGGCCGCTTGCAAAGGCCTCCGGAGCGAAAGAGCCGTTACCAAGAACAACTGCAACCTCGTCCGGCTTTAAGCTTCCCTTCCTGAGCACCTGCAGCAGCAGGTCAAGGTACGCCTTTACCGTTTCGGTTTGGGCAAACTCCCTTAAAACGTCTATGAACCCCAAACGGTCTTCCTCCGTCTCAAAAGAGACCCTACCCCCTACAACCTCCGAGGCCGCAACGGCGAGAACTCCGGCCGTGTCGGTCAGAATCGGGTCTCCGTGGGTTATAGAGGCCACGTAGGCCCCCTCCTGGTAGGCGTCGTCGCTGCTGTCCCACCTGAAGAGGCCGGCCGCAAGGGCCGGAACTGCGCCGTCTATGTCCGTTGCCTTAACCTGGGCTTCCACGCTTTCAAGCCCTGCACCGTAGGAGAGGGCGGCGTTAACGTGGGCCCCCGACGGATACCTGTGCTCCCTCTCCCTCTTTACCCAGTCGACAAGGAGCTCCACGTAGTAAGACTCGTCGAAGTAACCCCGTTCGGCGTAAACCTTTAAGGCCATAAGGAAAATTTGAGACTCGTGGGAGTAACACCCCTTCCCCAGGTGCGGACACACCGCAAGGGGTGAAGGCTCCCTGAAGCCGAGTATCGGCCCTCCGTAGGCCCTCTTCACCGTCTCCCCGTCCATCTCCTCAACGAGCGTTCCCAGCGCATCCCCGATTACCGCACCGAAAACCGCTCCCTTTACCTTCTCTTTGAGAAGCTCCATACAACCTCCGAACATACTAACAGAGTTGAGACAGACTAATACTTAATGCCCTTAAAGGAGACGGACAAGGAGGGGGAAAGGGGGGGAGGCCCCCAGCAGAGCTTAGGACCTCCTCTTCCTCCTTCCGACAAACAGACCGAGAAGACCTGCAAACATGGAGAGGAAAGAGGCGATACCGGACGGTGCAGGCGTAGAGGCCGCAAGAGAACAGCCTCCGCCCCCTCCGGCAGAAGAGGTGGTTGCAGAGGTAGAGGTGGCAGCGGTTCCGACTATTGCAAAGTAGCTGAGGTTCTGACGGGCAAACGTAACGAAGGGGTTGTTGGGGTCTACGCCGAAGTCGGCCACCTTAGTCCAGTTCTTGCCGTCTTCGCTGGCAAGAACAACCACCCTGTCTTTAACCTTCTCGGGGTCGTACTTAATCGTGAACGTAACGGGGGCGTTAAAGCGGTTCGTCTTGGTGTGGATGTCGAGAACTTCGGTGGCCAGAACGGGAGTTGATACCCCCATGGATTTAGCCGCCTCAAGGGCCGACTCCTCAATGGAGGCGTTCTCTACTTTCTCTACCTTAACGGAAGTTGGGGTATCAACGGCTCCCACAGGTGCCGATATCTGGACGTCTTCGGAAACCGGACCCGTAACCTTGCCGTCGGGAGTAACCAGGTAGAAGGCGGCGTACTCCTTGCTCTCTACCGGAACGGAAGTGACGTTAAGGAGAGCTCCCTGAGTCACAACGATTTTTCCGTCTTTAACCTCGGCTCCTGCCGGAAGCTTCCACATACCGGCCGCCTTAGACTCGGAGATGGCCTCCGGAGAGAAGCCAAAGGGAATAAGGGTTACCTCTCTTCCGGCGGTCGGGTCGCCGCTCATAACTGCCGGGCTCAGCCTGTTCTGGCTCTCGTCGGCGCTGTGGCAGGCGTCACAGGAGAGCGGACCGGAGCTCTTAGAGCCGAGGGCGTAACTTGCCGGCAGAACGCCGTGGTCAACCCCGAAGGGAGCCATGAAGAACATGATAACCGGGTTGTGGGGATGGTCCGGGTCTTCCTTATCGAGCACCTGTTTAAGGGCCGCCTTAACCGCCTCGTACTCGGCGTCGTTGCTGATTTCCGGCCTGCCGTCGCCGTCATCGTCGTCTATGTAGTTGAGGTAGCCTCCGGGATTGCCCTCTACCCAGTGGAGCTTAATCGCAATCTTGCCGGTGTTGGGGTCTATCGTAAGGCCGGGAACGCTCTTGTCGGGAGCTTCCGGGTCTATCGTAGACCTTCCCAGCGGGTTGCCGTTTGCGTCGTAGGCAACGCCGTCGAAGGCCATGTTCATCTCCCTGATGAAGAGAGCCCTTCCGGTTGCGGCGTCTACCCAGGTTGCAACCTGAATCGGGTTGATGAGCCCCGCCTTGAGAACCGGGTTACCGCTGTCGTCTACCGTCCAGCGCTTGATAATCACGGGAGCCCAGCGCCACGGGAAGTTACCCGGCTTAATCTCCCAGTTGCCGAACATCGTATTGCCGACCCTCATAAGGGCCCTGAAGGGGTCCATATCTATCTGGCCTATGGGGAGAACTTTGTCGTTACCCGCATCGTCGGTTTGGGCTATCACGTAGGAGTAGTTGATACCGTAGGTTGGAGTGGGAGCAAACGCCGGTATTGCCCACTCGGGCGGGAACTGCTGAACCTGGAAAGTTGTAGAGTTTGCGCTCATGAAACGGTTATCGAAGTTGTTGGAGTAGCCCAGGGTGTCGTCGAAGAAGCGGAAGCTCCAGTAAGTTTTGTAGGGAATGTGGCACACCTGACACATGATTTTCGAGATGTGGGCTCCGGCAGCGGGCCCGAACTTAGACTTGTGGGCATCTGCGGCTGCAGCTTCAGAACCCCAGTGGCACTTCACACAGGTCTGAACGGGCGGGTTGTAGTCCAGCGCCGGCATAACCTCACCGGCCGGGTCGTTACCCTTGAGGAAGTTGTGGGGGTTGTGGTGCTCCCTGACCTCTTCGGGGAGGTTATCCTGACCGTGACACGACAGGCACGTTAAATTGCCGCCGTCTTTGGCAAAGTGAACGTCGTAGCCGGCGGGAAGTCCCTGGGTGTTCGTCGGGTCGGTGTTGATTTCACCCGAGGAGTCCATGGCTATGGGAGCCACGGAGTTATCGTTCTGGCTCTCGTCCGGAGCGTAAACGGCGCCACGCTTAACAACGTCGGCCCCCAAACCTATGATACCCCTCCTCACGTACCAAGAGGGGTGGGATTGTCCGCTGGGGTCGGACCACCTGTTTTCTGTATCGGGGATGGCAAAGTGGCACTGGGCACACATGAGGCCCAGGTCTTTATCCTTGTCGCCGGCGTGGGTAACCTTAACGCCGTCTGCAGAGGCGGCGTCGGGTCCGGCCAGCGTGTAGTGGTTATCCGTTTCCAGCACCGGCAACTGAACGTTGTCCAGGTCTACATCAGAAGCGTAGTAGGCTACGGCCTTAAAGGTTCCGTCGGGCTGCTTTATAAGCCTTACAAAGGCAAGGGGCTTGGTCGGGTCGTTGGGGTCTGCAACCCCCATAAGAGTTCCCGTTGCGGCCCAGCCGAAGAAGTGTCCGGCCCTTGCCAGAGTTACAAAGGGAACGTTTGGGTCGCCCGGCGAGTAGGTGTAGTTGTCGCTGAGGGAGGTTGCCCTCATCATAAAGCCGGCACCAACGTAGGGTTGCCCCTCCTTGTCTGCCGTAGACTCAAAGAAGGCGTTACGCAGGTAGTCCCTTGCAGAGAAGTTGGGAGCTCCGGGGTCCAGGTAGAACTGGCTGAAGAATCCCGAAAGCCCGTTGCCGTTGTAGGTGTAATCGGTACCGCCGAGCTTCGAGTAGGGAACCGTAAACCCGCTGGTTTGTCCGTGTCTGAGGGCGCCGGCAATAACCGCAATCGTGAGGCTCTGGGCCTTCATTACAAGCTGCTGGTCTGAGAGGTCGAGGCCGGAATTCAGCAGGCAGTCCTGAATAACGTTCTGGTAGTAAATAGCCACCAGCCTCTCAAGCGGGTCCGAGTAGAAGGCCGCCGAGTCTATCGTGTAGCCGGCCTGGGCCTCCTGAGAGCTGAGCTGGGGAGGGAAGCCCATGGAAATCTCTACTACGTGGCCGTTGGGGTCCTTCTTAACGAAGACGAAAACCCTCGGGTTTGCCGGAGTCGGGTTGAGGGCTTTCCACTCAACAGTTCCGTTGTCGGACAAGTGGATGGCACTTTCAACCACGAGGTTGTCGTTCTCGGCAGCGCTCCTGTCGGCGTGGCAGAGGAAGCAGTCGGTATCGAGAACCCCCGACTTCTTCCAGTTGAACTTGTGGGGCATTCCTATGTAGCCCCTCGAGTACTCGTCGGCCGTGTAGGAGAAGAGGTCTCCGTCTACCTGGTCGTCGGTGTAGGAGGCCTTAGAGAAAAAGCCTGTGCCGTCGGTAGCGTCGTCCCAGGTTTCGGCCTCGTCGTGGCGTTTGCCGCTGTCCCTGTCGAAGGCGTGAATTCCGCCCGAGTGGCAGGATGCACAGGTGAACACCTTGTCGGGTGTTCCCATATCCATTGCGTATTTTACGTTTCCGCGGAAATCTATGCCGTTGTTAATGTCGGGGGCGAGTCCGGGGTCGTCTGCAGGGTGCTTTGCCGCCAACTGGCGGTATGAAGGGGGTCACCACGCGCCGTCGTCGCCGAAGGACCTCAGGAACTTACGCCAGTCTTTACCTTCGCGAACCCTGTTGGCGCCGAAGTCATCGGCCATCTCGTCCCAGCCCCGGCCTACGTGGTAGGTTGCGTGAATCGGGCCGGGAGAGTGGAGCCCCCCTTTAACGTCTCCCGTTACATCGGAGTGGCAGGAGCCGCAGGTTACCTCCCAGCTTACCGGGTTACCTGCGTAGTAGGTTGTCCCCCCGATTGTTATGGAATCTGTGGCGTTTAGGGTTTGGGAGATGGGGTTTCCGTTGATGTCCTTGAGTGTAACCGGTCCGTGGGCCTGCGCCTGGAGGGTTAGTCCCATTAGGAAGGCCGAAGAAATTGAGAGAGTTGTCTTCCAGCGCCGTTTAACCATACTTCACCTCCCCTAATTTACAATTCCTAATTTAGTATATCTCTTATTTTCTAAATGTCAAAGCAGATTATGAAATAATAAAATTTCTATTATCAACTGTTGATTCCGGGGTTTTTATATTAGAAGTGAGCCGTCCATCTAAAGAGGAAAGCTATAATTTGCCAAGACGGGAGCAATAAAGATGGTTAAAGTGTTCGATGCCGACAGGAAGTTGGCCCGGGTTCTCTGGAAGAGGAGGGTAAAGAGGGCGAGGGCCTTTAGGCTGTCGCTCCTCTTTCCGGGCCTGGGCCAAGTGTACCAGGGAAGGCTCTCTGCCGGAGTTGCCTTCTCGGTTATAGGGCTGTTTCCCCTCTACTACCTCTACCTTGTGGGGAAAGGGCTCAACTACGGGACGGTTACGCTACTTGCCGCCCAGGGGCTTCTCTACGGCCTTCAGGCCCTCGATGCCAAAAGGGGAGCTTCCCGCGAAACCTCCCCCTGTGAGGACCGCTGCCCCGCCTCCGTTGCCGTCCCCGCCTTTTTGAGCTTCGCCCAGGAGGGGAAAATCCACGAAAGCTATGCCGCCTTCTGCGTCAAATCTCCCTTCCCCTATATTCTGGGGCGGCTCTGCCCTGCACCTTGTGAGTCGGTCTGCGGGGTCCTGCCCGGCAGGCCCCTTAAGATAAAGGAGCTCCACCGCCGGGTAGGCGAGAGGCTCCTTTCAGAAGTTGAAGTCGTTAAAAGGTCACCCTTTTTCCCTCCCGCAGGCCGTAAAGTCGCGGTGATAGGCGGAGGGCTTGCCGGAATTACCGCCGCCTACTACCTGGCCTCCATAGGCGTTGAGGTTGAGATTTTTGAGAAGGAAGAGCAGCTGGGCGGCCTTCTAAACTACATCCCCGACTTTAAGCTCGACTTTGAGCTTGCCCGCAAGGAGCTGAAGCTCTTTACCTCTTTTGAGAACATTAAAGTTCACCTCGGGGTGGAGGTCCGCTCGCTTCCTGAGAATTTCGATGCCTACGTGGTTGCCGTGGGGGCCCAGGTTGAAAAGAGCTTCAACCCCGCCGGCTACACCGGCTCCTTTCTGACTCCCCTGAAGTTCCTCAGGGAGCCTCCAAAGCTAAAGGGTAAGAGAGTTGCCGTTGTAGGGGCGGGCGACACTGCCTTCGACGTTGCAAGGCTTGCAAGGCGGCTCGGAGCAGAGGTCGACGTTCTCTACAGGGGGAGGAGGGAGAGCGTAAAGGCTCAAGAGGCGGAAGTTCGGGCCGCCATCTCCGAGGGGGTTAACCTCTACACCGGCTGCGAGTTTAAGGGGGCAGAGGGCAAACGGCTGATTTTCAGCTGCGGTAGTTCAGACTACGACTACCTCGTTCCCGCCGTAGGCTTTGAAGTAGATAGAGAGCTCATCGGCGGGCTCTCCTCCGAGAACAGCTTCATCACCGGAGACGCCGCCACGGGTATGACCACTTTCATCGAGGCCGTTTCAAGGGCAAGGCAGACCGCCGTCGCTGTGGCCCGGAAGCTCGGCCTGGGCCTAAGGTGCTGGTTCGACGAGGATTTCTATAGGGAGAAGCCGAAGGGCGCTAAGAGTTGCGGGTTCATCTGCTCCGAGGCCTCCCTCTGCGAGCACTGCGGCCAGAGCGTAAGGAGTTAGTGAAACTTAACAATATGAGGAATATATTAAGTCTCAAATAGATGGAGGCACCTTCAGGGATGGAAAAGGAGGAGAAGCTCGCCCCGAGACTCGAAGACTACCTGGAAACCATATACCTGCTCGAGTCCCAAAAGCGTGTTGCCCGGGTTAAAGAGATAGCCCAGGCCCGCGGCGTTAAGATGCCCACCGTGAGCGAGGTTCTGAAGCGGCTCTCCAAGAAGGGTTACGTTCTCTATGAGAGTTACGGCTACGTTAGGACCACCAAGAAGGGCAGGGAGTACGCCCAGAAGCTCTACAGGAAACACAGGGCGCTTATAACCTTCCTGAAAGACGTTCTGAAACTCCCGAAGGAAGTTGCAGAGAGGGAAGGGTGCCTCATGGAGCACCACCTCTCATCCGAAACCGTTGAGCGGATTGAAAAGCTTACAGAGTACCTGAAAGAACGCGGAATAGACCCTTTCGGAGACGGTAATGGTTCAGACACAGTCGATTCTTAACCCTGAGCTCGTTGAAGATAGAGAGCTCCTACCCGTCGCAGAGAAAGTTGAGGCCGGTCAGAGGCTCTCCTTTGAAGACGGTGTGAAGCTCTTTAAAACCCACGACCTCCTGTCCCTCGGGAGGCTTGCCGACTTTGCCAATAGGAGAGTTAACGGTAGCGTTGTCTACTTTACCGTTAACCGGCACGTTAACCTTACCAATATCTGCGTTGGAACCTGTAAATTCTGTGCCTTCAGGAAGAGGAAGGGGGAAAAGGGCGCTTACCAACTCACCGTAGAGGAGCTTGAGAGGAAGCTCCTTGAAACTCCGGAAGTTTCCGAAATCCACGTTGTAAGCGGGCTCCACCCCGACTGGGGGCTAAAGGAGATAAAGGAATTCTTAAAAACAATCAAAAGACTAAAACCGAGGGCCAAAATACAGGCCCTTACTGCTGAAGAAGTTGACTACCTCTGCAGGAAGGAGGGGCTGGAGCCCGAGGAGGTCCTGAAGGAGCTGATAGAGTGCGGGCTCGACGCCCTTCCGGGCGGAGGCGCGGAAGTCTTCAGCGGGAGGGTGAGGGAGAAGCTCTGCCCGGAGAAGCTCTCGGCCGAGAGGTACCTTGAAATCCACGAAACGGCCCACAAGCTCGGTATAAGGAGCAACGCCTCCATCCTTTACGGCCATATAGAAACGGTAGAGGAGCGTGTAGAGCACCTTCTAAGGCTCAGGGAGCTTCAAGACAGAACCGGCGGCTTCATGGCCTTCATCTCCTTTGCCTACCAGCCAAAAAACACCCAGCTGGGAGGGAACTTCACCACCGGGTTCGACGACCTCAAAATGCTTGCCGTTGCAAGGCTGTTGCTCGATAACTTCCGCCACGTAAGGGCCTTCTGGATAACCCTCGGCGAGAAGCTTGCCCAGGTCTCCCTTCACTTCGGCGTAAACGACCTCGACGGAACCGTCGTTGAGGAGACCATAACCCGCTCTGCCGGAGCTTCCGGCGGCTCCTACATGCCCAAAGAGAGGCTCATAAAACTCATAAAGGAGGCGGGAAAACTACCCGTTGAGAGAGATACCCTTTACAACGTTATCAGAGTTTACCAGTAGAGGTGACTATGGAGCTTCAAATCAGAGATAGAGAGCTTTGGCCCATAGCAGAAAAGGTGCTGAGCGGTAGGCGACTCTCCTTTGAAGACGGTGTGAAGCTCTTCAAAACCCACGACATTCACACCCTTGGCTACCTTGCCAACTACGTTGCAGAGAAGAAAAACGGCCCCTTTGCCTACTTTAATGTTAACCTCCACGTTACTCCCACTAATATCTGCGTTGGAACCTGTAAATTCTGTGCCTTCAGGAAGAGAAAAGGGGAAAACGGCGCCTACGAGCTAACAATAGACCAGATTCTGAAGAAAATAGAGGAGTACAAAAGGCAGAACCCCGGCCTTACCGAGGTTCACATAGTTGGAGGCCTCCACCCCGACTGGAACTACAGCTACTACATAGATATCGTAAGGGCCGTAAAGGAAGCCTTCCCCGATATCCACATAAAAGCCTACACCGCCGAGGAGATAAAGTACATATCCGAGCTCGGGGGCAAAAGCGTAGAGGAGACCCTTATAGAACTGATTGAAGCGGGCCTTGGCTCAATACCGGGAGGTGGAGGCGAGATATTTGCCGAGTCTGTGAGGTCAAAAATCTGCCCGGATAAAATCTCGGCCAGAGAGTACCTTGAAATCCACAAAACCGCCCACAGGCTCGGCATAAGGAGCAACGCCACTATGCTCTTTGGTCATATAGAGAGCGTTGAAGACAGGGTAGACCACCTCCTGCGCCTCAGGGAAGCGCAAGACGAAACCGGCGGCTTTATGACCTTTATTCCCCTTGCCTTCCACCCTAAGAACACCGAAATTCCGGGAGCCAACTACACCACCGGCTTCGATGAACTTAGAACCATAGCAGTTTCAAGGCTTCTCCTCGATAACTTCCCCCACGTGAAGGCTTACTGGATTATGCTCGGAGAGAAGGTTGCCCAGATTGCTCTGCAGTTCGGTGCCGACGATATAGATGGTACCGTTACCGAAGAGGATATTACACAGGCTGCCGGTGCAAGGGCCGGTCAGTTCATTCCGAAAGAGAGGCTTGTAAGGCTGATAAAAGAGGCGGGAAAAGTTCCCGTTGAGAGGGATACCCTTTACAACATCATACAGGTTTACGAGGAGGTAGCACTATGAGCGAGAACACTATACTGGGAATTATTTGTACCGTCATCGCCATTTTGTTACCCCTCTCTTTTGCGGTTCTTGCCTGGAAGCACACTCTGAAAGAGAAAAAAGCCCAGGAAGAGAAAAACCTGAAAGAGCGTTAGTTGGGGTTTGGCGTTGGAGGGAGGGGGAGCGCCGGTTCTTGGGTTGTTCACCCTAATATCGTAAAATTTTATGGTTAACATAAAACGGGAACAGAAAGCCACAGAAGAAGCAACCAAAATAACAGTCCAAACCAAGGAAAGAACGGTAAAGCCTCCAACCGAAAGGAACAAATAAAGAAGTAAACGCCGAGGCCGAACCCTTCAACTTCTTCGTCTGGGGAAACCAAGAGCCTTTCCACTCTGACAAACGGGGAGAAGCACCGGGAAAGGGGCAGAAGGCGGAAGTCCGGGAAGGCATCACTTACTAACCGTAAAATTTTGTGGTTAGCAAACTAACCAATAGGTTACATTGAAAAATCCAATAATCCTGTATTAAGATTATTGATAGAACCGGTTAATTCTGGAGGGAGACGATGGAGAAGGGAAAACTGGTAGTGTGGCTTGAAGAAGTAGGAATAGAAGACGTTCCGCTTGTAGGGGGGAAGAACGCCTCACTTGGCGAGATGATGAAGGCCCTCAAACCGAAAGGGGTAAACATACCGGACGGATTCGTTATAACGGCGGAAAGCTACAGGTACTTCATAAAGTACAACAACCTTGAAGAGAAGATAAGAGAAGTCCTAAAAGGGCTAAACGTTAACGACGTTGACGACCTGCACAGAAGGGGAGAAAAGGTAAGGGAGCTGATAAAGAGCGGCAAGTTTCCCCAAGACTTAAAAGAGCTGATAAAGAGATACTACAGGGAGCTCTCTGAGAGGTTCGGAACAGAGAACGTAGACGTTGCAGTCCGCTCCTCGGCCACAGCAGAAGACCTCCCCAACGCCTCCTTTGCCGGCCAGCAGGAAACCTACCTGAACGTTCGCGGCATAGAGAACCTGCTCAACTCTGTTAAAAAGTGCTTCGCCTCTCTATTTACCGACAGGGCAATCTCCTACAGGGAGACATTCGGCTTCGACCACTTCAAAGTTGCCCTCTCCGTAGGTGTTCAGAAGATGGTCCGCTCAGACCTTGCCTCCTCCGGCGTAGGCTTCTCGCTGGATACCGAAAGCGGTTTTAAAGACGTTGTACTGGTAACGGGCTCTTACGGCTTGGGAGAGATGATTGTTAAGGGAGCGGTAACGCCGGACGAGTGGCTCGTTTTTAAGCCTACGCTGAAAAAGGGATTCAAGGCAATAATCGAGAAGAAACTGGGTGACAAAAAGCAGAAAATGGTTTACGGAGACAGCGAAAAGGAACCGGTAAAAGTCGTCCCCGTTCCCCTCGCAGACAGGGAGAAGTTCTGCCTTACAGACGACGAAGTTCTCACCCTTGCCAAGTGGATAACCGAAATAGAGGAGTACTACTCCAAGAAGCACGGCAGGTGGACGCCCATGGACGTTGAGTGGGCAAAAGACGGAGAGAGGAACGAGCTCTACATAGTTCAGGCAAGGCCCGAAACGGTCCACTCCCACAAAGACTACTCAAAAATAACCGTTTACAAGGTTACAGAACCACCGGAAGAGAGAGAGAAAAAAGTACTCGTTAAGGGAATTGCCGTAGGCAGGAAGATAGCCACGGGAACGGTAAAAGTCCTGATGTCGGTAGAGGAGGCCGACAGGTTCAACGAGGGAGACGTTCTCGTAACCGATATGACCGACCCGGACTGGGAGCCCATAATGAAGAAGGCCTCTGCAATAGTCACAAACAGGGGAGGAAGGACGTGCCACGCCGCCATTGTCGCCAGAGAGCTGGGAGTTCCGGCGGTTGTGGGCACAGGCAACGCAACCGAAGTTCTAAAGGAAGGGCAGGAGGTAACGGTCTCCTGCGCGGAAGGGACCGTAGGCTACGTTTACGAGGGGAAAATAGCCTACGAGGTTGAAGAGGTTGACCTAAATACCCTTCCCAAGCCAAAAACCCCCATTATGTTCAACATAGCAACTCCGGAAGGGGCCTTCGACCTGTCGTTCCTACCCAACGCAGGAGTGGGCCTTGCAAGGGAGGAGTTCATAATCAACAACTACATAGGCATCCACCCCAACGCCCTCATCAAGTTTGACGAAATTAAAGAAAAAGACCCGCAGCTTGCGGAGGAGATAGAGAGAAGAACCAAAGGCTACAGCGACAAACGTAAGTTCTACGTAGACAAACTCGCCTTCGGTATAGCAAGGATAGCGGCCGCGTTCTACCCGAAGCCGGTAATAGTAAGGTTTTCCGACTTCAAGTCCAACGAGTACGCAAACCTGCTAGGCGGAAAGTACTTTGAGCCGAAGGAAGAGAACCCGATGCTCGGCTGGAGGGGAGCTTCCCGCTACTACTCGGAGAACTTTGCCGAGGCCTTCGGCCTTGAGTGCCTTGCGATAAAGAAGGTAAGGGAAGAAATGGGCCTTGAAAACGTGATAGTTATGGTGCCCTTCTGCAGAACCCCCAAGGAGGGTAAAAAAGTTCAAGAAGTTATGGAGCGGTTCGGCCTGAAGAGGGGAGAGAAAGGCCTGAAGGTCTACGTAATGTGCGAAATTCCCTCAAACGTAATCCTGTTTAAGGAGTTTGCTGAGGAGTTCGACGGCTTCTCCATAGGCTCTAACGACCTGACTCAGCTCACCTTAGGGGTAGACAGGGATTCATCGCTGGTTGCCCACATCTACGACGAGAGGAACGAGGCGGTGAAGTGGATGGTCGGCAGGGCCATCGAAGAGGGTAAGAAGTACAACAGAAAGGTGGGAATATGCGGTCAGGCCCCATCCGACCACCCCGACTTTGCCCAGTTCCTCGTTGAGAAGGGAATAGACACAATATCCATCAACCCCGACTCAATACTGGAGGTTATAAGGGCGGTTTACGAAATAGAGAAACGGCTGGGACTCCACTAAAAGAGAGAGGAGGGAGAGATGAAGGTCGCCTTCTTTGAGCTTGAAGGTTGGGAAGAGCCTGTAATAAGGGAGACTTTAGAGCCCAAAGGGTTTGAAATTGTAACCCTCAGCCGAGAGCCCCTGAAAGAGAGCGATATAGAGAGGATAAAAGATGTAGAGGCCCTTTCGGTATTCATCTACTCTAAGGTAGATAGAAAGGTTATAGAGACCCTCCCCAACCTCAAGATAGTTACCACCCGCTCTACGGGGTTCGACCACATAGACGTGGAGGCGGCAAGGGAGAGGGGTATTGCGGTCTGTAACGTTCCCGATTACGGAATGGAAACCGTTGCAGAGTACGCACTGCTTATGATACTGGCCCTGCTGAGAAAGCTAAAACCCACTATAGAGAGGACCTGCAGGGGAATCTTCAGCAGAGAAGGCCTGAGGGGTCACGACCTTGCAGGGAAAACGGTAGGCGTAATCGGAACGGGAAGGATAGGGGCAAGGCTTGTAAAGCTGCTCTCGGGGTTCGACGTTAAGGTTTTAGCCTACGACGTAAAGCCCAAAGAGGAGCTGGTAGAGCGATTCGGGGTGGAGTATGTAAGCCTTGAGGAGCTTCTCTCCCGCTCCGACATCGTCTCACTCCACGTTCCCTACCTTCCATCAACCCACCACCTCATAAACAGGGAAAACATCAAGCTGATGAAAAAGGGGAGCTACCTTGTTAACACTTCACGGGGAGCGGTTGTAGAGACCGATGCCATAGTAGAGGCCTTGAAAGAGGGGAGGCTCGCCGGAGTAGCCCTCGATACTTTCGAAGGAGAAGAGGTGTGGACGGAAGAGGAGCTGATAATCTTCAGGGGCGAGAAGGACGTATCTCCGGAAGTTTTAAAGAAAGCAATAGAGACCTTCGCCCTTGCCCAGTTCGATAACGTTATACTCTCTCCTCACAACGCCTACAACACCCACGAGGCCATTATGAGAATCCTCACCAAAACGCTGAAAAACCTGGTAGAGTTTAAAGAAAAGGGACGGTGCACCTACCCGGTTTACAAATAACAACAAGGAGGGAGGATGAAGGTAAAGTTTGAACTCTCGCACTTTCCGGAGAAGAGCTACGAAGAGGTGCTCGAGGAGGTAGAGGCGAGAAAACTAGTCAACCCGGAGAAAATGCCCTTTTCCAAGCTTCCGTGTGAGGAGGAGCTCTTAAAAATCAAACGGGAAGTCGAGAAGCTAAAGGAAAAGAGCGACACCCTCGTGGTTGTGGGAATGGGAGGCTCCTCGAGAGGAGCAAAGGCCCTCCACGAGGCGGTTGGAAAAAAGGATGAAAAGCTCAAATTCCTCGATAACGTTGACCCGAACCTGATTTCGAAAACCTTTAACGAGCTCAACTGGGAGAGGAGCTCCTTTGCGTTCATCAGTAAATCGGGAAGGACCCTTGAGACCGTAACGGTTATGAACCTGGTTTTAGACCAGCTGAAAAAGCGCGGGCTCAGCCCCCAAGGGAGAACCGTTTTCATAGGAGACCCGGGCAACAGTTTCCAGCAGCTTGCCCGAGAGCTCGGCTCGGCCTTTATCCCCATCCCCAAAGAGGTGGGGGGAAGGTTCTCGGTGTTCACGGCGGTAGGCCTGGTGCCGGCGATGTTTGCCGGCTACTCGGTGGAGAAGCTCCTTGAGGGGGCGTTCGACCTGCTGGAGACTCCACTTCCGGCCCTCTACCTTGCGGCGGCCAAGTACCTGCACTACCAGGCGGGAAGGAAGATATCGGTGGTTATGCCCTACTCCTCTTACATGGCCGAGTTTACAGAGTGGTACGTTCAGCTCTGGGCCGAGTCGCTGGGAAAGGAGGGCAAAGGGCAGACGCCGCTGAAGGCGGTGGGGACCGCGTCGCAACACGCGATTCTGCAGCTATTCATGGACGGCCCCGACGATAAGTTCTTCCAGCTCTTCTTCGTTAAACACTACGCCGAGGACCCGAAGCTCCCTCAAGAGTGCTACATACTACCGTTCCTTGCAGGGAAAAAGGTGTCGGAGGTTATGGAGGCCGAGTTCAAGGGAACCGTTCACGCCCTAAAGAGCAGGAACAGGCCCATGGTGATTTTTGAGATGGAGGAGCTTTCGGAGTACCAGATGGGCTACCTGTTTATGGGTTACATGGTTGCGGTAGTGGTTATGGGGAAGCTCTTAGGGGTGAACCCTTACGGCCAGCCGGCCGTTGAAATAGGCAAAAAGGTTGCAATAGAAGAGCTCAGGAGGGAGAGCAATGACGAAGGAGGTATGCAGTGAGAGAGAGGTTGAAGAACTAAACCGGGAGATAGTAAACAGGCTCCTTAAAGGGGCCCCCGGTGAAGAGGAGACCTCGGTAATCCTCTGGAACAACAAGAGGGTATGGGGGAGGGGGGATAAACTGAAAATAAGAATAAAAACGCCCTGGTCCCTAAAGGAGGCCCTAAAGCAGTTCAACGACCTCTCACTTGCAGAGAGCTACATATACGGCCTCATAGACCTTGAAGGGGACATCTTCCTACTGTTCCCGCTGGTGGACTGGATACTCCAGAGGCGGTGGCCGCTGAGCGAGAAGGTGAAGCTCTGGAGGCTCATAAGGCGACTGCCGGGAGAGGCCCAGATAAAACGGTGCTGGGCCGAAGTAGACGGTGAGCTTCACTCCATAGAGAGAGATAAACAGGCGATACAGTACCACTACGACGTGTCAAACGACTTCTACCGCCTGTTCCTCGATAGAAACATGGTTTACTCCTGCGGCTACTTCAGAACACCCCACGACTCCTTAGACAGGGCCCAGGAGCAGAAAATCGACTACATCTGCAGGAAGTTGATGCTAAAGCCCGGCGAGCGGTTCCTCGATATAGGCTGCGGCTGGGGTGCCCTAATCATACACGCCGCAAAGAAGTACGGCGTTTACGCGCTGGGGATAACCCTAAGTGAAAACCAGTACCGCTACGTGAAGGAGAGAATAAAGGAGGAAGGGCTTGAAGGTCGGTGTGAAGTTCTACTCGCCGACTACAGGGAGCTCAACGAGCCCGAGAGCTTCGACAAAATAGCAAGCGTAGGAATGTTTGAACACGTAGGCCAGAAGAGGGCCCTCACCTACTTTAAACAGGCCTACAACCTGCTGAAAGAGAAGGGAATCTTCCTAAACCACGCGATAAGCTGTAACTACCATGAGTTCGGAAAGCCCGCCTCCCAGTTCATAAGGAAGTACGTATTCCCCGACGGAGAGCTCCTGCCCATCTACCTAACCGTTGAGAAGGCAGAGGAGGCCGGCTTTGAAGTAAGGGACGTAGAGTGCCTGCGGGAGCACTACACACTCACCCTTATGCACTGGGTCAGAAACCTGGAGAGGAACTACAAAAAGGCCGTTGAGATTGCCGGAGAGGAGCGCTACAGAATCTGGAGGCTCTACATGGCCTCCAGCGCCTACCAGTTCCTCACAAACCGAATAGGGCTCTACCAAACGCTCCTCGTAAAAACGGCAAAGGACGGCTCATCGGGCTTTCCGCTAACACGGGAACACTTATACCGGGAGGGGTAATGAAGGCGGTTGTCATGGCCGGGGGCTTTGGAACCAGAATCCAGCCCCTTACAAATTCTCTGCCCAAGCCTATGCTCCCGGTCGTGAACCTCCCCATGATGGAACACACGATGAAGAAGCTCGTTGCCCTCGGGGTAGAGGAGTTCGTGATACTCCTCTACTACAAACCCGAGGTGATAAAGGAGTACTTCGGGGACGGCTCAAGACTGGGGGTAAAGGTAAACTACGTTCTGCCGGAGGCAGACTACGGCACCGCAGGCGCCGTAAAAAAGGCCCAACAGTTTCTAAACGAAACCTTCATAGTAGTAAGCGGCGACGTCATAACCGACTTTGACTTCAGGGAGATAGCGGGGTTTCACGAGTTCAAAAAATCCCCGGTTACCATAACGCTTACTTCGGTATCGAACCCCCTACAGTTCGGAATAGTGATAACCGACAAAGAGGGGAAAATACTAAAGTTCCTTGAAAAGCCCGGATGGGGAGAGGTCTTCAGCGACACAATCAACACGGGCATTTACATAATGGAGCCCGAAGTTCTCGACTTCATACCCGAGAACGTCCCCTTCGACTTCAGCAAAGACCTCTTCCCGCTCCTGATGGAGAAAGGGATTGAGCTGTTCGGCTTTAAAGCCCAAGGCTACTGGAAAGACGTAGGGAACCCCGACGCCTATAGGGAGGTCCACCGGGACATCCTTCAAGGGAAGGTGAAGCTTCAAATTCCGGGAAAACTCGTAAAGCACAGGGAGGGCGTTCTCTTCCTGCAGGGAGATGCGGAGATTCCCAAGAGCGTCAAAATCAGGGGGACCGTTGTTGTAGGCAAGGGCGTAGAGGTCGGAGAGGGCACCCTCCTTGAGAACACGGTGATAGGCCCCGAAACCGAGGTGGGTAAACGGTGCCAGCTGAGGGAGTGTATCCTGTGGGACAGGGTAAAAGTGGGAGACGACTCCAAACTCAGAAATACCGTTATCTGCTCCTTTACAGAGCTGGGAAGCGGGGTAACGGCCCTGAAGGGGGCCATCATAGCCGAGAAGGTGAAAATAGAGGACAACGTCCAGATTGCCAAAGACGTTGTTATATGGCCGGAGAAGTTCGTTGAGAGCGGCTCAATAGTCTCCTCAAACCTGGTTTGGGGAGAGAGGTGGAAGCGCTCCCTCTTTGAGGGGGGCAGAATATCGGGAAGGATAAACGTTGAGCTCTCTCCGGAGCTTGCGGCAAAGCTGGGAGCCGCCTTCGGAAGTACCCTGCCCGAGGGGAGCTGGGTATACACCAGCAGGGACTACCACAGGGCCTCCAGAATGATTAAAAGAGCCTTCGTTTCCGGCCTCCTCTCTACAGGGGTGAACGTTTTAGACCTGAGGCAGTTCCCCCATCCGGCCATGAGGTTCCTCCTCGAGAACACGAAGAAAGTGGCCGGAGTCCACTTTGAGGCCTCTGTAGGCTCCCCCGGACACACCGACATTCTCTTCTTCGACGAAAACGGTCTGCCAATAGACACAAACCGGGAAAAGGCCATAGAGAGGATTTTCTTCAGAGAGCGCTTCAGAAGGGTCGGACCCTCTGAAGTGGGGCTGATAAAGGAGAGCTCCTACGCCGCAGACAGGTACCAGCGGGCAATAGAGGAGTCTATAGACCACAAGATAAAGCAGCCTTCGTACCGGGTTGTGGCCGACCTTATGAACGGCGTTTACTCGGCCCTATACCCCGAGCTCCTGGCCCACTTTAAGGTGGAGAGCGTGGTTTTAAACTCCTACTTCTCCGAGGAGAAGATAACCCACCTACCCATTCTGAAGGAGAAGGCCCTGTGGAGCGTTCCCCGAATAGTGAAGGCAACAGAGGCAGACATCGGGTTCATCATCTACCCCAACGGAGAGCGGTTAAAGGTCATATCGGATACGGGGGAGTTCGTTCCCAACTACAAGCTACTGCTGCTGTTCCTGTTGGCCCTCGACAGGGCGGTAGAGCAGCAGGTAAAGGTGCTGGTGCCCGTTAGCTGCCCCTCCGTTTTAGACGGCAAGCTGAAAAACGTTATAGTTGAGAGGGGGAAGCTCAGGGGAATAAAGGCAAACTTACTGAGGCAGTTTGCCCTTGTAGGGGACCTAAACGGCAGGTTCATATTCCCCGAGTTTTCCCTATCGCCCGACGCCGTTTACGCAAGTATAAAGCTCCTTGAGCTCATGAGCTTCAGCAACGCATCGGTCTCGGAGCTTCTCTCGGCCATTCCCCCGTTCTTCTTTAAACACGTGATAGTGAGCTGCCCCTCCTCTAAAAAGGCGAAACTGATGAGGAAGATATCGGAAGAGGCAATGGAGAAACGGGCCTCTTTCATAGACGGCGTGAAAATCTTCTTCAACGGCGACTGGATACTCCTGATTCCCGACCAGTTCACAGACAACCTCCACATCTTCGTCCAGACCGAAAAAGAGGAGAGGGGCAGAGAGCTTCTAAACCAGTTCAACAGGAAGATTGAAAAATGGATAGAGGAGAAAGAGTAAAACTGGTTCTCCTGTGGCACATGCACCAGCCCCTCTACAGGAACGGGATAACCGGCGAGTACGAGATGCCCTGGGTGTTCCTCCACGGGATAAAGGACTACTACGACATGGCCTGGCACGCATCCAAGTTCGAGGGGCTGAAAGTTACGTTCAACCTTACGCCGGTTCTGATAAAACAGCTTAAAGAGTACGGAGAGGGGAAGGCCAACTGCAAATTCCTCGAGCTGATGAAGAGACCCGTTAAAGAGCTCCAAAACCACGAGAAGCGGTGGCTGCTGCAGTTCCTCTTCCACGGAAACGTTGAAACCATGGTGAAGCCGTTCAAACACTACTACGAGCTCTTCCTCCGGTTCGAGAGAGAGAGCCAAGAGGGGAGCTTCCTGAAAAACCTAACAAGCCAAGACTTCTTAAACCTTGAAGTGCTGTTCTTGCTTTCGTGGTGCGGCAGGTACCTGAGGGAGAACTCAAGGGTCGTAAAGAGACTCGTAGAGAAAGAGAGCGTTTTCTCCGAAGAGGAGAAGCTGGAGCTCATAGGAGAGCTGCTCAGGTTCACCGGCAAGGTAATTCCCCTCTACAGCCGGCTCAGCAGGGAGGGGAAGGTAGAGGTATCGACAACCCCCTACTACCACCCGATACTCCCCCTGCTCTTAAACATAGAGGCGGCAAAGGAGAGCACTCCCGACGTAAGGCTCCCTGCGCTCCACGTGAACTTCAAAGACGACGCCGAGCTCCAGACCGAAAAGGCCATTAAAGAGGTAAAGGAGCTCTTCGACTTTAAAGGGGGAGTGTGGCCGGCAGAGGGGGGCGTAAGCGAGGAAGCCCTGAAGCTCCTGAAGGAGAAAGGGGCAAACTGGTGTGCAACCGACGAGGAGGTTCTGTTTAAGTCTTTAAGCAGGCGCTTTGGAACCAGGGAGCCCCTGTACAGAGTCTACAGCTACGAGGGACTGAAACTGCTGTTCAGAGACAGGGAGCTCAGCGACCTGATAGGGTTCGTCTATAAGAGCTGGAGGGAGGACGACGCTGTAGAGGACTTCACCGGAAGGTTAAAGAGAATAGGTGAGCAGTTCAAAGAACCTGTTGTAAGCGTGATACTGGACGGGGAGAACTGTTGGGAGTTCTACAGGGAAAACGGCTACCCCTTCAGGGAGAAGCTCTACAGGACGCTCTCCCAGCTTGAGTGGGTGGAGAGCGTTTTCCCCAGCGAGCTTGAAGCCACCGAGAAGCTCGAAAGGGTGGTTGCAGGAAGCTGGATAGGGGGAAACTTCCTCACCTGGGTGGGAGACCGAGAGAAGAACAGGGCCTGGGAGCTTTTGGGGATAACCAAGCTCAACCTGGAAGAGGAGAGGGAAAACGATAACTACCGGAAGGCAAAGGAGAAGCTCCTTGCAGCCGAAGGGAGCGACTGGTTCTGGTGGTTCGGTAAGGGACACTACACCCCCTTCTCCCAAACCTTCGACAGGCTCTTCAGGAGTAACCTCATAGCGGTGTATAAGCTCCTGAACAAAACCATACCCCAGGAGCTCTTCACCCCCATAAGTAGGTTCAAGAGCTCGGCCTCTGAGCCTCCGAGGAACTTCGTAAAGGCCCAGGTAGACGGCCAGGTAACAAGCTACTACGAGTGGCTCGAGGCGGGCAAGGTAGACCTCTTAGAGTTCTCAACGATGGCAACCCAAGGCTTTGTAATGAGGGAGCTCTACTACGGCTACGACCGCAACGGAAACCTTTACCTAAGGGTAGACGGCGACTGGAAACGGCTGAAAGGGCGCCGCTTCCAGGTGGTTTTTGAGATATCCGGTAAGGAGAAAAAGAGCTTCACCGTGGAGCCCAACGGAACCGTTACAGGGTGCAAAGGTGCCAAGGGGGCCCTGAACAGAATCCTCGAGGTGGAGATACCTGCAGAGTGCCTGAGTGAAAGGGGCAGGCTCTACCTTACCGTAAAGCTCGTTGTAGACGGCAAAGTTGTGGAGGAGGCCCCGTTCCTCAGCTACGCCCTCCTGGACCTGAGCAGGGACTTTTCAAGCGAATGGATGGTGTGAAAATGGGAAAGCTTCTCTTCGGGGTTCACAACCACCAGCCGGTTGACAACTTCAGGGAGGTTGTAGACTCCGCCGTAGAGAGGGCCTACAGGCCCTTCATAGAGGCGGCTGCCAAGGTTGAGCGGTTCAAGTTCGCCCTCCACTTCAGCGGCTGGCTCTTCGAGCAGGTAAAGCTACGACACCGGGAGCTTTTTGAGCTCATTCGGAAGCTGGTTGAGAGGGGCCAGGTTGAGCTCGTAACGGGAGGTTTCTACGAGCCGGTGCTGGCCTCAATCCCCGGCGACTACAGGAAGGCCCAGGTTGAGAAGATGAACGCCTTCTTGAAGGAGAACTTCGGGGTAGAGCCGAAAGGGCTCTGGCTGACAGAGAGGGTGTGGGACGACTCAATAGTTAAAGACCTTACAGAGCTCGGGGTGGAGTGGACGGCGGTAGACGACTACCACTTTATAGCCGCAGGCTTTGAGAGGGAGGAGCTTCACGGCTACTACCTAACGGAGAGCGAAGGGAGGGTTTTGAAGCTCTTTCCGATAGATAAAAGGCTCCGCTACCTGGTTCCCTTTAAACCGGTTGACGAGGTTTCGGGATACCTAAAAGGGGCAAAAGGCTTAAGAACCCTCTTCGACGACGGGGAGAAGTTCGGTGTTTGGCCGGGAACCTACAGCTGGGTTTACGAAAAGGGGTGGCTCCGGAGCTTCTTAGAGCTTGTAGAGGCGGGGGAGGTTGAAACCCTGCACTTCAGCCAGGCGGCAGAGGAGAAGGCCAGCGGAATAGCCTACCTGCCGTCGGTCTCCTACTACGAAATGGGGGAGTGGAGCCTTCCGGCCGAAAGGTTCAAGGAGCTCCAGGAGGCAAAGGAACTCCTCGAGAGGGAGATGGGCCCCGGAACCCCCGAGAAGCTCCTGAGGGGAGGCATCTGGAAGAGCTTCTTCGTTAAGTACCCCGAGAGCAACTACATGCACAAGAGGATGCTGAAGCTCTGCTCTCTGGGGGTAAAGAGCGGCAGGTTCACCGAGAACCTGCTCAAATCCCAGTGTAACGACGTGTTCTGGCACGGAGTGTTCGGCGGCATATACCTGCCGGTCCTGAGGGACAACTTCTGGCGCTACACGGTTGAGGCCACCAAGGAGGCCGCTGAGGCGGGCCGCCTGAAGCTCCCCCTAATTGAGGACTTTAACCTCGACGGCCTCGAAGAGGCCCTGATTAGGGGGGAGGAGCTCCTCGTGGGAGTAGGCTCCCTGGCGGGGGCGGTAGTTGAGCTATCTCTTCTCAACCCGCCCTTTAACGTACAGGCCGTTGTAAGCCGCCACACGGAAGGCTACCACATCTACAGCAGGCAGCGGAAAAAAGAAAACGAGGGGATATCGACAATCCACGAACTGGAGGCGACCTTCAAGGCGGAAGACGTTCCGAGGGACTGGCACAGGAAGGACTCCTTCATCTGCCACTTCTGCCCGAACCCGGTTACGGAAGAGGAGCTCCTCTTTGAGCGCTTCCGTGAGGTGGGAGATTTCGCAAACCAGCCCTTTGAGCTGAAGCTACTGGGCAGCTCTGTTACAGCCGAGAGGAGGGGAGCCCTATACCTTGAGGAAGGGGTGTTCAAAACCGTAGTGAGGAAGAGCTTCACCCCCACCGGCAGGGGCCTCCTCTACCGGCAGGAGATTGAGAGCGACTTTAAGGGGAAGCTCTACCACCTTCTGGAGCTCAACCTCCACTTTACGGAAATCCCGCGCCTCGGGCGCAAAGGAGGAACGGTAACCCTGGAAGATAAAAACCTGGGCAAGAGGATAAAGCTCTCGCTCTCTGTGCCCTTCGAGCTTCTGCTCACTCCCCTTGAAACCTTCCACCAGAGCGAGAGGGGACTTGAGAGAACCCTGCAGGGCGTAACTTTGGGCTTCCTAATACCCTTTCGGGGAAGCCTTAAAACAACAGTTAACCTCGAGGTAGAAAATGTCTGAGTTCCGCTACAACTACCTGTGGGATACCTGGGTAATCATAGCCCCGGAGAGGGAGCGAAGGCCCCACGACTACCCTCCCCACACCTACGGGCCCCAGAGCCCGCCGGAGAAGTGCCCGTTTGAGCCGGGAAAGGAGAACCTTGCACCCCACGAGATATTTGCAGTAAGGGAACCCGGCACAGCACCCGACACGCCGGGGTGGAAGATAAGGGTGGTGCCGAACAAGTACCCGGCCCTGAGAATAGAGAACCCTCCGCTACCCGAGGGCAGGTGCCTCTACGACACGGTGGGGGGCTTCGGGGCCCACGAGATAGTGGTGGACACCCCCGACCACTACAAGCACCCCCACAACTTCTCGGTAGAGGAGATGAAGCTCCTCCTCTACGTTTACAGGGAGAGAATGAAGAGCCTCTACGGGGATTACAGAATCAGGTACGTCCTGGTGTTCAAAAACTACGGGCGGGAGGCGGGAGCCTCCCTGAGCCACTCCCACTCCCAGATAATAGCAACGCCCCAGGTACCCAAGCTGATTGACACCGTAGTCAGCCAGAGCAGGAAGTACTTCACAGAGAAGGGCAGGTGTTACCTGTGCGACGAAGTGAAGTTCGAGCTCAACGAGATGAAGAGGGTCGTTTACGAAAACGAGGAGTTCCTGGTTTACTGCCCCTTCTACTCCATCTTCCCGTTTCAGATGAGGATAACGCCGAAAAAACACGGGCACGACTTCGCCAAGCTCTCCGACCAGGAACTCTACCTGCTCGCAGACGCCTTAAGGCTCGCCCTGCGGAAGCTCCACAAAACCCTCGTTAACCCTCCCTACAACTTCTTCATCCACACCGCCCCTCCCCCCAGGGAGGAGCCCAGAAGGCCCCACTACTACACCGGGATAGAGCGGTTCTTCCACTGGTACCTCGAGATTCTGCCCCGGGTTTCGGTACCCGCAGGCTTCGAGTGGGGAAGCGGCTACTACATAAACCCAACAACCCCCGAAAGCGCCGCTAAGTTTCTGAGAGAGGTTGTGCTATGAGAGTCCTCTTTGTATCCAGCGAAATATACCCGTTTGCGAAAACGGGCGGTCTGGCCGACGTTTCCTACTCACTGCCGAAAGCCCTGAGCCAGGTAGGGGTTCAGGTCTCAACGGTGATGCCCCTCTACAAGTGTGTAAACACCGAAAAACACCGCATAAAGCCCACCGGAGAGAGCGTAGAGGTGGAAATAGGAGCCGGGAAGTTCACCTTCGAGCTCTACAGGTGCGGTAACCAGGTAACCCACTACTTCCTAAAGAACGACCGGCTGTTCGGCAGGGAGTTCCTCTACGGCACTCCCTACGGAGACTACCCCGACAACGACGTCAGGTTCGGGAGCTTCTGCTGGGCCGTTGCACAGCTCGTGAAAAGGGGGAGCTTACGGTGCGACGTTATCCACACAAACGACTGGCAGGCGGCCCTGATTCCGGTCCTGGCCAAGGAGAAGCTGAAGCTGCCGGTTAAAACCCTGCAGACCATACACAACATAGCCTACCAGGGAATATTCCCCAAGGAGGCGATAGAGCGGCTGAGCTTAGGCTGGGAGCTCTTCCACATGGAGGCTTTGGAGTTCTGGGGCAAGGTAAACTTCCTCAAGGGGGGAATCGTCTTCGGCGACGCAGTAAACACCGTCAGCCCCACCTACGCAAAGGAGATAACAACCCCGGAGTTTGGCTACGGCCTCGACGGCGTCCTCAGAAAGTACAGCTACAAGCTGTTCGGGATACTCAACGGGATAGACTACGACGTGTGGAACCCCGAAACGGACCCCCACCTGTACGTAAACTACACCGAGGCCTCGGTTAAGAGAAAAGAGGAGAACAAAGAGCTCTTCCTCGAAGAAACGGGGCTTAAGGGAAAGGAGAAGCCGCTCTTTGTATTCATCGGGAGGTTCGCAAAACAGAAAGGGGTAGACCTGATACTCCGGGCATCGGCCCGGCTGGCACAGATGCCTGCAAACTTTGCAATTCTCGGCTTCGGAGACGAAGCCTACAACGAAGCCTTCCAAAAGCTAAACGAGCTTGAAAACTTCTTCGTTAAAGTTGCATTCGACGAGCCCCTGAGCAGGAAGATGTACGGCTCTGCCGACTTCCTACTGATGCCCTCCCTATACGAGCCGTGCGGGCTCAACCAGATGATAGCCATGCGCTACGGCACCTTGGTAGTTGCCAGAAAAACCGGAGGGCTCGCAGACACGGTTGTGGACATCTCAGAGCCGGGAGGTTACGGGATTCTGTTTGAGCCTTTCACCCCCGAAGCCTTTACCGAGGCCGTTGAGAGGGGGGTGAAGCTCTACTGGAACAGCCGGGAACGGTTCTACAGCCTAAGGAGGGCAGTTATGGAGCTTGACTTCTCCTGGAATGCCTCGGCTCTAAAGTACACCCGCCTTTACGAGAACCTCCTGGAGGGGAAACTCAATTAGAGGTTTGAAATGAAAATAGCCCTAACAGAAGAGGAGCTTAAAAAACTCACAAAGAGGGAGCTTTACGAGATTGCAAAAAAACTCAAGATACGGGGCAGGGGTAGGATGCGGAAGGCCCAGCTCCTTGAAGCGGTTAAAAGGGAGCTCCTTATCGCCAAGGAGATGGTGGCACCTCCGCCCCCCGCAAGCAGAATCGAGGAGGCCGAACCGCCCCCACTCCAAGAGGAAAGAGAGGAACTGCCCCTGCCCGAAAGCTACCCGGTCTCCTTCCTGGGGCTGATACCGGTTAACCCGAAGCTCCTTTTTATCTACTGGAACGCCGGGGGAAGAAGGGGAACCCTGAAGCTGATTGTAGAGGGAAGGGACTTTAAAGAGCTTCAAGTGGAACCCGGCCAAAGGGAGCTCTTCTTAGAGCTGGAAGAGGAGCTTCCCTTCAAAAGGGTAAAGGCCGTTCTGATAACAGAAGAAGAAGCCCTCACCTCAAACGAAGTTGTAATGCCGGCCAGGGAGGTGGTTATAGGAGAAGAGGCGGCAGCGGAGCTCACAGAGCTCATCACAAAACAGAAGCCAGAACTCCAAAGGGGCGGCCCCTACGGAGAGGGAAGATGAAAGGCTACTTCCTGCTTTTCCTCCACCACCACCTCCCCTTTGTAAAACACCCCGAGTTCAGCTACTTCCAGGAGGAGCACTGGCTCTTTGAGGCGATAGCAGAAGTTTACGTTCCCCTGATAAAAACCGTAAGGAAGCTAAAAGAAGAGGAAACCGAGGTAAAACTGGGCTTATCCCTAACACCTCCCCTGTGTGAGATGCTCGCCGATCCTACACTGCAGGGGAAGCTCCGGCAGTTCCTCGATAGGTCCCTCGAGCTTGCAGAGAAAGAGATAAAGAGAACGGAAAAAGAGCCCGAGTTCAACAGACTGGCAAAGATGTACAGAGAGCACTTCCTATCGGTAAAGGAGGAGCTCGAAAGGCTAAACTGGAACGTTCTAAACGGCTACAGGGAACTCGTAGAAAAAGGAGCTGTTGAAATAGCCACCTGCGGAGCAACCCACGGCCTGCTGCCGGCCCTACAGCCCGTACCCGAAAGCGTACGGACCCAGATAAAAGTAGCGGTCAAAAACTACCTAAAACACTTCCGACGCCGACCCGAAGGCATATGGCTTCCCGAGTGCGGCTACTATCCGGGGCTCGAGGAGGAGCTGCTTAAACACGGGATTCGCTACTTCTTCCTCGATACCCACGGACTACTCTACAGCAGGCCCTTCCCGAAATTCGGAGTCTACTCGGCGGTAAAGACCCCAGCCGGAGGCTACTGCTTCGGCCGAGACCCCGAATCCTCCAAACAGGTCTGGAGCTCAAAAGAAGGGTACCCTGGAGACCCCTGGTACAGGGATTTCTACCGGGACATTGGGTTCGACCTTCCTCTGGAATATGTAAAACCCTACATAAACCCCGACGGCCACAGAACCTACACCGGCTTCAAGTACTACCGGATAACCGGGAACGTAGACCTGGGCCGGAAAGAGGTTTACATACCGGAAAAGGCGGCAGAGCGGGCGAGAGTACACGCCGCCCACTACCACTTCTGCAGGGCCAAACAGGCAGAGTACTTAGAAAACGTTATGGGAAGACCTCCGCTGATAGTGGCTCCGTTCGACGCAGAACTCTTCGGCCACTGGTGGTTCGAAGGTCCCCTGTTCCTCTACCACCTGTTTAAAAACTTCTCCCGCTACCGGGTAATCAGACCGGTAACGCCCAGCGGCTACCTGAACGAAAACGGAGAGCTCCCCGTCAGCCAGCCTGCAACCTCATCCTGGGGCGACAAAGGCTACTTCGACGTATGGGTAAACGGCAGGAACGGCTGGATTTACTACCACCTAACCGCCATGGCACTCACACTAAACCGGCTCAGAGGGCTACCGAGAACCCCCCTTAACACCCGGCTCCTCAATCAGATGTTGAGAGAACTTCTACTGGCTCAAAGCTCCGACTGGCCCTTCCTCATAACAACCCAAACGGCAAAAGAGTACGCAGAGAGGAGGCTCAAGGAACACATCTATAACTTCTCAAAACTCAAACAGATGTTAGACTCTCAGAAGCCACAGGAGAGCTTCCTCAGGAAGCTGGAGGAGAAAAACTCCATATTCCAGGAGCTCAACTTCTGGGAGGACTGGGGTTGAAACTGGGAGTAGACGTAGGAGGAACCTTCATAAAACTCTACAACGGGAAAAACAGAGAGAAGGTAAAAACCCCCCGCTCCGCAGAGGAACTGGTAGAGCTGATAGCCGGCAGAGCAGAGGAGCTATCGGCAAAAGGGGTGTGCATAGCCGTTGCGGGCCTTGTAAACGGAGAGACCGGAGAGGTTACAGAGTCGCCGAACCTGCCATTCCTCAACGGTTTAAACCTGAAAGAGGAAGTAGAGAAAAGGCTCACAGGCACAGCCGTCAGAGTGGTAAACGACGCCACGGCAGCCGCCTACGGCGAGTTTAAAAGGGGAAGCGGCCGCGGCAGCAGGCTCTTCCTCTGCCTAACGCTGGGAACCGGCTTAGGGGGCGGGGCGGTAATTAACGGAGAGCCCCTCATAGGGGTTTCGGGCAGTGCCATGGAGGTCGGCCACACAACCGTATGCGTAAACGGCTGGCCCTGCCACTGCGGCAGGAGAGGGTGCCTGGAAGCCTACGCCTCATCCTACGGCTTAAAGCGGCTCTACTACATAAACACCGAGGAAGACCTGCCTCCGCACGCAATTTTAGAGCTGGCAAAGAGCGGAGACGAAAAGGCCTTAAAGGCGATAAAAGCCCTTGCCTTCTACTTGGGAGTTGGCATCACCAACCTTGTCCACACCTTCAACCCCGACACCGTGGCCCTGGCCGGCGGAACGGTTGTCCAGTTCCCGAAGCTGATTAAGCTGGTAGAGGAAGAGGTTAAGAGAAGGGCCTTCAAACTTCCCGGCAAAGCCCTGAAGGTGGTGGGAGCAGAGCTGGGAGAGTTCAGCGGGGCAGTGGGAGCCTACGAGCTGGCTCCCTAAAAAGGGCACCTGTTACAATTCTTTAAAACGGCGGAGGTAGGAGTATGGCTATTGCCTTCATCTTTCCCGGTCAAGGTTCCCAGTACAGCGGAATGGGAAAGGAGCTCTACGAAGCCTTCCCCGAAGCGAGAGAGGTTTTCGAGGAAGCTTCGGAAGGGGCAAAAGTGGACATAAGGAAACTCTGCTTCGAAGCTCCCGAAGAGGAGCTGACACTCACCTACAACGCACAGCCGGCAATATTCACGGTAAGCATGGCCGTTTTAAGGGTCCTTGAAAAGGCGGGCTTTAAAAAACCCGACGTTGTTGCCGGCCACTCACTGGGAGAGTTCTCGGCCGCAGGCGCCGCAGGGGTATTCTCGGTAGGAAACGGCGCACTTTTGGTGAGGAAACGGGGAGAGTTTATGCAGAGTGCCGTTCCGGCCGGCGTAGGCGGAATGACCGCCGTAATAGGGCTGCCCGCCGAGGCGGTGGAAGAGATTATCAACAAGGTGAAAAGCGGCTTCGTGCAGGTTGCCAACTACAACAGCCCGGAGCAGACGGTTATATCAGGGGAAATCAAGGCCCTTCAAGAGGCAGAGGAGATGCTTAAACAGGCCGGCGCAAAAAGGGTGGTAAGGCTGGCAGTTTCGGCGCCGTTCCACTCAAAGCTCATGGAGCCGGCGGCGGAAAGGCTAAAGGAACTAATGGAAGAGCTTCCCTTCCACAAAGCCAACCCCCCCATACTCAACAACGTTGACGTTAAGCTAATAAAAGAGCCAGAAGAGATAAAAGACTCCTTCTACAGACAGGTCTTCTCTCCCGTAAGGTGGGTAGAAGACGTCCTCAAAATGGCCCAAATGGGAGTAGACACTTTCTACGAAATCGGCCCGAAGAACGTCCTTAAAGGGCTCATCAGAAGAATAGACAGAAAGCTGAAAGTGGTAAACGTAGAGAAACCCCAGGACATAGAAAAACTCTTCGGGTAGAAGGGGTGGTAAAGCTATCGGAGACCGCAATCGAAATACTAAAGGCCAGATACCTAAGGCCGGGAGAAACACCGCAGGAACTCTTTGAAAGGGTGGCAAGGGCCGTATCGGAGGCAGAGCTCCTCTACGGCCCCGCCTCTCAGGCGGCAAGGTGGGAGGAGGAGTTCCTGAAAGTTATGGAAAACCTTGAGTTCCTCCCCAACTCCCCAACCCTAATGAACGCAGGGACTCCGCTGGGGCAGCTGGCCGCCTGTTTTGTCCTTCCGGTAGAGGACTCAATAGAGGAGATTTTCGCCTCCGTCTCCCTCATGGCAAAAATCCAGAAAACGGGAGGCGGAACGGGTTTCTCCTTCTCCCGCCTGAGGCCCAAGGGAGATACTGTTAAGAGCACAAACGGTAAGGCCTCCGGCCCCGTATCCTTTATGAAGGTTTTCAACTGCGCAACCGACGCCATAAAGCAGGGAGGGAAGCGCAGAGGGGCCAACATGGGGGTCCTCTCTGTAAACCACCCCGACGTAAAGGAGTTTATAACCTGCAAAACCGATGGCAAGAGCTTCCAAAACTTCAACATCTCCGTAGCCTGCACCGACGACTTCTTCCAGAAAGCCTTAAAGGGCGGTGAAATCGAGCTCATAAACCCCAGAGACGGCAAGGTGTGGAGCAGGGTAAAGGCAGACGAGCTCCTAGACCTGATTGCAGAGAGCGCCTGGAAAACCGGCGACCCCGGAATCCTCTACATAGACGAGATAAACCGCCACAACCCCACACCGGCCCTGGGGAGAATAGAGGCCACAAACCCGTGCGGCGAAGTCCCGCTCCTTCCCTACGAGGAGTGTAACCTCGGCTCAATAAACCTCTCCAAAATCGTAGAGAAGGGCCGGATAAACTGGGAGAAGCTCGAAAGGCTCGTAAAGGTTGCCGTCCGCTTCCTCGACTGCGTAATAGACGTAAACCGCTACCCCCACCCCGAAATAGAGAAAATGGCCAAAGGTAACAGGAAGATAGGCCTGGGAGTTATGGGGTGGGCAGAGCTCCTCATAGAGCTGGAGATACCCTACGACTCAGAGGAAGCCGTAGAGCTGGCAGAGAGGCTTATGGGGTTCATAAACCGGAAGGCCTTTGAGGCGTCGGCGGAGCTCGCAAAGCAGAAAGGGAGCTTCCCCAACATAGACAAGAGCGTTTACAGGGGAAAAACCCTACGAAACGCCACGAGAACGAGCATAGCACCAACCGGGACGATAAGCATGATAGCGGGAACAACTCCCAGCATAGAGCCCCTGTTTGCCGTAGGCTACGTAAAGAGAGTGCTGGGAGGCAGGAGAGTCCCCTTCATAGAGCCCCTGCTTATGAAAAAGGTAAAAGAGCTATCGCTGCAACAGCTTAAAGAGATTTTAGAGAGCGGAACGCTCCAAAGGGCAGAGGGAATCCCCGAGAAAATAAAGAGAATATTCAAAACCGCCCACGAAATAGCGCCCGAGTGGCACCTTAAAATCCAGGCCGCCTTCCAGAAACACACCGACAACGCCGTTTCAAAAACGGTAAACCTACCCAAAAGCGCAACTCCTGAGGATATAAAAGAGATTTTCATAACCGGCTACAAGCTGAAACTCAAGGGAGTTACGGTTTTCAGGGAGGGCTCAAAAGAGGGGGTTGTTGAGTTTAAAGTAGACCAAGAGCTTCTGTCGGAGCTTCTCAAGTGCAGCTGCACATAGGAGGTAACTTCATGGTGAAAAAAGCACCCCTTGCACTAACCCTCCTTTTCACCTTCGGCTGCGGAGGAGGAGGCGGCTCAACAGGTCAGATAACCGTAAGCGGAACCTTCAGCGCAAGCTATGTAAAGGGAGTAAAAGTATGCATAGAAGGGACCGGACCGTGCACCACAACCGACAACAGCGGCCGCTTCAGCCTTGAGTCCCCGACCCAAAGGCCGCTTATGTCGTTCTGGCTGCCTGGAGTAAAGCTGGGAGACTACCAGCTACAGAACAGCGGAGAGACCGTTACCCCCTTCAAGATAATGGGAAACGCAACTCTCGGTTTAACGCTGGCAGAGATAATCCACGGAGCCGCCGGCGACATTAACGGAACGGAGTCCAGGTTAGACTTTGAAAACGTAACCGTAAGCGCAAACGTAACATCGCTCCAGGAAGCCCTTAGGTCAAAAGAGCCCTTTACCCTCTCTGTTAAAAACCCCCAAGGCGAGTTCACCCTTAACGTAGACCCTTCAAACGCAACGGTGGAGGCCTGCACAAACGGAACGTGCCGGCAGGTAAGCTACAGGAAGTGGCTCGTTCTCATCTACATGGACGGAGACAACTCACTGAGCAGCTACGCCAGAGAAGACCTCAAGGAACTCCAGGCGGTTACCTACAACCCCCAGGTAAAAGTGGTAGCCCTGACAGACTACGCAGGCTCCACTCCCACGCAGATAGCAGTTTCAAACGAAATCACCGGGAAGCTCGACATCACAAACAGCACCTACGAGCCCGACATGGGAGACCCCCAAACCTTAGAGAGCTTCGTAAAAGAGTTCACGGGCCGGTTCCCGGCACCCAACGTGGCCCTGATACTCTGGAACCACGGCGACGGCTGGAGGAGCTCCAAAATAGCGGCCGAAGACGCAACGAGCAGAGACTACCTCTTTATGTTCGAGCTGGTTAACGCCCTTAAAGAGCTCCGCTCGAAAGGGATAACCGTTAACCTGGTAGGGTTCGACGAGTGTCTCATGGGAATGGAAGAGGTCGCCTACGACCTTAAAGACTTAACCGACGTAACCGTTGCCTCGGAAGCCTTAGAGCCGGGAAACGGCTGGGACTACACCCGGGTTGCAGGATGGATAAGCTCAAACCCTGCCGCAACCCCCTGGGAATTTGCAAAGGCGATAGTTGACGCCTACTACCAAACCTATAAAGACTCACCGGCAGACTGGCCCCTAACCCTAACCGCAGTCTCCTCCCAGCAGGCCCAGCAGATAGCCGACAACCTCGACACACTCTACGGTCTACTGTCGAACCAAACGGTAGAGCAGTTTGCGGCGGCCCGCTCCAACGCAACGGAAGTTTACGACAGCGGCTCCTACCTTTACCACGTGGACCTCAAATCCTTTGCCCAAGCCCTTAAACTCACGGGCTCCGACCAGATTAAAACGGCGGCCGAGGAACTCCTCGGCACCCTAAACGGAACCTACACGGCAGTTATCCCGGCAATCGACGGAACAACCTACGGCGGCCTCTCCGTTTACTTCCCGCCCACACTGGCAAGCGACGAAGAAAACCTTTACTGCTACTTCATGGAGACCCCGGGCGACTGCTACGGCCAAACCGACTACTACAACCCCTTTGCCCAGACACTCTGGGACAACTTCCTTCAAACCTACTACCAGTTGGAGGGAGAATGAGAAAGGCCGCTGCGGCACTTGCTCTGCTTATCATAACGGGGTGCGGCTCCGTTCAGGTAAACTCAGAGGCCCGGTTCAGAGTAACCGTAGGGGAGATACTGAAAGAGTGCCCCAAACTGAAAGGAAAAGAGGTGGTTGTAACTGGAACCTACAAAGGGTGGGACTGCCCTCCGGATTGTAAAAACCCCGGTATAACCCGCTCCGACAGCTGCATATCCGACGGAACCGGCTGCATCTACCTAAGGGGAACCGGTGGCTTCGACCCCCTGTTAGACAGGGGCAAAAAGGTTGAAGTTACCGCCGTGGTCAAAGAAAAGAAGGGCACCTGCTACTTAGTAGTGAAAAGATGAGAACCGGTGAGTTTGAGCTTATAAGAGCGCTATCGGAGCTTACCCCCGTTAACGGAGAGACGGTTGTAGGAATAGGGGACGACGCAGCAGTAGTAAAGCTCCGGGGTCCAAAGGCGGCAATTTCCACAGACGCCTTAGTAGAGGGAAGCCACTTTAAAAGCGAGTGGAGAGAGCTCGTCCCCGAGCTTTTTGAGCTGTTGGGCCGGAAATTGCTCGCAGTGTCGGTAAGCGACCTGGCCTCAACGGGTGCGGTGCCCAAATTTGCAACGGTTACCTTGGGAGTTACCCCCGAAACAGAGGAGGGGGAGCTTCTCGCCCTCTACAAGGGGCTGGGAGAGCTCGCCCGAACCCTCAACGTGGCGGTAGTGGGAGGAGATACGGTAAAGAGCTCCACCCTCTTTTTCGACCTAACGCTCATAGGGGAAGTTAAAGGGGAGCCTCTGCTCCGCTCAAGGGCCGAGCCCGGAGAGGTTGTGGCCGTAACCGGGAGCTTCGGCGACAGCTACGGCGGCCTCGTTCAGCTCCTCAAAGGGGAAGTGGTTAACAGACGGCTTGTTGAACGGTTCTTAAACCCTCCCGTAAGGCTCAGAGAGGGGTTAAAGGCGGCAGGGCTCGGCGTAAAGTGCGGAACCGACGTGAGCGACGGCCTGGCCTTTAACCTCTACACCGTTGCAGAAAGCTCACGGGTTGCAGTTGAAGTTGAGAGCTCAAAAATCCCCGTGTCGGACGATTTGGTAAACTTGCTGGGCCGCCAGAAGGCCCTTGAAGCCGCCCTTTTCGGGGGGGAAGACTACGAGCTCATAGTTACCGCGCCCGAAAAGCTGGCAGAAGAACTCGAAAAAGCGGGCTTCAAGGTAATAGGAAGGGTGAGAGAGGGGAGCGGGGTTTTTGTGGACGGAAAAAGAATAGAGCCGAAAGGATACGACCACTTCTGCCGGGAGGGTTAAATGGACCTGCTGGACGCTGTAATACTCGGCGTTGTAGAGGGAGTTACCGAGTTCCTGCCCATATCGTCTACGGGCCACATGATTTTAGCCTCGTACCTGCTGGGGATAAAACAGAGCGCCTTCACAAAAACCTTCGAGATAGCCATCCAACTGGGAGCCATTCTGGCCGTTGTTTTCATATACAGGGAGAAGCTCTCAAAGAGCCTCGAACTGTGGAAAAAGCTTATAGCCGCCTTCATACCTACCGGCATTCTGGGGCTGCTGCTCCACCACTACGTAGAGGAGCTCTTCAGCCCGCTGGTTGTAAGCGTTATGCTGATAGTTTGGGGCGTAATCTTCATAGTTGTTGAGCTCCTCTACAAGGAGAGAGAGCACCAAATAGATAGGCCCGAGGAGATAAGCTACGCAAAAGCCATAGGTATAGGGCTGTTTCAGTCCCTTGCCATGATTCCGGGAACCTCCCGCTCAGGAGCCACAATCATAGGCGGACTGCTGCTGGGGATGAACCGGGTTGCGGCAACCGAGTTCTCGTTCCTTCTTGCCATACCCACAATGCTTGCGGCAACCGGCTTTGAGCTGGTGAAGAACGCAAGCTCCCTAAGCGGCGGGCACTTTGTGCTGCTCGGCGTCGGATTTGTGGTGGCAATGGTCTCTGCCTTCGCGGCGGTCAAGTGGCTTCTTAATTTTATTAAAAGTCACACCTTCATACCCTTTGGTATTTATAGGATAATAGTAGGGTTGATATTCCTGCTGATACTACTGTAAGCGGGAGTAGGGATGGCGGAACTTTCGATGATAAACCTCCTGAAAGAGGTGGTAGACAGGGGAGCTTCCGACCTCCACATAGCGCCCGGCAGCCCTCCGAGGCTCAGAATAGTGGGAGACCTGGTTCCGCTCACGGAATACGGAACACTCACCCCCTCCGATACCCGAAGGCTCATCTACAGCGTTTTAACCGATTTACAGAAGAAAAAGCTGGAAGAGGAGCTGGAGCTGGACTTCTCCTTCGGGATAAAAGACGTTGCAAGGTTCAGGGGAAACGCCTACTTCCAGAGGCAGAGCCTTGCAGCTGCCTTCAGGTTAATCCCCTTCAGCATTCCGGATTTCAAAAACCTGGGGCTGCCTCCGGTGATGGAGAGCTTCGCCCACAAAGATAAAGGGCTTGTTCTCGTTACAGGTCCCACAGGCTCAGGTAAATCTACAACTCTGGCCTCGCTGATAAAGATAATAAACGACACCTACTACCACCACATAATCACAATAGAAGACCCGATAGAATTCGTCTACGAGCACAACAAATCCCTCATCACCCAGAGGGAGCTGGGAACCGACACGAAGAGCTTCGCAAGGGCCCTGAGGGCTGCCCTTCGTGAAGACCCCGACGTAATCCTCGTGGGAGAGATGAGGGACCCGGAGACAATCGAGGCGGCCCTGACGGCGGCGGAAACGGGCCACCTGGTCTTCTCCACGCTCCACACAAACTCAACGATAGAAACAATTAACCGTATAGTAGACGTCTTCCCCGCAGAGAAACAGGACCAGATAAGAACCCAGCTTTCGTTCGTTCTTGTAGGTGCGGTAGCCCAAAAACTCCTAAAGAGGAAGGACGGCAAGGGCAGGGTTGCGGCCGTAGAGGTGTTCATACCGACGCCGGCAATAAGAAACCTCATAAGGGAGAACAAACTCCACCAAATCTACTCGATGATGCAGACCGGCCAGGCCGCAACCGGAATGGTGACAATGAACCAGAGCCTTGCAAGGCTCTACCTGGAAGGGAAAATCGACCTTGAAGAGGCCAAGAGGGTCTCGCCCGACCCCAAAGAGCTGGAAGCCCTCATTAAAGCATATCAGAAAGGGTAGAGATGCCGGTATACAAGTACGTTGGCAGAGACGTCTTGAACAGGCGCAGAAGGGGTTCTGTAGAGGCAGAAAACCCCGAGCTGGCAAAGGAGATACTGTTTGCCCGGGGAGTTGTGGTAGTTGAGAAGCTCTCCGAAGACAAGTCAATCCTGAGCCAGAACATCTCCCTCTCCTTCCTGGAGAGGGTAACGATTAAAGACCTGCTCATCTTTACCCGGCAGCTCCACGCAATGATTCACGCCGGGATACCGCTGGTTCAGGCCCTCAGAATAATCAAAGAGCAGCTGCCCAACCGCAGGCTCAGACAGATAGTTGAGGAAATCGCCTCCTTCATCGAGGAGGGGGGCAAGTTCTCAACCGCAATCTCCCGCTACAGGGACATCTTCGGGGACCTCTACATCTCCATGGTAAGGGCCGCGGAAGAGGCGGGAACCTTAGAGGAGACCTTAAAGCGGCTTGCAGACTACCTGGAGAAGGTAGAGAAGTTAAGGGGTAAGGTCAAAAGCGCCCTCTTCTACCCGGTGTTCGTCTTTATAGTGGCAATGCTCATAGTTACCGGAATACTGGTGTTCGTAATACCCACCTTCGAGCAGCTCTACGCCGACATGGGCGGCGAGCTTCCGGCCCTCACCCAGATGGTAATAAAGGTGAGCAACTGGGTAAGGGACTACGCCGGCTGGATAGTCCTGTTCATAGTGGTCTTCATCATCGGCTTTGTCCAGCTCCGGAGGCTCGAGAAGTTCCGCTACCTTACAGACCTCCTCCTTTTAAAACTGCCGATTTTCGGGGAGCTCGTCCTTAAGAGCAGCATAGCGAGCTTTGCCAGGACCCTGGCCTCGATGATAGCAAGCGGTATCAACATACTCAACGCCTTAAGCATATCGGCAGAAACGGCAAACAACGAGGTTATCAGAAAGGCGATTGAAGATGTAAGGAGCCAGGTTGAAAAGGGCGTTAGCCTCTCCCAAGCCCTCGCAAAACACTCAATATTCCCGCCGATGCTGGTAAATATGGTGGCGATAGGCGAGCAGGCCGGCAACCTCGACGAGATGCTCTCAAAGGTTGCCGACTTCTACGAGGAGGAGGTTGACAGAACCGTAGACGGCCTCACCTCTTTAATCGAGCCGCTGATGATAGTTTTCATCGGCTCGATTATCGGTGTGATAATCGTTGCCCTCTACCTGCCGATATTCAACATCGCAAGCCTCATAAAGTAAGCTCAAACTCCCTTATGGAGCTCCACAGCAGGCGGAGCTCCTCTTCCGTATGCTCTGCCGTTACCGAAATCCTCAGCCTGCTCTGTTTAACCGTTGGAGGCCTGATTGCCGGAACCCAAAAGCCCCTCTCTCTGAGGAACTCCGAAAGGGCAAGGGCCCTCTCAGGGGAGGAACAGAGGTAGGGGAAAACGGCAGAAGGGGAGTTTATGCCGGTTAAGTTGCGGAAGAAGCTCAGCCTCCGGCGGAGGAGGGCCATCCTCTCGGGAACGAGCTTCAGGTTCTCCAGGGTTTGGCAGGCCACAAAGGGGGGAAGGGCGGTTGTGTAGATGAAGCTCCTGCACCTGTTTATCAGGTACTCCCTAAGGAGGGAGCTTCCCGCCACAAAGGCCCCGAAAGTTCCGAGGGCCTTTCCCAGGGTTCCCACCAAAACGGTTGTGTCGTCGGGCGTAAGGCCAAAGAGCTCCAGGGAAGACCACCCCACAACGCCGGTTGCGTGGGCGTCGTCTATAATCAGAACGGCGCCGTAGAGCCTTTTAAGCCTAAAGAGGCCGTCTAAGGGGGCAAGGTCTCCGTCCATACTGAAAACCGAGTCGGTAACCAAAAAGCAGCGGCGGTAACGCCCCCTGTTCTCCTTAAGAAGGGACTCAAGGTGCTCAAGGTCACAGTGGTTGTAAACAAGAATGTCGGCCCTGCTGAGCCTGCAGCCGTCTATTATGGAGGCGTGGTTTAAAGAGTCTGAAAGAATCAGGTCGCCTTTGCCGGCAAGGGCAGAAATCACCCCTACGTTTGCCATGTAACCGGTGGAAAAGAGCAGGGCGTCTTCGGTCTTCTTCAGGCGGGCAAGCTCTTTTTCAAGCTCCCTGTGAACGGTAAAAGAGCCCGATACCAGCCTGGAGGCTCCGCTGCCGGCCCCCCAACGCCTCAAACACTCTAAAGAGGCGGCAGAGGCAAGCCCCAGGTAGTCGTTTGAGGCGAAGTTGATGAACTTCCTGCCCTCAAGCTCTAAAACCTTTCCGGGAGGAGACTCAAAGTGAAACAGCCGCCTGTAGAGGTTCTGCTCCTTTATCCTTTCGAGCTCACTCTTCAGCCACTTCACCTTTCTCTATGCCGTACTTGTTCATCTTCCTGTAGAGGTTGGAGATGTCTATCTCCATAAACTGGGCGCTCTTTTTAAGGTCCCAGTTGAACTTCCTGAGAACCTCAAGGATGTACTGTTTCTCAAAGGCCTCCCTGGCCTGCCTCAGGGGGAGAGAGGTGTAGTGTTCAAGGAGGGGGCCGTTGTGGGCAGGAGCTTTAGCGCTTGCGGCCCTCTTTATCGCCTCAAGGAGGGCGCCGAAGTCGAAGGGTTTCTCGAGGAAGTCGAAGGCTCCCAACTTCATGGCCTTTACGGCAGACTCTACCGTGCCGTGGCCCGAGAGGATAATCACGGCCACCTGGCCGGTGAGCCCCTCCCGGTTGAGCTCTTTAAGAACCTCCATCCCGGAGGTTCCGGGGAGGAAGAGGTCGAGTATTAGAACGCGGGGGTGAAGCTCTTTGACCTTATCGACAACCCCGCTCCCGCTCTCAAGGGTGAAAACTTCAAAGCCTTCGTCTTCGAGCATCTCCTTAAGGGCTTCCCTTATGCCCCTTTCGTCGTCAACTATCAGAATTCTCATCTCTCTCCTTGGGCCTTACAGATATAACCTTGGCGTTTAAAAGCCTCACCATCAGGTCAATTTTATCGTTGCTCTCAGGGGAAAGCTCCCGTTTCGAGCGCTCTCTTTTTGAAGGGGGAAGGAGTTTAACCTCCTTCTTGAAACGCTCCCTTAAAAGCGCAAGCTGCTCGTTCAGCATTCTGTAGGCAATTTCGCTCTTTGCCGTTACCTCTACAAGGTTTCCCAAGTCTTTAACGGAGTGAATAAGGGAGTTTAAGGGGTCATGAGCCGTTTTTTTTTCTGGGCTCTGAGCCGGCACCGTTAAGCTGATGCCGCCGGAAAGCAGCTCCGAAAGCCTCTTTACGTCTTTGAAGTAGGAGAGCCTGAAGAGGTAAAAGAGCAGAGCAGTATAGGGTTGAGGGTGGTTCTGGAGCGACCGGTAGCACTCTGAAAGGAGCTGGAAGGCGGCGTTAACCTCCTCTTCGGAGAAGGTGGTCGTTCTGAAGAGCTCCTCCTCCAGCCAGGAGAGGAGCTGTTTAACCACGAAAAGGGGGTTGTAGCCGAGCTCCTCAAGCCTTTTAACCTGGGTGCGAAGCTCCGCTTTGTCTCCCTTGAAAGCCGTTTGTAAGAGGTTTCGAAGCTCCCTTCCAGTAAGAACTCCGAGGAACTCCGAAACCACTTTGGAGTCTACCCTGCCGCCGCCCAAGGCTATGGCCTGGTCGAGCAGGCTCTCCGCATCCCTTATACACCCTTCAGAGGCAACTGCTATAAGTTCAAGAGCTTCTCTATCGAACTCAACACCTTCGGAGCGGCAAATTCTCTCCAGCGTTTCAACTATGAGCTCCCGGGGGACTTTTCTGAACAGGAACTTCTGACACCTTGAGAGTATTGTAGGGGGTATTTTGTCTATTTCGGTAGTTGCAAGTATGAAAACGGCGTGCTCGGGAGGCTCTTCAAGGGTTTTCAGAAGGGCGTTAAAGGCCTCCTTAGTGAGCATGTGGAACTCGTCTATTATGTAAACCTTGCGCTTCCCCCGAGCCGGAGCGTAGTGGACCGACTCGCGAAGCTCCCTTATCTGGTCTATCCCCCTGTTGGTTGCGGCATCTACCTCTATAACGTCGGGGTGAGCTCCCTTAGAAATCTCAAGGCACTGGGGGCAGCTGTTACAGGGCTCTCCGTCTGTGGGGTTTTCACAGTTAAGGGCTTTGGCAACAATCCTCGCAGTCGTGGTTTTACCTACGCCCCTCGGGCCGGCAAATATGTAGGCGTGGGCAAAACGGCCGCTCTTTATGGCGTTCTTCAGGGTTTTGGTTATAAAGTCCTGGCCTACTACCTGGTCGAACCGCTGAGGCCTGTACTTTCGGGGGATTGCAAGGTACGCCATTACTCTCCACGGGAGAATTTTTCTGTCAATTATCCTACATCGGCGGTAAAGGTCAAGGGATGGCGGGGCAGGAGCCCCGCCGGAGGGTTTAAGCAGAAAAGATTTTCTTTATCAGTTTGAAGTGGCCCGGGGCAAACATAAACTTTCTCTCACGGTACATCTTGAGGACGGCCATTTTAACTGCATCGTTGAAGAGGAACCAGGCAAAGGCGTAACCCCAGATGAAAATACCCCACTTCCAGCCTATCGGGGTCATCAGGTGGAAGCCGTAAACACCTATCACGGTGCCGAGGAAGCTCGTTCCCTGGGTGGCTATAAAGAGAACCGCCGAGGGCCAGGGTTTTTTGAAGAACCAGTCTTTAACTCTAGTGTTGAATATGGTGAAGTGGCCGGCAACTATGAGCTTTGTAAAGATTATGGACTGAATGAGGTCTTGGGGCAGGTGCCAGTAGCGCTCAAGGAGGAAGTAGATGGTGAAGGAGGAGAGAACTCCGGCAACCCCCAGCCAGAAGGACATCACGTTGAGCTCGTAGAAGTCCCACCTTACCGGCTTTTCGGCTATCTTCACGCGGTCGTAGGCGATGGAGAGAATCGGAATGTCGTTAAGCAGGGCAAGGAGGATAATCATCACCGTGGTTATGGGGTAGAACTGGAAGATGAGTATAGAGAGGGTCATGAAGAAGAGAACCCTTATGGTTTCGGCAATTCTATAAATGGTGTAGGCCTCCATACGGCCGAATATCTGACGGGCAATCTCAAAGGCCTTGATTATGACCTTTAAACCGGGTTTGAGCAGAACGAGGGCGGCGGCAGCCCTTGCCGCATCAGTTGCGTTTGCAACGGCTATACCGCAGTCGGCTTTACGGAGGGCAGGGGCGTCGTTTACGCCGTCGCCGGTCATTCCTACAATGTGGCCGGCCTTTTGGAGTTTATCTACTATGAAGTACTTATCCTCGGGGAACACTTCGGCAAAGCCGTTGGCCTCTTCTATTATTTTGATAATTTCGGACTCGTGCTTACGGACAATGCCCTTGGGTAGGGGAGCGTTTTGAAGCTCCTTCTTAACCAGCTCTACTATCTGTTTGGTCTTCTCCTCAATCTCCTTATCGGAAAGGTTGTGGAGGGTCTTCATTAAGGCCTTGGCTATTATCTCGGCTAAAACTATGTACTCCTTGGGCTCCTGCTCGCCGCGGAGTTCCCTTGCGCTTATTATCTTGTCGCCTATCCCGAGAATCCGGGCAATATAGCGGGCAATCGCTATGTTGTCGCCGGTTACCATCTTCACTTCAACGCCGAACCGCTTGGCCTCCTGAACGGCCTCCTTGGAGTCGGGGCGGGGCGGGTCGTAAAGGGGTATGAGGCCTACAAAGTGGAACTTCTCCTCCTGGGGAGCTTTATAGGCAACTCCCAAAGTCCTGAAACCGTTTTCGGCAAGCTCCTCAACTTTCTTATAGGCCTTTTCAACGTCGAACTCACTTTTGTCGCAGAGCTCTATTATCACCTGAGGAGCACCCTTTGTTACAACCAGCTTCTTGCCCTTACACTCAACGAGGGCCTCGGTCCTCTTCCTAACGGGGTCAAAGGGAACAAACTTCTTCTGAACGCACTCCTTTACCTTCTCGTAAAGGTTGTGTTTCTTGAGCCACTCAAATATAGGAATCTCTATGGGGTCGTTGTTTTCCTCCTTAGAGGCAAGGGCGGCGTAAAACATCAGGTCTTCCGGCTTGTAATTACCTACCGTGTAGGGGTCTGAAACCGTCATCTTGTTCATGGTAAGGGTGCCCGTTTTATCTGAACATAAAACGTCAACGCCGGCAAGCTCCTCTATGGCCGCAAGCCGGCTGACTATAACCTGACGTTTGGCAAGGTAAAGGGCCCCTATGGCCATCGTAACGGTAAGAACCGCCGGCAGCGCAACCGGAATCGCCGCCACAGTCAGAACGAGGGAGAACTGGAGAAGCTCAATAAACGGCTTACCCCTGTTAAGCTCAACAAAAATCGTGATGGCAATGAGAACAAGGGTAAGGGCGATGAGGAAGTTGCCCACTTTAATAACCATCTCTTGGAAGTGGCTGCGCTGCTCTTTTTCCGCTTTGGCAACCAGTTGAACGGTTTTGCCGAAGTAAGTGTCGAGACCCGTTGCCACTACAACGGCGATAATCTCTCCCTTTTTAACAACCGAGTTTGCATAGGCAACGTCACCAGGCTTTTTTGTTACCGGGAGCGACTCTCCCGTTAGGGCAGACTGGTCTACAAGGATGTAGTCGCCGCCGTGGTCGAGCTTCACATCGGCCGGAATAATATCCCCGATTTTTATCTTGATAACATCTCCGGGAACGAGGAACCTTGCGTCAACCTCCTTCCACTTACCGTCCCGAAGAACGAGGGCCTTACGGGCAAGTTTCTCCTTTAAAACCTTCAAAGCCGACAGGGCTTTGTGCTCCTGCCAGAAGTCAACGCCGGCGTTTACAAACAGGAGGGTCAGGATTATTGCAAAGTCCTCCCAGTGCTTAACCAAGGCCGAAAGGAGGGCCGCAATTTCAATCATCCAGGGGATTGGACCCCAGAACCGCCTGAAAATCCTGTGCCATAAAGGCTCTTCTTTTTCCGGTATTTCGTTGTAGCCGTACTTTTGAAGCCTTCTGCGTGCCTCCTCCTCAGAGAGGCCCCTTTCAAGGGAGGTGCCGAGCTCTTTAACGGTCTCTTCTATAGATTTCTCTTTAAACTCGTCTATCTTAGCCATCGCTCTCCTCCCCCTCTTCCCTCTTCTTCTCCTTCAGCCAGTCGGCGGTTACAACAACGACAGACACCGCTATGAGGAACAACACCAGGTAACCGAAGTAGTAAAAGAGTTTAAAAAGGGCGTCGTCGGGAGAGAGGTAGTTGTGCCCCATCGCTCACCTCCGAATTCTTGTTTTCTACTTTCTATATTAATACACACAAGCTCTCTTATACAAATCTTCTATAGAAGAAATTTCTTAACTACCGCTACCCACAAGAGTGGTATAATTTTTGAACTTTGATAAAAAGAGCTCTGCACCAACTTAACCACTTCTTTCTAATACCGATAACAGTAGGGATTCTCGGGGGATTTTCGGCCGTCCTCTTCAGGAGGATGATAGACTGGAGCAAGGGGCTCTTCTTTGCAATCTCCGGAGGGAACCCTATACACTACCCCCTACTACTTCCCTTCATATACTTAGGGAGCCACTGGATAGCGAAGAAGCTCCTTGTATCCCCAGAAAACGTAACGGTAGACGAAATCGCCAAGAAAATCTCTATAGAGCGGGGCGGGTTCAACCCGAAAAAGGGGCTGCTCGTTCTAACCCTAACTTCAATGAACATAGGGTTTGGAGCCCCCGTGGGAAGGGAAGGGCCGATTGCCAAGCTGGGTGGCGTTCTCTCGGAACTCTTCGTTAAGGCATTCAAAATCAACAGGGTAAACGCTCCCATATACCTAACGTGCGGAGTAAGCTCGGCCATAGCCGCCACTTTTAACGCACCGGTGGCAGCTGTTCTGTTCGGCATAGAGATTATCCTGGGCAGGATAAACAACTACATCCTTATTCCGCTGGTTGTTTCAAGCGGAACGGCAACCCTCATTGCCAGGGAGTACATAGGGAACTTCCCGGCCTTTTTCGTTCCCCACCTCGTTTACACGGAAAAAGAGGTGCCCTTCTTCCCGCTCCTTGCCCTCTTTGCGGCGGCGGTTACCGTTATCACAACCCTCTTCCTCAAAAACCTTCAGAGAATCCGGTTTGCCCTCAGGCACGTGTGGTCAAGGTGGGTCTTCGTTGCGGGGCTAACGGTGGGAACGATACTCTTCTTCTACCCGGAGGCCGCCGGAGTAGGTTACCACTCAATAACGGAGCTCTTCATGGAGCGCTACTCGGTGGCCGAGGCAGGAGAGGTTGCCCTTGCAAAGCTGGCGGCAGTTCTCATATCGTTTGGAAGCGGGATATTCGGCGGCTTCATGGCCCCTTCAATCTTCATAGGGGCCTTCGGGGGATACTTTATAGGCGGGAGTCTCGGGTTCGACCCGCGGGTTTTCGGGCTCGTGGGGAGTGCCGCAGTCCTTGCAGGCATCTCCGGAGCTCCTTTCCGCTCGGCCCTGGTGATTATAGAGCTGACCCACAGTTACCAGCTCATAGTCCCCATTCTCTTTACGGCGGCGCTTACAAACTACCTGTTAAACGCCGTAAGGGAGATTCAGTTTTTCAAAAGGAGCCTGTTCATTAAAGGGATAGATATAGAAAAACTCATCGAAAGGAAGGTTGAGGTTGAGCTTCCCCGCCACATCGTAAACGTAAAGCCCGTTTACGAAAACACCCACGTAGAGCACATCAGGGAGCGCTTCCTGAAGGAGAAGGAGCGGTACCTGCCGGTGGTGAACAACCCCCACGAAAACAGACTCACCGGGATAGTCTCCATAAGGGACCTTCGCCTGGCCTACCTCTACGACGGCCACGAAGTACGGGTGAAAGACATAATGACGCCTGAACCCTTTGCCGTAACTCTACAGACCCCAGTGGAGGAAATCCTTAAAACCGTTGCTCTCCTCGAGGTCAATAGGGTTCCGGTTGTGGATAAAGGGGGCACCTACATAGGGATGCTCGACGTTGACAGCCTCGTAAAGGAGCTGTTCCTCAAAACTCAACAATAAGAGAAGTTTGATTTCCTGTTAAAATAGTTCTACCACTCTTGGGGGTGAACCATGCTCTTTAAGAAGCCTCAAGTTGCCTTCTACCCGTTTATGGTTCTGAGAGACGACGAAAAGTGTGTAAGGTGCAAATCCTGCGTAGACCAGTGCTCCTTCAACGCCACCTACTACGACGAAGACCTCAACAGAATAATGAACCACCACGAAAACTGCGTTAACTGTAAAAGGTGCGAAGCCTTCTGCCCCACAGACGCAATAAAAGTCGTTCCCAACCCGTCCACCTTCCACCCCGACGCAAACTGGACACCCGAGGCCATAAGGGATATCCACACACAGATGCTCACGGGAGCGGTAATCCTCACCTCTACCGGCAACGACAAGCCGATAAGGAACTACTTCGACCACCTGTTGCTCGACGCCTGTCAGGTTACGAACCCTCCCATAGACCCTCTAAGGGAGCCTATGGAGCTTAAAACCTTCATAGGGAGGAAAACCGACAGGCTCCAGTTCGACGAAGACGGCGTAAGTATAAAAACGAAAATAGGTAAGCAGCTCGAGCTGGAGATACCGGTCCTCTTCTCGGCGATGTCCTACGGTTCGATTAACCTAAACCTGCAGAAGGCAATGGCAAGGGCCGCCAAGGAGTTCGGAACCCTCTGGAACACGGGGGAGGGCGGCCTCCACAAGTCGCTGAAGGAGTTTAAAGACTGCACCATAGTTCAGGTAGCCTCCGGCCGTTTCGGAGTAGACCTTGAGTACCTTGAGAACTCTGCAGCCATAGAGATAAAAATCGGCCAGGGAGCAAAGCCGGGAATCGGAGGACACCTGCCCGGAGAGAAGGTAAACGAGGGAATAGCCGAAACGCGGATGATTCCCGTAGGCTCAGACGCTATTTCACCGGCTCCCCACCACGACATCTACTCTATAGAGGACCTGAGGCAGCTCATATACGCCCTTAAAGAGGCAACAAACTACGAGAAGCCCGTGTTCGTAAAGATAGCAGCGGTCCACAACGTAGCCGCAATAGCCTGCGGAATAGCCCACGCGGGAGCCGACGCAATAGCCATAGACGGCGTAAGGGGAGGAACAGGTGCAACGCCCAAGTCTCTCAGGGACCACGTTGGAATTCCCATAGAGCTTGCAATAGCCGCAGTAGACGACAGGCTCAGGAAAGAGGGGCTGAGGAACGAGGTTTCGCTGATAGCCGCAGGTGGTTTCAGAAGCGCCGTAGACGTTTTAAAGGCAATAGCCCTGGGAGCCGACGCCGTTTACATAGGAACGGTTGCGAAAATTGCTGCAGGCTGTACCCAGTGTCAGCAGTGCCACACCGGAAGGTGTGCCTGGGGAATAACAACGAACGACCCCAAGCTTGCAAAGAGGCTCAACCCCGATATAGTAGCCGAGAACCTCTACAACCTGCTCAGGGCTTGGGCACACGACATTAAAGAGCTCCTGGGCGCTATGGGAATAAACGCCATTGAGTCTATAAAGGGGAACAGGCTCAGGCTCAGGAGCTGGGGCCTTACGGAGCAGGAGAACAAAATACTGGGCGTTCTACCAGCAGGAATGTAGGAGAGTGCCATGGCAAAGAGAAAGCTTATGAAGGTATACCCGATAGAGGAGAACTGCATCTCCTGCAGGTACTGTGAAGTGGCCTGCACTATGGTTCACAGCGAGAGCAAAGACCCCGTTAAGGCATACAAGCTTGAAGGCCTGCTCCCGAGGGCAACCGTTGAGGTAAAGGGGGCGGTTTCACTCTCTTTGATGTGCCGCCACTGTAAGCACCCGTTCTGCTTCGACTCCTGCATATCCGGAGCCATTCAGGTAGGCGAAGACGGCAAAGTTTACCTGGACGAGGAAAGGTGCGTAGGGTGCTGGAACTGCGTGCTGGTGTGCCCGTTCGGGGCGGCACACCCGATGATAAAGGAGGAGAAGCGCCACTCCTTCAAGTGCGACCTGTGCCAGGAGAGGGGCTTCCCGGCATGTGTAGAGGCTTGCCCGAACAGGGCTCTCGTTTACGACTACGAAAGATAAATCCTCATAAACCGAGGGGTGGTTTATGAAATACGTGATAGTGGGAAACAGTGCGGCCGCCGTAGGTTGCATAACGGGAATAAGGAAGGTGGACCCGGAAAGCGAGATAACGGTTATATCCTACGAGGATAAGTGCTACTCAAAGCCCATGATAGCAGACGTTCTGGTGGATATACCAGAGGAGAAGCTCATCTACCGGGACGAAGGGTTCTTCAGGGAGAACAACGTAACCCAAATCTTGGGCCACAAGGCGATATCGGTTAACCCGAAAAACAAAGTGGTTGCCCTCGACTCAAACGAGCTAATCCCCTACGATAAGCTGTTGATTGCAACGGGTGCAAAGCCCTTTGTCCCGCCCATTAAGGGAAGCGATAAGAAAGGGGTTTTCACCTTTACAGAGCTTCACTCCGCAAAGGCTTTCAAGAACTACCTGAAAGAGCGGGGAGCTGAAGAGGTTGTAGTTATAGGCTCGGGATTCATAGGGCTGGAAGTGGCCTACTTCCTGAGGGAAATCGGAGTTAAGGTCAAGGTTGTAGAGCTTCTCAACAGGGTCCTTGCAAAGGCCCTCGACGAAAGGGGCTCCCAAATCGTTGAACAGATGCTAAAGGAGAAGGGGGTTGAGTTCCTCTTCAACAACACCGTAGAGGAAATCTTGGGCGAGAACGAAGTTTCCAGCGTGAAGCTCAAAAGCGGCGAAGTTATAAGGGCAGACGCGGTGGTGGTGGCAATAGGCGTTCGCCCCAACACCGAGCTTGCCCAAACGGCAGGGGTTCAGGTGAACAGGGGAATAACGGTAGACCTCCACCAGCAAACCTCCGTTCCGGACATCTACGCAGCGGGCGACTGTACAGAGTGCCTCGACATAACCGACGGCCAGACAAAGCCCCTACCCCTTTTCCCCCTTGCCTTCGAGCAGGGATTTGTAGCCGGGCTCAACATGGCCGGTAAAAAGCTGGAATACCTGGGAGGCCTGCCCCTTAACTCCCTAAAGTTCCTGCCCACCCCGGTCTTAAACGCCGGCATAGTGGAAGCTCCCGACAGCTCCTACGAGACCTTGGTAAACGACCAGTTCGAAAAGAAGGGCTTTTACAGAAAGGCGATATTGAAAGAGGGTAGGCTGGTGGGGTTTGTCGCCATAGGCGAGATAGACAGGGTGGGAATCCTCACCAACCTGATAAGGCAGAAGATAGACGTTTCCCAGGTGAAAGAGAGGCTCGTTGAACCGGACTTCGGCCTTGTAGACCTTCCCCAGTGGTGGAGAGAGGAGAAGCTCAAGCAGGATAAAACCGCCTACAAAGACTGGAGGGCTGTGTAATGGCTTGCTACTCCGAAATGTCAGGCTGCGGCCTGGCCGGAATAGTAAACAGAGACGGCAAAAAAATAAGCGGCAAGTACATATACGACTCCATCACCGCAATGAAAGAGCGCGGCAACGGAATGGGAGCGGGATACGCAGCCTACGGTATCTACCCCGATATGGCCCAGTTCTACGCCTTCCACGTAATGCTCGACGACATAGACTACGAAAGCGAAGTTAATGCAGTTCTAAACAGGTTCTTCAGGATAGTGAAGTCTGAAATGATTCCTACAAAGAGCGTGCCGTCGCTCTACAAGAAGACAAACCCGCCCACCTTCTACCGCTACTTCGTGGAGCCGAAGGAGGAGGCAAAGCTCCCCACCGAAACGGAAGAGGACTTAGTGGTAAGGGCGGTAATGACCATAAACGAGAAGGTAAAAGGGGCGTACGTAATATCAAGCGGCAAGAACATGGGGGCCTTTAAAGGCGTAGGCCACCCGGACGAAATCGGGGACTTCTTCGAGATAAAGGAGTACGAAGGATACATCTGGCTTGCCCACACCCGCTTCCCCACGAATACGCCCGGCTGGTGGGGAGGTGCCCACCCATTCACACTGCTGGACTGGGCAATAGTCCACAACGGAGAGATAACCTCCTACGGAACGAACAAGCGCTACGTTGAGATGTTCGGGTACAAGTGCACCCTCTTAACAGACACCGAAGTTGCGGCCTACCTCTTTGACCTGCTCTTCAGGAAACACAGGCTACCGATAAGGGCCGTATTTATGGCAATGGCCGCCCCCTTCTGGAAAGATATAGAACACTACAGGGAAAGCGGACTTGAGAAAGTTGCCGAAATGGCAAAGATGATAAGGACGGTTTACGCTCCGGCAATGCTCAACGGGCCGTTTGCAATGCTCTTTGCCTTCAAAGACGGAGTAATCGGGTTCAACGACAGGATAAAGCTCAGGCCCTTCGTTGCCGCCGTAAACGGCGAAACCGTTTACATGGCGAGTGAAGAGTCGGCAATAAGGGTTATCTGCCCCGAGCCCGAAAGGGTTTGGATGCCCAAAGCCGGAGAGCCGGTAATAGCGCTTCTCAACCACTGTAAAGAAGAGGACGTATGTTACCCGGCATAAAACAGCAGAGGTGAACCATGGAAGTTAGACAGATATCGGACGGAGTATACGAGATAAAGTGCGGAACAACCCACTACAGGGAAGTGAACCGAAAAATCAAAGAGCTCGTAAACCAAGGGGCCAAGAAGGTAGTGCTGAGAGAAGTTTACGGGCAGCGCTACATAGGAACAGGAATAAAGGGAAAGGTGAAAATTGAGGTTCACGGAACGGCAGGAAACGACCTGGGCATTTTCCTCTACGGCCCCGAAATAGAGGTGTTCGGGAACGCCCAAGACGGTGTTGGCAACACCATGAGGGAAGGGAAAATAGTGGTTAGAGGCCACGCTGGAGACGTATGCGGCTACGGAATGAGGGGAGGAAAAGTTTACATAGAGGGGGACGTAGGCTACAGGGTGGGAATCCACATGAAGGGATACAAAAACCTCGTTCCCACCTTTATAGTGGGAGGAAAGGCGGGGAACTTCTTCGGCGAGTACATGGCCGGAGGCAGGCTCATACTGCTCGGGCTCAACAGAAAGCCCGGAGAGGATATAGTGGGCGACTACTGTGCAACCGGAATGCACGGTGGCGTTATCTTCGTAAGGGGAGAAGTTCCCAAAAGGTACCTGGGCAAAGAGGTCAAAGTGTTTGAGCCGACCTTAGAGGATATGAAACTTTTAACGGAAGAGCTGAAAGGCTTCTCCGAAGCCTTCGGGATACCGGTAGATGAAATTCTCTCCGAGCCCTTCACAAAGATTGTTCCCGTAAGCACAAGGCCTTACGGCCGAATGTACGCCCACAGGTGGGGTATAGCGGCCGGACTGATTAAGTAATCTCCTGCAAAGCGGTAACGGGGCCTGCCTTGTAGGCCCCGTTTGTCTTTAAAACCGCCAAACACACCCCCAAGAAAGTGAAAACTCCCAGCTACAGCCGGAAACAGCCTCGGCCCTCCAAGCGATTTACTTCACCCGGAAAATTTGGTTAAATTTGGCATAGCAGAGGCTCTACTGTCAGGAGGTCCACCTTGTACAACTACCCCGACTCCCTCGGAAAGTTCGGCCCCTTCGGAGGAAAGTTCGTTCCCGAAACCTTAATGGCGGCTCTTTCGGAGCTTGAGGAGAAGTACAGAGAGCTTAAAGAGGACGAAAGCTTCCAATCCGAATTCAGAAAACTCCTAAAACAGTACGTAGGAAGGCCCACTCCCCTGCAGCCTGCCGAGCGCCTATCGGAGTTCCTCGGGAACGGCATTAAAGTTTACCTGAAAAGGGAAGACCTCAACCACACCGGAGCCCACAAAATCAACAACGCCCTGGGTCAGGCGCTCCTTGCCAAGAGAATGGGTAAGAAGAGGATAATAGCCGAAACCGGAGCAGGCCAGCACGGCGTTGCAACGGCTACCGCCTGCGCCTTCCTGGGGCTTGAGTGCATAGTATACATGGGGGAGGAGGACGTTCACAGACAGGCCCTAAACGTTTTCAGGATGGAGCTTCTCGGCGCCAAGGTAGAGGTTGTCAAAAGCGGCAGCAGAACACTTAAAGACGCGGTAAACGAAGCCATAAGGGACTGGGTAACAAACGTCAGGACCACCCACTACATCATCGGCTCGGCGGTAGGCCCTCACCCCTACCCCATGATAGTTAGGGACTTTCAGTCGGTTATAGGAAAGGAGACCAGAGAACAGATACTCAAAGCCGAGGGACGGCTGCCCGACGCAATAGTGGCCTGTGTGGGCGGAGGGAGCAACGCAATCGGCATCTTCTACCCCTTCATAGAAGATAAAGAGGTGGAACTTATAGGCGTAGAGGCTGGGGGCTACGGCCTGGACACCGACAAACACGCAGCAACCCTGTGCAAGGGTAAAGTCGGCGTTTTCCACGGGGCCAAGTCCTACCTGCTCCAGAACGAAGACGGCCAGGTAACCCCCACCCACTCGGTATCTGCAGGCCTCGACTACCCGGGAGTAGGACCGGAGCACTCACTCTTAAAGGAGGTTAAAAGGGCCCAATACTACGCGGTAACCGACGAAGAGGCCCTCGAGGCCTTCCAGGTACTCTCAAGAACCGAGGGGATAATACCGGCCCTTGAAAGCTCCCACGCCGTTGCCTGGGTTCTTAAGAACAGGGAGAAGCTTAAAGGTAAAACGGTTGTGATAAACCTCTCGGGAAGAGGCGATAAAGACGTTAACCAGGTAAAAGAGATTCTCGAAGAGCGACCGGAGCTTAGAATATGGTAGACGAGGTTACAGGCCTACCTTCCAGGAAGTCCTTCTTCAACAAGCTCAGGAGTGTAGAGCCCGGAACACCCGTAATAATTGCCATATTCGACATAGACGACTTTAAGTTCGTAAACTTCTCCCACGGTTACCAGCTGGGAGACGCCGTTTTAAAGGCCACCGGCCACCACCTAAAAAGGGTGTTTAAGAAGTATTTCTCCCACTTCTTCGTAGCAAGAACGGGAGCAAACCAGTTTTCGGTCCTGCTCTTTGACAAAGTTCCGATTATCCGGATTAAAGAGGTATTCAACCGCCACATCCACCTCATAGAGTTCAAGCTGAAAGATGAGTTCATCAGGGTAACCGTTAGCGGCGGAGTCAGCAGCGGACAGGAGCAGTACTTTGAAGTCTTTTCACAGGCGGAAGACGCCCTCTACACCGCAAAGAGGGAGGGCAAAAACGAGCTGGTCTTCTACCAGCACTTCAGCCTTCAGGACGCCAAGAAGTTCAGAGAAATAAGACAGAAGCTCATAGAGGCGATAAGGAACAAGGCCGTATTCCCCTGTTTCCAGCCGATAGTCTCGTTAAGAACCGGCGAGATATTCGGATACGAAGTGCTATCGAGAATAAAATACAGAGACGAAATCCTAAAGGGAGACTACGTTTTCTCGGTTGCAGACTCCCTCGCCCTTACCCCCGAAATAGACAAACTCCTCTTTATAAACACCATAAAGTTCTTCGGCCCCTACAAGCTCTTTTTCAACCTCTCAATGAAGTACTTCTTCAGGGAGCTTAACACCATTTTCCAGATAGCCAAACAGTACAACCTGGACCTCTCAAACGTGATATTTGAAATAACCGAGTCCCAAAAACTCATGAGCGAAAAGGCGGCAATCAGCATATTCACCCTATTTAAAGAGTTCAACGCCGGAATAGCAATAGACGATTTCGGGGCGGGCTACTCAAACTTCATGTACCTGAAAAAGTTCCCCGCAGACGTTATAAAAATCGACGGCAGCTTCATCCGCGGGGCAAAAGAGGACAGGAAAGACCTGACCATAGTGAAGTCCATAGTTGAAGTGGGGAAGGCCTTTAAGCTGAGAACCCTTGCAGAGTTCATAGAAGACGAAGAGACCTACCGCCTGATGAAGGCGATAGGGGTTTCCCTGGGGCAGGGCTACTTCATAGGTAAGCCCGCCCCAGAGCCCGTAGAGGTGAGGGTGGAGCTGTCGCCTTAACCGGAAGTCAACTTAACGTTTTCGGGCTTTATCTTGGCAAAGCGCCTCTTGCCCACCTGAACGACAAACTCCCCTGCAAGCAGGTCCACTTTGTAGTCTTCGTCGAGGATTTTCCGGCCGTCTATCCTGACGGCACCGCCCCTTATCTGACGCCTGCCCTCGCTGGTAGACTTAACAAGCCCTAAGATTTTCAGTAACTTGGGCAGCCAAATCGGGTTTTCGGGAACTTCAACTTCGGGCTCGGGGATTTCGGGGGGAAGCTCCCTTCGGGAGAAGACCCTCTCGAAGTGCTCCCTCGCCCTCTTTGCGGCTTCTTCACCGTGGAAAGTGGCAACTATGGTCTCTGCAAGGCGTTTCTTTGCCTCCATCGGGTGGAGCCGCCCCTCCTTAACGGCCCGCTCCATCTCCTCTATCTCCTCCTCCGGAACGCGGGTAACGAGCCTGTAGTAACGCCACATGAGCTCGTCGGAAATCCTCATCACTTTACCGAACTGCTCCTCCGGAGGCTCAAGTATCCCTATGTAGTTACCGAGGCTCTTACTCATCTTCTGAACGCCGTCGAGCCCCTCCAAAATGGGCATCATTATGCAGACCTGTTCCTCCTGACCGTACTCCCTTTGAAGGTGGCGCCCCATCAGGAGGTTGAACTTCTGGTCGGTTCCCCCGAGCTCAACGTCGGCCTTTAACACAACCGAGTCGTAGCCCTGAAGGAGGGGATAGATGAACTCGTGAATGTGTATGGGCCTGCCTTCCTTAAAGCGCTTCTCAAAGTCGTCCCTCTCAAGCATTCTTGCCACTGTGTACTTGGAGGCAAGCTTTATGAGGTCGGCGGCGCTCATCTGGCCGAGCCACTCGCTGTTGAAAACCACAACGGTTTTTTCGGGGTCGAGTATCTTGAAAACCTGCTGTGCGTAAGTTTCTGCGTTTTTAAGAACCTCCTCCCTTGTGAGGGGCGGGCGGGTTTCGTTCTTGCCCGTAGGGTCCCCTATCATTGCGGTAAAGTCGCCTATGAGGAAGTAAACCTCGTGACCGAGCTCCTGAAAGTCCCTGAGCTTCCAAAGGAGAACCGTATGGCCCAGGTGAAGGTCGGGGGCCGTAGGGTCAAACCCCGCCTTAATGCGGAGCTTCCTACCCGACTTCAGTTTCTCCAAAAGCTCCTCTTCCCCTATAATCTCGGCGGTTCCCCTCTTTATAACTTTTAACTGCTCCTGCGGGGTCATCTCTCCTCTCCTTCAAGTATTATCTCCATAGCCGTTTCATCACAGTTGGGGAATTTTACACAGTTTATACAGTCCCTCCAGATTTTATGGGGAAGGGTGTTCTTATCTATCTCCCTAAAGCCGAGCTTCCTGAAAAAGTCCACCTGGTATGTAAGGGTAAAAACTCTGTTAATCCCGAGCTCAAGCGACTCCTCAAGGGCCCTCTTTACAAGGGCGGTGCCTATACCCTTTCCCGTGTGACCGGGAGCAACCGCCAGGGAGCGCACCTCCGCAAGGTTATCCCAGAAAACAGAGAGGGCACACACGCCCAGAACCGTTCCGTCCTCTTCGTAAACCCAGAACTCCCTTATGTTCTCGTAGATGCTGTTTATGGAACGGGGAAGCATAAGCCCCAGTTTGGCGTAGTGGTTAACGAGGAACTGAATGCTCTCCGCATCCTGAACTTTTGCCTTCCTAATGGTGCCGGGAACGCTCCTGCTCAACTCTCCCCCATCCTAAGAACTTTCACAGGCTCAGTTTTCGCCGCCCTCAGCGCCGGGTAAACCGTTGCAATCCCGCTTATGATTAGGGCCGCAACGGCGGCAACTACGCAGTCTGCAAGGTGGAGCTGAAAGGGAAGGTGGTCTATGTAGTAAACGTCCGGCGGCAGGGGAATGAGCTTAAACTTCTCGCCGAAAACGGAAACGGCAATCCCGATTGCCTCACCCAAAATAGTGCCGATTGCCCCTATCAGAAGCCCCTGAAGGACGAAAACTTTCACGATAAAGCCGTTTTCCGCCCCCACGGTTTTCAGTATGGCAATATCCCTGGACTTTGAGCTCACCGTCATCATGAGAAGGCTGGAGATGTTGAAAGAGGCAACAACCACAATCAGCGTCAGAATCAGGAACATGGCGAGCTTCTCAAGCTTCAGTGCCGAGAAGAGGCTCTTATTTAAAGATATCCAGTCCTGAACCGAGTAGGCAGGGCCGAGGACGGCCTCTATCTGCCTCTCAACGGGTTTAACGAGGTTAAGGTCCCTAACCTTAACCATTAAACCCGTAACAGAATCTCCGAAACCGAATGCCTTACGAACGGCGTCAAGGTGGGCAAGAACCAAGGAGGAGTCAAACTGATACATCCCCACCTCGAATATGCCCACCACGGTGAACTTGGCCGTTCGGGGTATAACGCCGAAAGGGGTCTTCCTGCCGTAGGGAGATATAAAGGTGATTTCGTCTCCCACCGTTATGCCGAGAGTATCGGCAAGAATACGCCCGATTACCACACCCTTCGGGGAGCTCTCAAAGAGCTTCCAGTCTCCAACAACCATGTGCCGGGGAATGGAGGTAACTTTTGGCTCAAGGGCGGGAACACACCCCCTTATGGAAGCACTTGCGGCTGTTTGGGCCTGACCGGCCGTGGCCATAGCCGGAACGTAGATAAACGGCTCAACACCTACAACGCCCTTAATCTTCGATATCACGTGCTGAGCGTAGTCGTAACGAACAAAGGGACCCGAACGCTTCATCACTATTATGTCGGCGTTGGCAGAAAGAAGCCGCTTCTTTATGGCGTCTTGGAAGCCGGTCATAACGGAGTTAACGATTATAAGGGCGGCCACCCCCACAACAACGCCGAGAACTGCAATCAAAACGGCGAAGGAGTGGTAGCCGCCCTTGGGCTTTAAACTCCTAACCGCAAGCCACAGAAGGAGCGGGTTCAACTCTCCTTAACCTCTTCCTTCTTCTCCTCTCTCCTCTCGGGCCTGAGCTGAGGGAAGAGGAGAACTTCCCTGATGGAGTCTTTATCGGTAAAGAGCATAACGAGCCTGTCTATTCCTATCCCCTCGCCGGCGGTGGGAGGCATACCGTACTCAAGGGCGGTAACAAAATCGGCGTCGTACTCCATGGCCTCCTCGTCTCCCCTCGCCTTCTCCTGGAGCTGCTGCTTAAAGCGCCTTGCCTGCTCCTCGGGGTTGTTGAGCTCACTGTAGGCGTTTGCAACCTCACGGCCGTAGATGAAAAGCTCAAACCGCTCAACAAGCTCGGGGTTACCGCGCTTCTCCTTGGCAAGGGGCGATATAGCCTTGGGGAAATCTACAACGAAGGTCGGCTGGATAAGCTCGGGCTCTACCAGCTTCTCAAAGAGCTCCTGAACTCTCTTAAAGTGGGAGAGCTTCTCGGCGTTCTCTATCTCGAGCTCCTTGGCCTTTTGAAGAACCTTCTCCTCGTTGTGGAGGAGCTCATCGGGGGTGAGTCCGGTCTTCTTCGAGAGCTCCTCAAGGTAGGAGATTCTCCTGAAGGGCCTCTTAAAGGAGATTTTCGTTCCCTGATACTCTATCTCCCTAACGCCGGGGCCGTAGAGCCTATCCAGGAGAAACTCAAAGAGCTCCTCGGTCATCTCCATAAGGTCGTAGTAGTCGGCGTAGGCCATGTACCACTCAACCATCGTAAACTCGGGGTTGTGGCGGGTGCTTATCCCCTCGTTACGGAAGTTCTTGCCCAGCTCGTAAACCCGCTCAAAACCCCCAACCAGAAGCCTCTTCAGGTAGAGCTCGGGGGCTATTCTCAGGTAAACGTCTATGTCGAGGGCGTTGTAGTGGGTGATGAAGGGCTTTGCGGCCGCTCCCGAAGCTATAGGCTGAAGGATTGGGGTCTCAACCTCCAGAAAACCCCTGCTGTCGAGGAACTCCCTTATGGCCTTTATAACCTCGGTTCTGGTTCTGAATACCTCCCTGACCTCCGGGTTCACTATGAGGTCGAGGTAGCGCTGACGGTAGCGCTTCTCGGTATCTTTCAAGCCGTGCCACTTTTCGGGCAAGGGCCTTAAAGACTTGGTAAGGGGGGTGAGCTCCTTAACCTCAAGGGTCAGCTCGCCGGTTCTGGTTCTGAAAAGGGTCCCCTTTACCCCAACGATGTCGCCGATATCTATGAGCCTCTTAAAAACCTTGTTGTAGAACTCTTCCCCTACCGTGTCCCGCCTGATGTAGCACTGGAGCCTGCCGCTTTCGTCCTGAATGTGGAAGAAGGCGGCCTTGCCCATAACCCTCATGGAGACTATACGGCCGGCAAGGGAGAACTCCTGGGAGGGAAGCTCTTCTCCCTCGCGCTCCTCCTGGCTTTTCACCCTGCCGAAACGGGCAATAAGCTCACCGGCTTTGGCGTTAACGTCGAACTTATAGGCGTAGGGCTCGTAGCCGAGCTCTTTCAGCTTCTCTACCTTTTCCTTCCGCTGCTCTACTATCTTGTGCTCCAGACTCTTCTCCTCTGCCATCCTCTCTCTCCACTGGAAAGTTGGAATTTTCTGCCTAAAGTTTAGGCATTTAGAAGGGAAACTTCAAACTGAACCAAAGAAATTGAATAAAAGGAAAGTGTATAATTTACACGATTTTGAATCTACGATGATTGAGGGAGTCAGTGGTTAAACTCCTCGAGGCCGTAGGAAGGTGGGTAATCGCCTTCTTGGAGTTCTGGGGAAGGTGGTTCCTGCTCTCTGCAAAGGCCGTAACCCTTGCATTTAAGCCGCCGCTGAGGCTCAAGAGGTTTATCTACTACCTTGCAACCATAGGCTCAGACTCCATACCGGTGATAGCGGTAACGAGCCTGTTCACAGGCGGCGTTATCGCCCTTGAGACCTACAACGCCTTCCACAGGTTCAACGCAGAGTTCATGATAGGCGCGGTTGTGGCAATCTCGATGGCCAGGGAGCTCTCTCCGGTTCTCTCAGCGCTGCTCGTAACCGCCCGCTCGGGCTCTGCTATGGCAGCCGAGATAGGAACCATGAGGGTTACAGAGCAGATAGACGCCCTGGAGATGATGGCCGTAAACCCCATTAAGTTCCTCATAACCCCAAGGATATACGCCACAACCATTTCTCTGGTGTTCCTTACCGTTATAGCCGACATAATAGGCTACATAGGGGGATACCTGGTAAGCGTCCACATCTTCGGCGTTAACAAGACCCTCTACCTGAGGTACACCCAGAACTTCGCCCATATGGAAGACGTGTTTCACGGCCTCATAAAGGCCGCCGTTTTCGGCTTTCTCCTCTCCACTATAAGCTGCCTCTACGGATACTACACGAGAGGAGGAGCAAAAGGGGTCGGAGAGTCCACTACAAAGGCGGTTGTCTCTTCCTCGATAGCGATTCTCATATTCGACTACCTGATAACCTACCTGCTGAGGCTCTTTAACCTATGAGGGAAGCGATAATAGTTGAGAACCTGAAAAAGCGCTTCGGCAATAAGGTTGTCCACAACGGCGTGAGCTTCACCGTTTACGACGGCGAAATTTTCGTGATAATGGGGCCGTCGGGAACGGGAAAGAGCGTTCTGCTGAAGCAGATAGCAAGGCTCATAATCCCCGACGAGGGGAGGATAAAGGTTTACGACTTCGACGTTATAAACCTGAAAGAGGAGGAGCTTGAGCGCTTCAGGGAGACGCTTACTTACGTTTTCCAGAGCGGAGCGCTCTTTGACTCCTACCCGGTTTGGTACAACGTGGCCTTCTACCTCATAGAGAAGAAGGGCGTGAAGGAGAGAGTGGCCCGGGAAAAGGCCAGCTACTACCTGTCGCTCCTGGGGCTTTCCGGAACGGAAGACCTATTCCCCAGCGAGCTCTCGGGAGGTATGAGAAAGAGGGTGGCCGTTGCAAGGGCCCTGTGTATGAACCCAAAGTGCATACTGTTCGACGAGCCCACCTCGGGCCTTGACCCGGTGATGACGGCAATTTTCGACAGGCTGATTCTGAGGCTGCGGAGCGAGTTTAACAAGACCTGCGTTGTTGTGAGCCACGACGTTACAAGCGCCTTCAGGATAGCCGACAGGATAGCGATACTCTTTAACGGCAGGGTGGTTGAAGTGGGAACGCCGGAAGAGATTAGAAACAGTAAAAACCCAGTTGTTAAACAGTTCATCAACGGAGAACCTGAAGGGCCTATAACCGAAGCTCTGGAGCGTGAAGATGGGTAAGCTGAGTCTTGAGGCCAAAGTTGGCGCCCTGGTAATTGCCGGGCTCACCGGCCTTGGAGTTATAGCAACAACCCTCAACCCCCTACAGTTTAAAAGGGGGGTTGAGCAAAAGCCCTACCTTATCTACTTCAGCAACGCCGCCGGCCTTGAGAAGGACGCCCCGGTAAGGGTGGCCGGAGTTACGGTGGGTAAAGTTGTAAAGGTAGGAGTAAAAGACGGCAAGGCGGTTGTAGAGATAATCTTCACAAAGCCCGTGAAGCTCTACAAAAACGCCGTTGCAAAGATAGAGACCATGGGCCTAATGGGCGAAAAGTACGTTGAGATAGACCCGGGCCACCCGCCGGCACCACCGCTTCCCCCGGGCTCGGTTATAGAGCAGACCCAGGTTCCCGCCTCTATGGACCAGGTGATGACCTCTCTGAACCAGCTCCTCGAGAAGTTCAACCAGGCGGTTACAACCCCCGACGGCAAGAACAGAATCGCCATCATAATGGACAGGATAAACCAGCTGACCGCAAGCGTGAACAAGGTTGTAAACGACGTTGACACCCTTTTAACCGAGAACAGGAAAAACGTTAAGAAGCTCATAGAGAACGCCCTGGCCCTTACAGAGAGCCTGCGGGAGGAGCTTCCCCAGATACTCGACAACGTAAACAACCTCACCCAGCAGCTCTCGGAAGTAACCCTTGAGAACCGCCAAGACATCCGTCAGCTGGTAAGGAACCTGCGCTTGGCGAGCGATAAGGCACCCCAGATTGCCGCGAACCTCGACCAACTCACCAAGAACCTGAAAGAGCTCCTCAACGAACAGGATACGAAGAACATCAAGGAGACCCTGGCAAACATCAAGGCCACAACAAAGGAGCTGAAGGAGCTTCTGGCCAAAGTCAACAGCGGCAAGGGAACCATCGGGAAGCTCTTCAACGACGAAAGCCTTTACGCCAACTTGGATAAAACGGTCAAAACCTTGGGAAGCCTTGCGGAGAAGGTCGAAAAGACTCAAGTTTACGTAGGCTTCAGAGGCGACGTAAACACGAGAACCGGCGACAGCAGAGGGGTGTTTACCCTGAAGGTGGAGCCCCCGGAGAAGGACCACTACTACCTGCTTGAGGTTGTGGGCAACTCCCAGGGACACATAACCTACCAGAAGTACTACATAGATACGGGAACGACAACCGGCTGGCGAGAAGAGGTGGAGAAGAACTACAAAACCCAGTTCACCCTCCAGTACGCCAGGATATTCAACGCCGACTGGCTGAGGCCGGGAACGAAGCTGGTTCTGAGGGGAGGACTCAAAGAGAGCTCCGGAGGGGTAGGGCTCGACCTACTGTTTAACAAGCGGTTTATGCTGGTTTCGGACCTTTGGAACACCGGCAGGAAGGACTCCAAGGGAGACAACATACCGCCCCACCTGCGAGTGGGAGTTAAGTACTTCCTCAACAAGAACTGGTTCGTTTACGGAGGCGGCGACGAGCTCCTGTACCACAAGTGGAGAGGCGTTTACCTTGGAGCCGGCGTCCTGTTCGGCGACAACGACATTAAGTACCTGCTCGGCTCAATGCCCGGAGGTATAAAGTGATAGCCGTTGTAGACTACGGAATGGGAAATCTCAGGAGCGTAAGCAAGGCGATTGAATCGGTAGGCGGAGATGTTGAGGTAACGAGCTCTCCGAAGAGAATTGAGGAGGCAGAGGTGGTTGTCCTGCCGGGGGTAGGAGCGTTTAAAGACGCAGTAAGGAACCTGAAAGAGCTCAACCTGTGGGAAACCCTTATAAGGCAGGTTGAGAAGGGCAAGCCGTTTCTGGGGATATGTTTGGGGCTTCAGCTGCTCTTTGACGTTAGCTACGAGTTCGGCGAAAGTGAGGGGCTGAAGCTCATAAGGGGAGAGGTTGTTCGGTTTCGGCTGCCTCCTGAGTTCAAGATTCCCCATATGGGCTGGAACCAGGTTTACCTGAAGAAGGAGTCGAAGCTCTTTGAGGGCATTAAAGAAGGGGAGTTCTTCTACTTCGTCCACTCGTTCTACGTTAAGCCCGAAGAGCCCGGCGTAACTCTAACGGAAACCGACTACGGCATAACCTTCACATCTGCCGTTGAGAAGGAGAACCTGTTTGCGGTTCAGTTCCACCCGGAGAAGAGCCAAAGGGCTGGGCTGAAGCTCCTTGAGAACTTCCTCTCTATTGTAAAAAGCGCCTAAAGGGGGGCAAAGGCCCCCTTAACCGCCTATCTTATCGTGACCCACAACGACTCTACCGGCCCACTTAGAGAGTATGTCGCAGGCCACCTCAACGCCGCTACCTGCTGCAGAGGCAACCATCGTTATAACGCCGGCAGCAAGACCCGCAACGTAAACGCCGGGAGCCTTAGGCCTAAGGGCGATTTTCCCGGGCCTGGGAGACTTGGGGTGGGGAACAACTTCAACGAGGTCCGTTTTTACCGGGAAGGAGTGAAAGCCTGTAGCGAAAACAACCAGCTCGGCCTGAAGCTCCCTGCCGTCGGAAAGAACCACCTTAAACTCACCCTCCCTGCCGGTAACCTCTGCAACCTCACCTTCAATCAGGTTAACCTCCTCAAACTCCTCCACCTGAGTCCTGAGGAACTCAAGGTACTCCTCTCCGGTGGTTCCCCTCTTAACGCCGGGAACGTTGTTTAAAACGGCCTTTAAAACGTCGGAGCTTCCGCTGTCTACAACGGCTATTGGCTTCCTTGCGAAGTCGAAGCGCCTTGCCCCGTCTGCAAGCGTAAGGGCACAGGAAAGACCTGCAGGCCCGCCGCCCACAATAACCACTCCGTACATCACCACCTCCGCCTTTTCTTTAAGAACATAAACCCCATTTGAGATAATCACAACTACTTCAAGAAGGAGGCGCCATGAAGGCTTACACTAAATACCTTACGTTTAACACCAAAAGGCGCAGAGAGCTCATAAGGATAACCGACACCGTTAAAGAGGCGGTAAAAGAGTCGGGAGTTAAAGAGGGGCTGTGCCTCGTTTCCGCAATGCACCTAACCGCGGCGGTAATCATCCAAGACGACGAAGAGGGGCTCCACGAAGATATCTGGGAGTGGCTGGAGAAGCTGGCCCCCTTCAGACCCGACTACAAACACCACAGAACGGGCGAAGACAACGGCGACGCCCACCTGAAGAACCTGCTGGTCCACCTCCAGGTGGTCCTGCCGATAACAAACGGAGAGCTGGACCTGGGGCCTTGGCAGGAAATCTTCTACGCCGAGTTCGACGGCCAGAGGCCCAAAAGGGTAATCATCAAAATAATCGGAGAGTGAGTTGAAAGAGGCGGTTCTGCTTACCTACATGGGAGCTCCCTCAAATCTCAAAGAGATAAAACCCTTCCTCTACAGGCTCTTTTCCGACAGAGACCTCATAAACTTCGGCGTTCCGGCCTTTCTCCAGAAGCCCCTTGCCTACCTGATAGCAACCTTTAGAACCCCTAAAGTGCAGCCCCAGTATCAGGCAATCGGAGGGGGTAGCCCTCTCGTGAGGAACTCCCTACAGCAGGCAGAGCTCCTTGCCAAGGCCACGGGCCTAAAGGTAAAGTGCGGAATGCTCTACTCAGAGCCCCTCCTTGAGGTAGTTGCCAAAGAGATAAAAGAGGAAGGCTACAAAAAGATTTACCACATTACACTCTATCCCCAGTTCTCCTACGGCACCGTGGGGGCGTGCATACGGGACGTTGAAAAACAGTTAAAGGGAGTAGAGGTCAAACACTGCCGCTCCTGGTGCAGGAACCCCCTATACGTAAAGTGGGCTCAGGAGATGATAAGGCCCTACCTGAAAGGGCTGAACCCGAACGAGACGGCCCTGCTGTTTTCGGCCCACAGCCTACCCAAGTACTTTGTGGAGGAGAAGAGAGACCCCTACCCGGAAGAGGTAAAGGAGAGTGCACAGCTCATCGCTTCGGCCTTTACCGGTTTCAGGTGGTTTATCTCCTACCAGAGCAAGGTAGGGCCGATAGAGTGGCTCGAGCCGTCTACGGAAGAGACGCTGAGAGAGCTCAAAGAGATGGGGTTCTCGTCGGTTGTCGTTTTCCCGATAAGCTTCGTCTCGGAACACATAGAGACCTTGTACGAACTCGATGTAGAGTATAAAGAGGTTGCGAAAGAGCTGGGGATTGACTACAGGAGAGTTAGGCTGAAACACGACTCTCCGCTCCTTATAGAGGCCCTAAAGGGAGAAGTTGAAAAGCTGAGGGGTGAGTGATGAGAGTGTGCGTTATAGGCGGCGGTGTTTCTGGGCTTTCAACCGCCTTTTACCTAAAAAGGGGCGGGGCCCAGGTGAAGCTCCTCGAGAGGGAAAACTATCCGGGAGGAAAGGCGAGAACTTACTACGAGAAAGGCTACATAGTTGAGTCAGGGCCCAACGGGTTCCTCGACGGCAAGCCCGATACCTTAGAGCTGGTAAAGCTGCTGGGGGCCGAAAAGCTACTCTACAGAAGCTCCGACAAGGCAAGGAAAAGGTTCATCTATAAAAACGGCAGGCTTGTAAGGCTGCCGGAGAACCCGATAGCCTTTCTCTCCTCCTACCTGCTCTCCTGGAAAGGTAAGGTGAGAGTGCTGGGAGAGCTCCTCGTCCCCCCCTCCGAAAAAGAGGACGAAACCCTCGCCGAGTTTGTAAGGCGCAGGCTCGGGAAAGAGGCCCTCGACTACCTGCTCGACCCGATGGTTGCCGGAATATTTGCCGGCGACCCCGAAAGGATGAGCCTAAAGGCGGCCTTTCCCACCATCTACAGGCTGGAGAGGGAGTACGGCGGACTCATCAGGGGGCTCATAGCAAAGGCGAAGGAGGCAAAGAAGAAGGGAGCGAAAAGCTCAGGGCCCGCCGGCCCGGGAGGCGTACTTACCTCTTTCGTTAAGGGGATGAGCCAGTTTACCCAGCTCCTTGCCCAAGAGCTGGGAGAGAGCTTCACCCCCGAAGCCCAAGTAAAAACCTTAGAGAAGAAAAAAGACAAGTGGCTGGTAACCTACACCCTCCGAGGTAAAGAGAAAAGCGAAGAGTTCGACGCCGTGGTCCTCTCCCTACCGGCCTACGCAGCCGCACAGGTGCTAAAGGAGACCTCAAGGGAGCTCTCAGAGCTACTTGCCTCCATAGAGTACTCCCCCATATCGGTAGTTGCCCTGGGCTTTGAAAAGAGGGGGCTGGGCCACAACCTCGACGGCTTCGGGTTCCTCGTGCCGAAAGTTGAAGGGAGGAAGATTCTGGGAGCCCTCTGGGACAGCTCGGTATTCCCCAACAGGGCCCCGGAAGGAAAGGCCCTAATCAGGGTAATGATAGGCGGAGCACGCCAGCCGGAGCTTGCACTCAAAAGCGAGGAAGAGCTCACAGAGATAGCCCTGAAGGAGCTCAAGAGAATAATGAAAATCCGCCACTACCCGGAGATGGTAAAGGTGTTCCGCCACGAAAAGGGCATTCCCCACTACACCATCGGGCACGCCGAAAAAGTGGAAAGGATATTCAAACTCGGCAGGGAGCTGGGCAACCTCTTCTTCTGCAACAACGCCTACAAAGGCGTAGGTATAAACGACTGCACCAAAAGCGCCAGAGAAACGGCAGAGGAAGTCCTGAACTCCCTTTGTTAAAATCGCCCAAACTCGCTAAGGAGGTGTCTATGATACCCCGCTACACTCTACCCGAAATGGGCAGCATATGGGACGAGCAGAACAAACTGAGGAACTGGCTCAAGGTTGAAGTTGCGGCGGCCGAAAGCTGGGCAGAGATAGGGAAGATTCCGAAAGAGGCGGTAGAGAAGATAAAGGAGAAAGTTAAGCCCTACCTTGAAGGGGAGAAGGAGTTTGACACAAAGCGCATAGCCGAGATAGAGGAGGTAACGAACCACGACGTTATAGCTTTCCTCACCTACATAAAGGAGATAGTAGGCGACGAAGCCAAGTACCTCCACTTCGGTATGACCTCGTCGGACATGCTCGACACGGCGTTCGCCCTCCAGATAAAACAGGCGGGAGAGCTGCTCCTCAAAGATATAGAGAGAGTCATGGAGGCCATAAAGAAGAGGGCCTTTGAACACAAAAACACCGTTATGGTGGGAAGAACCCACGGGATACACGCAGAGCCCATAACCTTCGGCCTGAAGCTGGCCATATGGTACGACGAAATGAGGAGGAACTACGAGCGGCTCAAAGCCGCCGTTAAGAGGGCGGCTGTAGGGAAGCTCTCGGGAGCAGTGGGGACCTTTGCAAACATAGACCCGAGGGTGGAAGAGCTCACCTGCAAGAAGCTGGGAATAGACTACGCAAAGGCCTCCAACCAGGTGGTTCAGAGGGACAGACACGCAGAGTTCCTGAACGCCCTTGCCCTCACAGCATCTTCCATAGAGAAGTTTGCAACCGAAATCAGACACCTTCAGAGGACAGAGGTAAGGGAGGTTGAAGAACCCTTCAGGAAAGGACAGAAAGGTAGCTCCGCAATGCCCCACAAGAGGAACCCGATACTCTCGGAGAGGCTCTGCGGCCTTGCAAGGGTTGTGAGGAGCGCCTCCATTGTAGGAATGGAGAACGTTCCCCTGTGGCATGAAAGGGACATCTCCCACTCCTCCACCGAGAGAACCGTTTTCCCCGATGCCTGCATAGCCCTCGATTACATGCTTCAGAAGTTTGCCGGCCTTATGGAGAACCTGGTTGTTTACCCCGAGAACATGATGAAAAACCTAAACCTACTTAAGGGGCTAATCTTCTCCCAGAGGGTTCTCCTCACCCTGATAGAGAAGGGGGGCCTTTCAAGGGAGGAGGCCTACGCAATCGTTCAGGAAAACGCAATGAAGGTGTGGAACGAGGGCAAAGACTTCAAAGAGCTTCTCAAAAAAGACGAAAGGGTTAGAAAAGTCCTCTCGGAGGAGGAGATAGAGGAGATTTTCGACCTCTCCTACCACACAAAGCACGTAGATTACATATTCAAGAGGGTATTCGGGGAGTAGCCCTCCCCGCCCTCCTTTAATCTTTTTTAAAGAAATATGGGCGGCGGTAAAATATAATTCAAAGTTAAATAGATAACAAAAAACCAATAAAAGCGGCGCGAAAAAATAAGAACGAGGGGTGAGGAGTTGAGGTACTGTATCTATCTCTCTTCGGAATCTCCGGTATATCTCCCCATTCACTACAACCACATACTCAGGGGATTCCTATTTAACTTAATTCCCCAAGCGGAAAAGCTCCACTTTACCTACTCCAACTTTTTCGGGAAGAAGAGGATTAACAAAGAGAGGAAGAGAATTTCGTTCTTATCCTCATTTCACTTCTACGTTTCAATATTTGAAGATGTAGAAATTGAATTCCCGGTGGGAACGGAGCTCCGGCTCGGGAAAAACAGGGTAAGAATCGATAAAGTAGACGCCGTTCCGGTAACGGTAAACGAAAAGAGCATAAAAGTAAAAACCCTCTCGCCGGTAACGGTCTTCCAGAGCCTCCCCAACGGCAAAACCCTCTACCACAGGCCAACAAACGGGGAGTTCTTCAAAAAGCTTGAAGAGGATTTAAAGGAGAAAACCGAGAAACTTACCGGTATCAGGCCCGAAATATCGGTTCAACCTTCTCCCGAGGGGGTGTTTAAAAAGGCGGTGGTTCAGTACCGGAACCGGTTCGTAATAGAGGCGTGGAAGGGGATGTTCGACCTTGAAGGAGACCCGGAGGCCCTGAGAGTGGCACTGACAGTTGGGCTCGGCGGCAGGAACAGCCAAGGTTTCGGCATGGTGGCTACTGCCGTTTAAGGGCCCTGAAAAGCTCAAGGAGCTGCTCTCCGGTAAGCTCTTCGGCCCTCTTTTCAAGGAGGGGCTGAAGGTGTGGGGGAAGCTCCCCTTTAACCGGGATATTCTTCTTGAGTTTTTTCCTCCTGTGGGAGAAGGCCATTTTGAGGAAGTTCTCAAAGGGCAAGAGCTCCTCGTCTGAGAGTTCGGGCTCCTTGGGCTCAAGCTTCACAACCGTAGACCAAACCTTAGGAGGGGGTTTAAAGGCCCCGGGAGGTACATCGAAGAGGGGCTTTACCGTGAAGAACCTCTGAAGGAGAGCAGGCAGGTAGCCGAACTCTTTTCCGCCCGTTGCCGTTAGCCTGCCAGCGACCTCCTTTTGAACCATGAAAACGCCGCCCGAGAAAGCAGAGCGGTGGTTGAGCAGGTTCCTGATTATGGCTGTAGAGACGTTGTAGGGGAGATTTCCGAAAAATTTCAAACCTCTGCCGAGTTGGGAGAAGTCAAAGGTTGTGGCGTCGGCGTTAAAAACGGTGATTCTGTCTTTAAAACGCTCCTTCAGGTAGTCTACCCAGTCGGGGTCTATCTCGATAGCGTAAAGGGCTTTGGGGTTTCGGGCAAGAAGCTCTTCCGTAAGAGCCCCTCCGCCGGGGCCTATTTCAACAACAACGTCGTCTGAGGTAATAGGGAGGGCGTCTGCTATCCGCCGGATAACATTTCTATCTTTAAGGAAGTGCTGACCGTAACGTTTCTTTAGCCTCACTCAACCACCTCAACTTCAACTTTTACCGATTTAAAGCGGGCGGTTTTGACAAGCTCGTCGGCTTCATCCCCGAACAGGAAGTTAATCCTGCTCTTTGCTCGGTGGAAGGAAACAAAGAGGGTTCCCGGCTTTAGGTGGCGGTTAAACTCAAGGGGCAGGGGAGCGGTTTCTCCGTACTCGGACCTCAGGATAACCCGCTTGGCCCCCTTTAAGCGCTCCCTATCGGCCTCGCTTGCGTAAACGGTGTCTTCTTTAAAGGTTTGGAACTTTTCAAGGGTTTCACACCTGCCGGTCTGGTTTGCGTTGTTGTAATGGGGCAGAACTCTGCCGGTGGTAAGGTAAAAGCCGGAGAGCTTGCCCCGCTCAAGGAGCTCCTTAACCATACCGCGGAGCTTATAAGGGGTGTAAACGAGCCGTGCCTTGCCCGAAGGGGTTGGGAAGCTCTCCCTATAGAGAATCGGCGTCCCCTTTCCTTCCTCTGTAACGGGCCACTGGGGCGGGTTGAGGGGGTCCTTTTCAAGGAGCTCATAGGTGGCCCCTTTAAAACGCTTAGGAGCGTCTTCCCTGAGGGCATTCCACACTTCTTCAGAGCTTTTAAAGTTAAAGGGCGCTCCCATCTGGGAGGCAACTCCGTTTATAACCTCCCAGTCGTCGGGCAGGTCAGTTTCAAAAAGCGGCCGGGAAAGGTGGAGTCGCCGCTCGGCATTTACGTAAACACCGCTCTTTTCGTAGCAGCTCTTAACTCCGAAAACAACGTGGGCAAAGCGGGTAACCTCACAGGGAAAAAGCTCGTTAACTGCAAGGAACTCAAGCTTTTTAAGGGCAGAGCGGATTTTAGACTGGTTCGGGTGAACGTGGGCTATGTCTTCTCCTATAACCCACAGGGCCTTTATACGCCCATCGTCGATAGCGTCTATTATCTCGGGAGTTTTGTAGCCGATTTCCTCCGGAACTCTGTAGTCGGGAAGGTAGTAGGGAAGCATCCCAACGTCACAGGCCCCCTGAACGTTGTTCTGGCCCCTGAGGGGCATGAGGCCGCAGCCCTCTTTTCCTACGTTACCGGTTAAAAGGGCAAGGTTTGCAATGGCCATAACGGCGTAGCTACCGTCGGTATGTTCGGTAATTCCCAAGCCCCACATAAATAGGGTCCTCTTGGTGGCAATCTCAAAGGCGAGCTCTTCTATCTGATGGGCCAAGTGGGAGTAGCCGGGCAGTCTTTCAAACACCGAAGGGTGGGAAAGGGGGTCTTTTAAGATAGCCTCTTTAAACTCATCAAAGTTTTCTACCCTCTCCCGGAGGAAGGGCTCGTTGTAGAGCCTCCTCTCAACTATAACCCTGGCAAGGGCGTTTAAAAAGAGGAGGTTACTCTCGTAGGGGATTGCCAGTTTATACTTGGCAAAGCGGAAGAGGCCTATCTCTCTAACGTCTAAAACGGCAAGGGTTGCGCCGCTCCTCACCCGCTCTATAACCCTGTGGCTCACTATCGGGTGGGCTTCTGTGGTGTTGGAGCCGAGAACAAAGATAAGCTCTGCGTTGTAGATTTCATCAAAGGGGACCGAGGCCGCCCCCTCCCCAACGGTGGCTCTTAGCCCCTTCAGGGAAGGTGCGTGGCATATCCTTGCACAGTTATCAACGTGGGGCGAGCCTACAACTTGGCGGGCAAAGCGTTGAAAGAGGTAGGCGCTCTCACAGTTCGTCCTCGCTCCCCCTATAAAGGCGAGGGAGTGGGGGCCATAGCACTCCTTTAGTCGGTTAAGCTCTTCAGCTGTGATTCTGTAAGCAACCGAATAGGGAACGAGCTTAAAGCCTTTGAAGTTTGGGTAGGAGGAAGGGGCGTAGCCGTAGCGGGTGAGAAGCTCTTCCCTAACAAGAGCTCCCCTTATCCTGTCGGGATGATTGACAAACTGGTGACCGAATATCCCCTTTATACAGAGCTTCCCCTTGCTCACAACACCGTTTACGGGAACAACTCTACCGTTTTCAAAGCCGATTTCGCACCCAACTCCGCAGTAGGTACAGACGCTTATCTTCAAACCGCTCCTCCGGGTAGGAGTTCAGAAAATTTTAAACTATCTAAGCCCAATTGTCCTAAGCTATATTAGAACCTAAATAATATAGCTAACATTATAGGTATTGACATATTAGCATACTTAGCCTAAATTAAGGGGTGCACCTCCCCTCCAATTCCCATGGTACCCTCCTTAGGCTGGCCTGCGGGCCAGCTCTTTTTTATTCACAGAGCGAAAATAAAAAAGGGGGGCTTTTGCCCCCCTTAATCGTATAAAGGGTCTAACGCTAAACGCCCTCTGGCCTCTTAACGTCGTAGAGGATATCGTCCCACGGATGCCTGTAAAGGGGCATAGCAAGACGCTTCTCGTCAAGGATGTGGCCGATAAACCCGATTGAACGGCCCAAGACGAAGAAGGCGTTAAATGCACCGGCTTCAATGAGCTCGTCAATCTCGGCTTCGGAGAAACCGAGGCTCCTGAACATATCAACCAGGAGAACGCCGATTGTTCCGTCAACGTTGAGGATGAGGTTCTCCTTCTTGGCGGTGGTAACCTTCTCAACCTCAAGGGCGTAGTCGAGAAGCTCTGTAGAGGGGAAGTTCTCCTTGGCGTAGTTCTTGAGGAGCTCCACCCTCTTATCGGGGTTCTTAGTTGACTTAATCCTGTGGCCGATACCGGGAATCGGCTTCTTCTCAACCTTCTTCATATACTCAACAAACTCAAAGGGATCCATTCCCTTCTCTTTGGCCATCTTAAAGTACTTAGCGGCTCCGTCGATTGCACCGCCGAACCTGGGGCCGATTGTCAGAAGACCGGTAACAAGGGAGGAGATAAGGTCCTTTCCGGCCCTTGCGGTAACTTTTGCGTTGTGGGCACCGGAAACGGCAGGACCGTGGTCTGCAACAATTTTGATTACCATGTCAATGAAGTCGGAAGCCCACTTGGGAAACTTCCTCTTAAACCAGAGGAGGCCGATAACGTCGGCAATCGAGTAGCCCTTCTCAACAACTTCAGAAATCGGAACGCCGCAGTAGGTAGCCTCCTCGCCGCGGTCGTCGGAAATGGTACAGATAAAGTGGGTAGGCCTTCTAACCTTGCCGGCCCTCCTTGCCTTGTCGTAGTCTTCGGGAATGGGTGGAACCTCGGGCTCCTCAATCTCTCCGATTTCGCCTTTGGCCTTAAGGTCTTCGTAAACTTTCCTGATGAGGTCAGGGATATCGTTGAAGGATTCGGGAACGAGTGCTCCGGCCTCCCTGAGGGCCCTGTTCTTGGCGTCGGCGGTCTCCCTATCGGCACCGGCCTTAGCACCGGCGTGGCCGAACTGAACCTCTCCGCCGAAGTGCTTCGCAATCGTTCCGATACACCAAGCGATTAAGGGCTTAGTGATAAGCCCCTTCTCAAGAGCTTCAACAACCATGTACTCAAGCTCTCCACCGACCTCACCCAGCATAACCATGTACTTAACTGCCGGGTTCTTTTGGAACCTTAAGAGGTGGTCGAGGAAGTCTGAGCCGGGGAACCTGTCTCCGCCGATAGCTATACCTTCAACGATACCGTCGGCGTTGCGGGCAATTATGTTTGAGAGCTCGTTAAAGAGACCACCGGAGCGGGTTACGAGTCCGCAGGAGCCGGGGCGGTGAAGCTTAGACTTAACGATGTTCTCAAGGGTTCCGCCTGCGTTTCCGATTCTGAAAGCTCCTGCAGCAATTCCGCCGACAGTAGCAGGACCGATTATCCACTTGCCCTCTTGCTTGGCCCTTGCGGCCATGTCGCGGGCGAGCCTTTCGGGAATACCCTCAGCGGTAATTGCAATTGTCCTGATTGTGGGTATGTTGAGGGCCTCCCTCGCAACGTCGTAAGCGGTCCTGAAGGAGGCGAAGTTAACGAGAACGTCGGCCTCGGGGTGAGCTTCTGCCGCCTCGGTAGTTGAGCGGTAGATGGGAATCATAATCTCTTCAGTGCCGTAGAAGAACTTGTCAAACTTCCTGCTCTGGGTGGGAGCAACAATTGCAACTATCGAAGGTGAACGACCTACAAGGTAATCGTAGTCGAGCATACGCTGGATAGCGTTCCTGTTAAGGTTCCAGAAGATAGCCTTAGTGTCTCTATCGAAGAGAAGATATTCGGGCCTTGCCATTTTTCCCTCCTGCTTATGGATTCTCGGTAAGAGCTTTCTTAACGATTTCGGTCATGTGGGTTTCGGGGCCGTAAACCTCTATCGGAAGACCGAGCTCTTCGGCTGCCTTCTTAATTTTTGCAAGTCCAACCTCGTAGTTGGGACCACCGCGGCGAACGTAAATCTTAACGCCCACTTCCTTCATCTTGTCGGCGTACTCCTTGAAGGCGTCGATGATTCCGTCGAAGGTCTTAGCAACGTCTGTGAAGTTGGCAATAGCACCGCCGATGATGAGGATTTTCGGCCTACCCTGAGGGTCTTTATGGCGTGTCATAAGGTCGAGAACGGTTTTAACGTACTCCCTGGTCTCGGCCCTCGAGGGGTTACCGGAGTACTCACCGTAGTTTGCAAGCTCCTTAACGTAGCCGAGGTCTGCAACAGTATCGGCGTAAACTACCGAAGCACCGCCGCCTGCAACAAGGGTCCAAATCCTTCCCTCGGGATTGAGGATTGTTAGCTTAAGGGAGGCACCGGACTTTTCGTCCATCTCCTTAATGTACTTCTCCTCGGGGGAGAGCTCACCGCCAAAACCTGCAGGGAACTCAAGCTCACCCCACTTCCTTCCGACGAGGAACTGGGCAGTGTCGTCAACCCTTCCAACGAAGTCAAGGGGGTAAACTTTGTTCCCGACCATAACAAGGGGGTTAATCTCAAGGTAGGCAAAATGCATATCCCTGAAGAAGCGGTAGAGGCGCTTAACGAAGTCTGCGTACTTCTCCTTGTCTTTAATCTCCTCGGGAACGTTCTCCTCAATCAGCCTGTCAATCTCCTCCTCGGTTGCAAGCGGAGGTATAACGATTTCCCTAACCTTATCCCAGTTCTCCTCAACGTCGATTCCGCCGAAGGCAGACATGTAGATGTGGTCACCGTCGTAGCCGAGGGTCATTGCAACGTAGTACTCATCTTCCGGAGCGTGGGGAACGCAGGGCTCAATGAGGAAGTGGGTCAGCTTACCCTTCTTGCCCTTAATCTCAACCTCTTCCTGCATCTTCTCCCTAATCCACTGCTTAACGGTCTCGTAGTCAACGTCGCAGGGCTTTTCCTTCTTGAAGAGAATAAGCCCCAGCTTACCCCTCTTACCAAAGAGCATGTCGGGCTTTGCAACAAGGGGCATCTCTAAGAGCCACGGGTACTGCTCGGGAAGCCTGTCAAGGTCTGTTTCCGGAGTAACGAGAACCGACTTAAAGTCATACTCAAACTCCGGAGCGAAGTACTCGTTCCAGTGCTCGGCAAGAATCCTCTTGCCGTCGTACTCCCTGATTCCTCTCTGAGCCATCTATCTCCTCCTTGCAAATGCTTTCAAATATTAAAAAGGGGGGCTTGATGCCCCCCTAATTTTACAACTTTTTTACAAGTTTCTACAGGTTGTCTATTATCTCGTTGAAGGTCTTGGAAGGCCTCATTGCGGCAGTAGCTTTCTCGTCGTCGGGGTGGTAGTAGCCGCCGATGTCCTTGGGAGAGCCCTCGGTTGCGGCGATTTCGGAGAGAATCTTCTCCTCGTTCTCAATGAGCTTCGCCGCAACGGGCTCAAAAATCTTGGCAAGCTCGGCGTCTTTTGTCTGAGCCGCAAGCTCCTCGGCCCAGTAGCGGGCAAGCCAGTAGTGGCTTCCGCGGGTGTCGAGCTGGCCGACTTTACGCTTGGGAGTCTTGTCGTTGTCGAGGTAACGCTCAACAGCCTTAGAGAGGGTCTCGGCCATAACGAGGATTCTCTCGTTCTCGCTTCCGGCCTGCTTGTAGGCGAGCTTCAGTGCCTCAACGAAGGCGAGGAACTCACCGAGGGAATCCCACCTGAGGTGGCCCTCTTTAACGAACTGCTGAACGTGCTTGGGAGCAGAGCCGCCTGCACCGGTCTCAAAGAGTCCGCCGCCTGCGATAAGGGGAACGATTGAGAGGGCCCTTGCAGATGTTCCAACCTCAATAATCGGAAAGAGGTCTGTCAGGTAATCCCTGAGAACGTTTCCGGTAACGGAGATGGTGTCAAGACCCTTCCTGAAGCGCTCTAAGGTAAACTTCATCGCCTCCCTGGGAGGCTTAATGTAGTACTCAACGCCCTCAAGGTCGTACTTGTTGAGCTCTTCCTTAACCTTCTCGATAAGCTGCCTGTCGTGGGCCCTTAAAGAGTCGAGCCAGAAAACGATTGGAAGGCCTGTCTCCTTGGCCCTGTTTACAGCAAGCTTAACCCAGTCGCGGATTGCAATGTCTTTGGTGTGGCAGCTACGGTAGATGTCGTCCTTCTCTACCTCGTGCTCCATAAGAACGTTTCCTTCCTCGTCAACAATCCTGATTTTACCGTCGGCAGGGGGGAAGAAGGTCTTGTCGTGGGAGCCGTACTCCTCGGCCTTCATTGCCATAAGGCCGATGTTCTGAACCGTTCCCACCTTTGTGGGGTCGAACTGGCCGCGAACCTTAATATCTTCAACGATTTCAGAGTACATGGTAGCGTAGGAGCGGTCGGGAACGGTGATTACGCAGTCGTCGGTCTCACCGCTGGGGCCCCAACCCTGAAGGCCGTTCTTGATAACGGCGGGGATTGAAGCGTCGATGATTACGTCGTTGGGCCTGTGGAGGTTGGTAATTCCGCGGTCGGAGTCAACCATGTAGAGGCGGGGCTGCTCCTTGTAAATCTCCTCAAGGGTCTTCTTAATCTCCTCCTGCTTCTCAGGAGAGAGCTTAGAGAGCTTGTTCTCAAGGTCTATGAGTCCTTTGTTGGGGTCGAAACCGATTTCCTCAAGCTCCTTGCCGTGCTTCTCAAAGAGCTTCTTGTAGTAAACCCTTATGGCGTCTCCGAAGATGGCAGGGTCGGAGACCTTCATCATTGTAGCCTTAACGTGGAGGGAGAATAGGATGTCCTTATCCTTGGCGTCGTTGATAACCTCTTCGAAAAACTCCTTGAGCTTCCTGCGGCTCATAAAGGTGCCGTCTATAACGTCACCCATTCCCACTTCAATCTCTTTGAGAACCTGAACGTTACCGTCCTTGTCAACGAACTCGTAGCGGATTTTTCCGTCTTTCTTGATAGTTACAGACTTCTCGTGCTCGTAGAAGTCACCGCTCTTCATGTAGGCAACGTAGGACTCAGACTTGGGGGAAACGTCCCTCATCTTGTGGGGGTGCTTCTTGGCGTAGTTCTTAACCGGCGGAGCGATGCGCCTGTCGGAGTTACCCTGCCTGAGAACCGGGTTAACAACAGAGCCTACACACTTGTCGTACTTGGCCTTGATTTCCTTCTCTTCCTCGGTTTGGGGGTTTTCAGGGTAGTCGGGAAGGTCGTAACCCTGGCTCTGGAGCTCCTTAATAGCCTCAATAAGCTGAGGAACGGAAGCGGAAATGTTGGGGAGCTTAACGATGTTTGCCTCGGGCTTCCAAACGAGCTCACCCAGGTAGGCAAGGTCGTCAGGCTGGTAGCCGAACTGGGCGAGAATCCTTCCGGCCAGAGAGATGTCCCTCTGCTCAAGCTCCACCCCTGCGTGCTTAACAAAGTTCTTCATAATGGGGTAGAGGGAGTAGGTTGCAAGGGCCGGAGCCTCGTCAACCTTTGTCCAGATAATAGTGGGCTTTTTCGCCATATCCTCCTCCTCACCGATTTTTTTCAATTTAAAGGGGGCCCAAAGCCCCCGAAGAACTACTGAGCCCTGTTCTTCTTCTCGAACTTCTGCTTAACGTAGGCAAGAACGCCGCCTGCCTTGATGATTTCAACCTGCCTCTTGTTGAGGCCGTGCTTTGTGGGAATGGAAATGCCTTTAGTTCTGTTAATTACAGTAATGATGTTGTCCTCGCCGGGAGCGAAGTTTGAAAGGTCAATCTCAAGCCAGTCTCCCTGGTCAATCTTGTCGTAGTCCTCCTTGTTAACGAAAACGAGGGGAAGAATTCCGAAGTTGATGAGGTTTGCGTGGTGGATACGGGCAAAGGACTTTGCAATTACGGCTTTAATTCCGAGGTACATGGGGCCAATTGCGGCGTGCTCACGGGAGGAGCCCTGTCCGTAGTTCTCGCCGCCTACGATGAATCCGCCGCCCTTTTCTTTAGCCCTCTGGGCAAAGGTCTCATCTACAACAGAGTAGACGTACTCGGAGATTGCAGGAATGTTGGAGCGGAGGGGAAGGATTTTCGCACCGCCGGGGATAATGTGGTCGGTTGTGATGTTGTCGCCAACTTTAAGGAGAACTTCGCCCTCGAGCTTATCTCCGAGGGGCTCCTTGTAGCCTACGTAGTTGATTGTCGGACCCTTCCAGATTTCAACTTCATCCGGGTCGGCGGCGGGAGCGTAAATCATGGAGTCGTCAATCTCGAACTTCTCGGGGAGGAAGACCTTGATTTCCTCAAGTCCGAGGTCTCTCGGGTCGGTAATTACTCCCTTCATTGCAGTTGCGGCCGCAGTTTCGGGGGAAGCGAGGTAAACTTCGGCGTCCTTTGTTCCGGAGCGGCCGTAGAAGTTCCTGTTAAAGGTCCTGACGGAAACTCCTCCGGAGGGCGGAGCAAATCCCATTCCGATACAGGGGCCGCAGGCGTTTTCAAGAATCCTGAAGCCGGCCCTTAGAAAGACGTCGTAGTAGCCTTCCTTATCCATCATCCTGAGAACCTGCTTAGAGCCGGGAGAAATTGCGGCGGAAACCATCGGGTGAACCATCTTACCGGTTCTCTTGAACATCTCTCCTACGGTCTTGAGGTCACGGTAGGAGGAGTTCGTACAGGAGCCGATTGCAACCTGGTGAACCCTTAAGCCCTCAACTTCCTTAACCTTCTTAACGTTGTCGGGCATGTGGGGGCAGGCAATCAGGGGCTCAAGCTCGGAAAGGTCAATGTCTATAACTTCGTCGTAGGTTGCGTCCGGGTCGGCCTGCAGGGGCCTCCACTGGGCCTCCCTTCCTTGAGCCTTCATGAAGAGGTAGGTCTGCTCGTCGCTGGGGAAGATTGAAGTTGTAGCTCCGAGCTCCGCACCCATGTTGGTAATCGTTGCCCTTTCGGGAACGGTAAGGTACTTAACCCCTTCACCGCCGTACTCAAATACCCTTCCGAGTCCTCCCTTAACGGTAAGCCTGCGAAGAAGCTCAAGGATAATGTCCTTGGCTGAAACAAAGGGCCTGAGCTTACCGTAGAGGTTAACCCTTACAACTTTGGGCATTGTGAGGTAGAAGGGCTCTCCGGCCATTGCAAGGGCTACGTCCATTCCGCCGGCGCCGATTGCGAGCATTCCGATACCGCCGGCAGTGGGGGTGTGGGAGTCGGAACCGAGAAGGGTCTTTCCGGGAACGGCAAACCTTTCAAGGTGAACCTGATGGCAGATACCGTTTCCGGCCTTGCTGAAGTAAACTCCGAACTTTGCGGCGGCAGTTTGGAGGAAGAGGTGGTCGTTTGCGTTCTCGGGGCCGCCAGCCTGAAGGGTGTTGTGGTCTACGTAGGAGACCGAAAGCTCCGTCTGAACCTTGGGCAGGCCCATGGCCTCAAAGTGAAGGTAGGCCATAGTTCCGGTAGCGTCCTGGGTAAGGGTCTGGTCGATTCTGATGGCAATGGGCTTTCCGGGGGTCATATCCCCTTCTACAAGGTGGGTTTTGATAATCTTCTGGACGATGTTCAGTCCCATTTCTCCTCCTTATGTAATAAGGCTTTGCTGACCTGAGTATATCCAATACGCTCCCGTGACTGCAAAGATTATGTAAAAAATTTGTAAAAATTTCAACACTCCATAAAAAGTTAAAACCCTTTAACTTCTCCCCCGCTTCCGCGGTGATAAGCTCAAAAGTGAACGGTATCGGGAGGGGGAAATGAGACGTTCAGTAATTGCCGCCCTGTCCCTCTGCTTCCTGGTTACCCTACAAGGGTGCAGCTCCCAAATATCGGGAAGCATAGGAACGGTAATTTCGGCAGTTAAGGGGCTCAAGCAGAAACAGGAGCAACCGCAGAAACCCCGGGGCATACCTTTCTCCGGAGAGGTGGTTATCACCGACGACTCTAAGGAGTGGTTCTTCAAACCCCTGTGGTTCGATGCAGGGGCGGCAAGCAGGGTTTACTACCAGGTAAACTCCGGGAAACCGGTATTTTTGGTCGAAGGCGTAGGTCCAAAACCGAAGGTGGGAGCTCCCATCCCCATAAGAGGGCTCAAAAAGGGAGACCGGGTTAGGTTTTTAGTGAAAACGTGCCAGGGGGAGAGGTGGATAGGGCCGGTCTACTCAACCAACAAAAAGTTCTTTAAGGCACTAAAAGAAGGAAAGGGAAGATACTACTTCCAGTACGAAGATGCAGTAGGTTGGGATATGGGCTACAACGACGGGGCCTTCCTCTTTTACCAGAAGGGAAACGGCCCCGAGCCGAACCGATTCGTGAGAATCGAGGAGTTTACAGTTTACAAATCCGACGAGGGCCCCCTATTTAAGGGCGTTGTTTGGGTCGGTAAACCGGGAAGAGTAGAGGCAGAGATTGTCCTCCGGGACAGTAGTTGGGGCGTTTATAAGGTTGTAAAGCTTCCCCTGGAGGCCCAAAGAGCGGGAGAGTACAGGTTCAGCTACACGTTTAAGGGGCCCCTACCCGACCCGATGTACACGGCGATTTTTAAGGTGCGGTTCAAGGGCGAGAGCGACGCACGGGTAAGAGGCGTAAAGGGATGCGTAGATAGCATATAACTCCGCCCGGGTTCAGGGGCCTATTTTATTGGCGGGAACAAATACTCAGGAGGAGGATATGGCCCTTGAACCCGAAGTTATAGAGGGAAGGGTTCCCATTTACATTTACGCCAAAGAGGTTGAGCCCGAAGTGAGGGCTCAGATAGAGAGGATTAAAGACCTTCCTTTCTTCCGGGATAAGATTGTGATAATGCCCGACTGCCACGCCGGGAAGGGGTGTGTTATCGGGTTTACCGGCTACTTCGACGATGTTGTCATTCCTAACATTGTGGGCGTTGATATAGGGTGCGGGGTTTACACCTACCCGCTGGGAATAAAAGTAGACAGGGGAAACCCCAAGGAAGACATCAACCTGCCAAAGTTTGACGCTTTCGTTAAGGGAAACATCCCAACAGGGCTTACTTCACGGAGTAAAAAGAACGCCAAAAAGCTACCGCTAACAAAAGAGGATAAAGAGCTTCTATCCGAAATACGCTCCCTCCTCATAAACACCTACAGAATTGAGCTGAACGAGCCCCTCTTGCAGGTGGGGACCCTCGGAAGCGGAAACCACTTCTTAGAGCTGGGAGTAGACCAGGAGGGGGAGCTTTATTTAACGGTCCACACCGGCTCGAGGAATTTGGGACTGAGGGTGTGCAACCACTTCCAGAGGAAGGCCAAAGAGTACACGAAAAAGGTGATGCCCGAACTCCCGGCAGACCTTGCCTTTCTGCCCCTGAACAAAGGAGGGAGGGAGTACCTAAAGGCGATGCGGCTGGCCCAGCGGTATGCAGACCTAAACAGGAGGACGATTCTGAAAATTATTGTAGAGGAGTTCTTCAAACAGGAGTTTAAAGAGGAGAAGCTGATTAAGAGCGTCCACAACTACATAGACCTTGAAAGGGACCTCTGCGTAAGGAAGGGGGCAATTTCGGCCCACAGAGGCGAGAGGGTTGTTATTCCCTTTAACCTGACAACAGGGCTCGTAATAGGAAGGGGAAAAGGAGTAAGGAGCCTGAACTGCTCTGCACCTCACGGGGCCGGCAGGAAAGTGAGCAGAAGGAAGGCAAAGGAACAGTTTACGGTATCGGAGTTCAGAAAGGCCGTTGAAGAGGCGGGAGTTTACTCTTCAACCGTTTCGAAGGAGACCCTCGACGAGGCTCCCTTTGCCTACAAGGACCCGAACGAGATTTTAGAGTTCCTGCCAAAAACCGTTGAGATTGAGAGATTCGTAAAACCCATATACAACTTAAAGGGTTAAAGAGGGGTAGCTTCGGCTACCCCTCTTCCTTGGCGGTTTTAATCGAGGTTCCCATAACCACAACGATAATGAGAATGGCAATAGCCGCAAGGCCAAAAGTGATGTAGAGTTCGCTCTTTGCAGCGGAGAGCTTCTCTGTAATCCTCGATATGAGGTCTTGGGCCGTGTAGTCTTCAACCTTCTTCATTAGGTTAATCTTCTGGGTGATGGTGGAGAACCACAGGTTGGGGTCAACGTTCCAACCACCCTGGAAGGGAGTTTGGAGTGCAAGCTCTTCGTAGTTTTTAACCTGCTGGGCAGACTGGCTGCTGGAGACAACTTCCCTGTAGTAGCGGACAACGTTCTCGGGAGCTGCAAGCTCAAAGGACTTTAAAAAGGCCTTCTGCTGAGCCATAAGGTCAACAAAGCGCTGGAAAAGCTGGGGGGTGCTGAACTTGTTGTTTGCAAAGGCAACAGAGAGTATGGCCCTCTCCAGACCGGCCTTCTCCTTTGCGTACATCAGGTCGGAGTAACCGAGAAGCTCCCTTGAGATGTCGGCCTCTTTGGCGTAGTGGGCCAAACGGGCAACGAGGTCTATGAGTTTATTGTCGAGGTTCGTGTAAAAGGCAATGGCCTGACGAAGGGTAACCTCTTTAGAGTCCACTTTAAGGCGCTCGGAGCTAATGGCCTTGAGGTTATCGAGAACATCAACAAGCTCCTGGCGAATTTTCGGCGGGAAGGCCATAAGGGTCTCTTTGTTGAGAAGCTCCTCGAGTTTGGCAATCTCCTTGTCGGTCTCTGCCCGCTGGGCCTTCAGCTCCTCTTTGAAGGTTTCGCCGCCGCTGCCGAGGAAGCCGGCGGTTCTCCCCCTCTCCTTTTGAAGCTCATGCACAACGGCAGAAACGCGGGTTGAGATGAGGATGCTCGTCTTTAACTTCTCGAGGTTCTCCTCCTTCTTCAGGTTTTGGGAAATTAGGAAGAAAGAGAGAACGGCAATAACAAAAATCGACACAAGGCCCACAAGGAGTACTTTTCCGGTGCCTTTACCGTTTTGTGCCACCTTCTCCTCCGGTAAACAGGTTTTGCACCCTGTAGTTTACCCTATTGGGTAACCGTTTAAGGTTAAACCGAAGGAGGTTTAGACGGGAATAAAGAAAGGGCGGCCGAAGCCGCCCCCTTTAAACTCAAGGAGAGAGTTCTAAGCTATCGGGTAGGCAACAGGCGGCCGCTCCTCAACGAGCCTGATGTTCTCAGCCTCCTTGGGCAGGGGAACAACCTTTACCCTCTCGACCCAACGTTCGGGCAGGTGGATTACCCTTCCGCCTATCCTGATGGTTGCGGGGGCAACCCTTGCCTTGTAGCGGATTCTAACACCCCAAACCTTCCTGCCGAAGCGGTTTTCAAACTCGCCGGGGCCTTCAATTTCTATGTCTTTGGCACTACCGGGGAAGTAAAGCCTCTTTGCGTACTCCCTGTTCCTTCCCTTGTGGTAGTAAACAAGCCAGAGAACCTTTCCTTCCTTGTACTTGGCCTCGGTGGGAATGTACTGCTCGGCTTTCTGCTCCTCTTCAAGCAGGCGCTGAACATACTGCTGAAGGGTTTCGTCTTCCCTCACTTCGTTTTCGCTCCAGCGCTCAAACTCAACCTGCCACCCTTTAACTTGAGCAATTATGTTTGCAAGTTTTACGTTTCTGCCTTCCTCTTTTTCAACAAGCTCGTCTATTTTGTCGATGATATCTGCAAAACGCTCCCTGAAATCGGGGAGTTTTGTTATTGCAACAATTAGGTCTCCCTGTTTTTTCAGCCTTTCAAGGGTCTCTTCAGAATCTGCAAGGACCATCGCTTTTCTTATTTCGCAGAAGTTCCTACGGAGCTCTTCAAGTATTTCGGGAGATAGTTTCAAGTCAACCACGCTTTCAAGGATTTCCTTCATAACTTGCTGGGGAATCTCTTCAAGCCTCTCCTCTATGGTCTTGTTCTCGCTTCCCCAGGGGTTGTACTCCTTGTCCCAACCTTTGTACTTGGCGATGTAGTTGGCAAGCCTTACGGTTACCCTGTTCTCCTCGCAGGCAACTTCCCTCAGCTCCTCGACCATAGAGCCGAACTTCTTCTTCCAGAACGGCGAGTAGGTAAGCGTACACAGGTAGTCGGAGCGTTTTTTGAGGTCTGTAAGCTGTTCGGGGGTTTCAACTTCGAGCATTTCGTCGCGGATGATGCAGTTGATACGACGGATGTCGTCCGGCCCCTCAACCTTACCGTAGATTACGGCCATCTCTCCCTCCTTGGATTCGGTTTTATGTTTCCTATTGAGAGGAGGGGGAGCTATAAACTCCCCCTATAGGAAATATTAGTTCAACTTCTCAAGGGCTTCAAGGATTAAGAGGCCGGCTTCGTTTATGGAGTTCTTACCGACAAGGTTGGAGGCCCTGAGGATAACCATCTCCCTCTCGAAGGACTCGGGGTCGAGCCCGGAGAGCTTTATGGCCTCTTTGATGTTCTTGGGCAGAATCCTGATTTTCTGCTCTTTAACGTACAGGGTTCCTACTTTCCTGAGGGCTTCAAGAACCCTTACCGCAAGGGGTGTAATTGGGTTTGCAAGGCCTTCCGGAGTTCCCGAAAGGGCCCTCTTTATGAGCTTTCCGGCTTCGGTCAGAATTATTGCCTCGTTCTGGAGTATGTCGATGTAACCGCGGGCCTCCAGCTTGTTGAGGGCGTACTCAATCTCTTCGTGCCAGGTTTCGTCAAAGTGCTGGTAGAGGTCCTTCACGAAGAAGCCTTTCTCGGGGAGTTTGTGGAGGACTTGAAGCTCAAAACGGGTAATGTGGGGAAGCCTTCTGATTTCGTAAGCCATGTCGGCGTACATCTTACCGGCTTCTGTGGGCGCTCCGCCACCGATGAGCAGGGCGTTTACACCCTTGTTGTACCAGTCAACGTTCGGAGACGCAAACTCCTTGTTGGTGATTGTGATGGCCTTAACGGCAACGGCGGGTATCTCCCTGAAACCTCGCTTTTTCATGTCTTCAAGGACTTTCTTACCGTAGTCGGTAAGGTAGTGAACTTTTTTGCCTTCGTGCTCCTCGGCCCTTACAAGGTTGAAGGCTTCAAGGGTGTAGAGGGACTCTTGAACGATGTCGTACATCTTCTTGTACCACTCGTTCCCTTTCTCGTAGAAGGACTTGAAGAGCTCCTCTACGGTTTTAACTTCGCTGAACTTTTTCTTAATCTCCTCTTTCTTCTGGTAGCCGAGGTCTTGGTAGAGCCTCCTTCCGTAGTGTTCAAGGAGGTGCTTGTACTCTTTAAGGGGCTTGTAGAAGAGGTAGTGAACCAGCTCGTCTACGGTGGGGAGGGTAGAGGGGTCCTGCTCGTGGTGCTTCCAGACCTCTTCGATTCCCCTGAGAAGCTCGGCATCTACGATTTCAACGTTCATGGACTTAACGGGTTTGAAGCTCCTCTCCTTCCAAATCCTGTAGGCCTCAAGCAGGTGCTCACCTGCAGGCAGAGGGTTACCGCTGTCGTCGATGAGGGCGAGCTCGAAGAGGACCTCTTTCTCTTCGTCTGTAACGGCGTCGAAGCCTTCGTAAACCGCCCTCTCGAGGGAGTCCATAATGTCTTCGGAGATAACGGTCTCGAGTGTGGGAGCAATCGTTTCGCAGGCCGCCTTTATCTCTTTACCGAGTGCCGTAAGGGCGTAGATGTCGGAGGTCGGAACTGAGAAGGCAAGGAGTCTCATGGCTCCCATGAGGATGGGGAACCTGCCTCCTGCAGGGAGCATGGAAGACTCTGCAGGGCCCGGAGGCATCTTCTTGATGTACTCACACAGCTCCCTGTCGATGATGAGCCTGGGGTGAGCGTTTTTGAAGACCTCGTAAACGTCTTTGGCATACTGGTTTACGGCCTTAAAGACCCCTTTCTTCTCTACCTTCCTCTCCTCGATGAAGCCCCTTTTCTCAAGCTCTCCCTCTGTGAGCGGACCGGGGATGTCGTCGTTCTCGATGGCGGTTTCAATCATCATGAGAACCTCAGAGCCGAGCCACCTGAAGTCCTCGTCCCACTTGGAAGGGTGGGGAATGAGGCCTTTCTCGACCATTTCATCGATGATGTTTGCAAGTACCCTTCCCCAGTAAGTTAAGGAGTACTCAAGGGGCCTCACCATCCTCAGAAGGTTCATCCTCTCGAGCTCCAAGTAGGGAGGCTCCTCGCTCTTTACAAAGAGCTGACAGGTGGGAGCTTCGTTCTTCTCCTCCTCCCTCACTCTGAGCAGGGCAAGGGCGTGCTCCTTTCTGATTACCATTTATTCTCCCTCCTTTTAGAAAGTATTTTGCGCACTGTTAAATTATGTCAAACACCTTTTTAGGGCAATGGATTCAGCGACCAACACCCCCTGAAAACTGTCGGCTCCTTTTGTATCATATCAGGCATGATTAAAGAAATTTACGAGATAAGGAAACTCTTATTCCTCTCGGTTATAGTAGGGGTTGTAGCGGGCCTGTTCACGGCGGCGTTTTTAAAGTCTTTAGACTTCTCTACTCAGTTTTTCCTCGGCCACATAGTAGGCTACACGCCGCCGAAGCCTGCAGGAGAAGGAGGTGGAGAGGGCTACGTTTTCTACATAGCCCACAAGGCACTGCTGCCGGTTGTTACTGCAATCGGCGGGCTTATAGTGGGCTTTTTGGTTTACTACCTTGCCCCCGAGGCGGCCGGTATAGGAACAGACGTTGCCATTAAGGCCTTCCACTACGGACTCCCGATAGGGATAAAGAGCTCGATTTTAAAGTTGATAACTTCGGCAATAACCATAGGCTCCGGAGGTTCTTCGGGAAGGGAAGGCCCTATGGCCCTGATAGGGGCAGGTATAGGCAGGGGGCTGGGAGACCTGCTGAAGCTCTCGAGCAAGGAGAAGAACATACTCCTTGCCGCAGGGCTCGGAGCAGGTATAGGGGCGGTGTTCAGGGCTCCCCTTGCGGGAGGGATACTGAGTGCCGAGGTGTTTTACAAGGAAGACTTTGAGGTTGAAGCCCTCGTTCCCGGTTTCCTCGCCTCCATAATAGCCTACTTGGTTGCCGGTGCGTTTGTAGGGTACAAGCCCCTCTTTTACACCCACATTCCCTTTCCTCACTTCAGCTCCGAAATCCTAGGGGGCTACGTAGTCCTCGGGATAGTTTCGGCGTTTGTGGCTAAGTTCCTCATCTGGACCTTCTACAAGGTGAAGGAGGTTTTCGACTCCCTTAAAGTTCACCCGATTCTAAAGCCGGCAATCGGCGGCTTCCTCGTGGGGCTGTGCGGCCTTGTTACACCGTTGGCCATAGGGAACTCCTACGGCTGGGTTCAGATGTTGATGAAAGGGGAGCTTCTCTACATATCGTTTCCCGTTCTTATACTCAGCGTCCCGCTTGTGGTCCTTGCCCTCTCTCTAACGCTCGGCTCGGGGGGCTCCGGAGGGGTCTTCGGCCCGTCGCTGGTAATAGGGGGAATAACCGGGGCAGTTCTATCGCGCTTTTTCAACGACCTTCTGGGAGCCCAAGTGTTCGACATGGGAACCATGACCGTTGTGGGCATGGTTTCGGTGTTTACCGCGGCCGCAAGTGCTCCCCTTTCAACTATAGTCCTGGTAGCGGAGATGACCCAAGGTTACAACGTTCTCCCCTACGCCCTTATCTCTATGACCCTTGCCCAGAACCTTGCCGGGAACGAAAGGACAATTTTCTACTACCAGAAGCGAAACAGGCTGGAGTCTCCCGTCCACAAGGATGAGCTGAAGGCCTACATACTAAAAACGGCTAAGGTAAAAGATGTTATGACAACCAACGTCATCACCCTTACCCCCGAGGACCCGGTAATAAAGGCCAAGGAGATAATGGCAAAGAGGTTCATAGCGGGGATACCGATAGTTATAGGTAAAAAAGTTGTAGGGATTGTTACTACTTCCGATGTTTTAAAGGTTGAACCGGAGAAGATGAAGGAGACGAAGGTAAAGGAGATAATGACGCCCAAACCCCGGTGCGTTCTGCCAGACTGGGACCTTTTAGAGGTTATGAGGATATTTACAAGCGAAGGTTACGGCAGAGCACCGGTGGTAAAAGATTTTGAGTCTATGGAGCTTGTTGGGATAATCTCCCGCTCGGACATAGCACGCTACCTGGTTAAAAGGGGAGTGGTTTGATAAAGAGGCTTCCGAGAGAAGTTGTGGCGCGTATAGCGTCGGGGCAGATTGCCTCGTCTCCCGCCGCGGTTTTAAAGGAGCTAATAGAGAACGCCCTGGACGCAAAGGCAAGCGAAGTAAAGGTACAGGTTGAAACCCCTTTTAACTTTAGGGTAAGCGATAACGGCATAGGTATCCCCTACAGGGAGCTTCCCCTCGCCGTTGAGCGGTTCACAACGAGCAAGATATTTTCGGTTGAAGAGCTTGAAAGGGTAACAAGCTACGGCTTCAGAGGAGAGGCCCTCTTTGCAATTTCACAGTTTTCAACCCTGGAGATTAAGAGTCGGCACGAAGCGGAAGAGGTGGGAGGGAAGCTGGTAGTAACCGCAGGGGAGGTAAAGGAGTACTCCCCTATCCCCTTCAGAAGGGGGACAACCGTAACGGTTTCCAACCTCTTTTTTAACGTGCCGGTAAGGAGAAAGGCCACCTCTCAGAAGGAGAGGAGCCTTATGGAGCGGCTCACCCTCAGGTACGCCCTTGCAAACCCCCACGTAACTTTTAAGTTCGGCGAGCTAACGCTACCGGCAACATCCCTTAAAGAGAGGCTCATCCAGGTAACAAGGGGCAAACCCAAGTTTCAGCTTATAGAGGGAGACGGAGTTACCCTCTTTTTCTCCCGGGAGGAAAGGGGCCCCAGGGAGCTTTTTGTAAACAGAAGGCCCGTTTCCGTTCCGGAAGTTGAAAGGCTCCTTGAGGAGTTCGGAGTAAAGGCGTTCGTTCTTTTTATGGAGCTTCCGCCCGAAGAGGTGGACTTTAACGTATCTCCCCTGAAGGAGAAAGTCCTCTTTAAAAGCGAGCGGGGGGTAAAAGCCCTAAGGGAGCTCTTAGAGGGCGAGTTTAACCTGCCAAAACCCTCGGTTCAAAGAGCAAAAGCAGAGGAAGATACCGGCCCAATAGAGCTGATAGGGAGCGACGGCACAGTGCTCATTGCCCACGACAGGAAGTTCTACTACTTCTTCGACCAGCACCTAATCCACGAAAGGGTAAACTACGAAGAGCTTCTAAAGGCCCTTTTTGCGGGAAAGGTTAAGAAGGTTAAGCTGGTTCCGCCGGTTACGGTGCCGGTAACGGTGAAGGAGAAGCTCGACGCAATCCACGCCGTTTACGCCGAAAGCGAAAAAGGGCTTACCGTTTACGAAGCTCCGGAGCTGATAACCCCCGAAGAGATTAAAAAGCTTGAGAGTCAACCGCTTGAAACCGTTGCCTCCGTTGCCTGCAGACGGGCCGTAAAGGCCGGCTACGTTTTTAAAGAGTTTAAAGAGCTTGAATCCCTTTTCAACCGCTACCTCCGGTGTGCCGAGAAGGAAAGGTGCCCCCACGGCAGGCCGATATACTATAAAGTGAGGAAGCAGGTAATCTACTCCCACCTGGGGAGGAAACGGATTTAGGCGGCCGCCGTGGAGAGAGAGGAGCTAAAGAGAGAGGTCCTTGCCGGCCTCACAACCTTCTTCACGATGTCTTACATACTGGTTGTTAACCCGGCCATCCTCTCTGCAGCCGGAATGCCGAAAGAGGGGGTGATTTTCGCAACCGCCGTTTCGGCGGCGATAGCAACGTTCCTCATGGGGGTTTACGCCAAGCTCCCGTTTGCCCTTGCTCCCGGAATGGGGCTAAACGCCTACTTCGCCTATACAGTTTGCGGCCAGATGGGAATTCCGTGGCAGACCGCCCTTGCCGCCGTTTTCTTAGAGGGCGTTATCTTCCTCGTTCTGGCCCTGTTCGGGGCCCGAAGGGCCATATTCCGCTCCATTCCCCGCTCCCTTGCCTATGCGATATCGGCGGGTATAGGGCTCTTCATAGCCCTTATAGGACTGAAGAACGCCGGAATAGTAACCTACTCAAAGGCTACGCTCCTTCAGCTGGGGAACCTGAAAGAGCCGCAGGCGGTGATAACACTCCTATCTCTCATACTCATAACGCTCCTTGTAAAGAAGGGGGTGAAGGGGAGTCTGCTAATAGGTATAGGGTTTGCAACGGCGCTTGCGGCAGCCCTCGGTATGGTAAAGGCTCCCCACGCGGTTTTTGGGTTTCCCCACCCGGAAACGGCCTTTAAGCTCAGCTTCCACCAGATATTCAGCCTTCAGATAGTTCCGGTGATAACGGCATTTTTGCTGGTTGACGTTTTCGATACCGTGGGAACGCTGTCGGCACTGTGTACCCGGCTCGGCATAGAGCTTCACGACAAGAGGGTGGGCAGGGCCCTAACCTGCGACGCGGTAGGAACAACCGTAGGCGGGCTCCTGGGAACTTCAACGGTTACAACATACGTAGAGAGCGCAAGTGGCGTTGCGGCCGGAGGCAAAACGGGACTCACGGCAGTAACCGTGGCGGTTCTCTTTGCCCTGTCGCTCTTCCTATACCCTCTGATAAGCGTTGTTCCCGAGTTTGCAACCTCGGCGGTTCTGATATTCGTGGGCTACTTTATGGTTGAGTCGCTGAAGAACGTAGAGTGGTCGGACGTAACAGAGGCCCTTCCGGCCTTCGTTACGCTGATAGGCATTCCGCTGACTTTTAGTATCTCGGACGGAATGGGGTTGGGGTTCATAACCTATACGGCGGTGAAGCTCCTCTCTGGAAAATTCAAAGATTTAAACTATATTATCATCTTAATCTCACTAATCTTCGCGGCGAAGTTCTTCGCCTAAACCCCTTTGGAGGTGTTGATGAACTGGAACTCGGTAAAGACTGCCCTTTTACTGGGATTCTTAACGGGACTGCTACTGCTCTTCGGAAAGCTGCTGGGCGGAAACGCCGGAATGGTTATCGCCCTGTTTATGGCCGCAATAATGAACTTCGGCAGCTGGTACTTCTCCGACAAGATAGTTCTCTCCATGTACGGGGTGAAGCTCCTGAGCGAAGAGGAGGCCCCCTGGCTCCACGAGATGGTTGAGAGGCTGGCAAAGAACGCCGGCATTCCCAAGCCAAAAGTGGGAATAGCTCCCATGGACGTTCCCAACGCCTTTGCAACCGGAAGGAACCCCGAACACGGCGTAGTTGTTGTTACGCCGACAATCGTGGAGATACTCGACAGGGACGAGCTCGAGGGCGTTCTTGCCCATGAAATCTCCCACATAAAGAACAGGGATACTCTCATTCAGGCGGTTGCAGCAACGCTCGCAGGAGCGATAACAACCCTTGCAAACATGGCCCAGTGGTTCTTCATCTTCGGGAGGAGAGACGACGAAGAGGGGGGCTGGGCAGAGACAATCGGCCTCCTTGCAATGGTCATAGTGGCCCCGATTGCCGCTGCCCTCATCCAGATGGCAATCTCGAGGGCAAGGGAGTACAAGGCAGACGAAACCGGAGGGATAATCTCTGGAAAGCCGGAAGCCCTTGCCAGCGCCCTCAAAAAGCTGGAGGAGTACAGCCGCAGGATTCCCGAAGAGCTTGTAAGGCAAGAGGTTAACCCTGCAACGAGCCACCTGTTCATAGTGAACCCCCTCAAAGGGGACTTTATAGCGAGCCTGTTCTCTACACACCCTCCCACCGAAAAGAGGGTGGCAAGGCTACTGGAGCTTGCAAGGAAGCTCTTTGGTAGAATAAGGGAGACCTTCTGGAAGTGGGGAACGCCGTAAACTATGGAAAACGAGAAGGGGCGGTGGGATTTCTTCTGGCGCTACCTTAAAGGGTGCGCAACAACGAACCTCACCCACCGCTTTGACCTTTCCTCCATTTCCGTTTTCTTCGGCAGGTGGATTCCCTTCGCCTTCGCAGTGGGCATAACAACGGGGGCGATAGCCTCCTTCATGGATATTCTCATTGTAGGGCTCAACGACCTCTTGGTTAAAAACCTGCCGGTTCTTCTGCTCTACCCCCTTGTGGTTTCAGCGTTTGTAGGCTACGCCCTGGCAGTAGACCCGATAATAGGCGGCCCGGGAATCGGCTACGCGATTTTGCACCTGAAGACAAAGAGCTACATAAAGGTAAAAACCGTTCTGCTGAAGCTGCTGACCTCCACTTTCGTGCTGTCGGGGGGCTTTATAGCCGGAAGGGAAGGGCCCTCTTTCTTCATAGGGGTTGCCGTAGGGGAGTGGTTCGGTAAGGCCTACGGACTCGGGAAGAAGTACAAGCAGCTTCTCGGACTCATCGGCGGAGGAGCTTTTACCGGAGCGCTCCTGAAGGCCCCTCTGGGAAGTGCCATATTCGCAATGGAACTGGAGGAGATGTACAACCTCGACTACAGGCCTTTCGTTCCCATGATTATCGCCTCTATAGTCAGCTACCTCACCTTCTCGTTCTTCAGAGGGGAGAGCGCCTTTATCCACCTGCAGATGCTCCCCCAGTGGAACCTGAAAACGATACCTTACATTGTAGTTATGGGGCTTGCAATAAGCGTTGTGATATACGCATACACTTTCCTGTTCCACACATGCGTGTGCGTCTCTAAGTTCTTCGAACCCAAGATAAGGCCTTTAATCGGAACGGCCGCAGCACTGCCGTTTCTGGTTCTGCTCTACCTGTTCACAAGGGATACCGACTTCCTGTCGGCACCGGCACACATGGGAGTTGTTTCCAAGCTGGCACAGGTGCCCCTGCCGATTTGGACCGACCTCTTCGTTGTGGTTGCCGTTCTCGTGATAACGAGCCTGACGCTGGGTTTCGGGATACCGGGAGGACTCGTCCTTCCCAACCTGCTGATAGGGGCGGCCGTAGGGAACATGTTCGGCCACCTGTTCCCCCAGGAGATAGTGACTTTTACCCTTGCAGGTATGGGAGCGGCACTCGCCGCCGGAGCAAAGACGCCTCTTGCGGCCATAGTGATGATTACCGAGATGACCCACGCAGACGTTGTCATACCGATGACTGCGGCAATCATCACAAGCTACGCAACGAGCTTCGGCTTCAGCCTCTACTTGGGCCAGGAGATAAGGCTTAAACCCATGGTAGGGCGCGTGCAGGAGGGGGAAGAGGAGAGTTGATAGCCAAGAGGAAGATAGTTTTAGGCGTAACCGGGAGCATAGCCGCATACAAGGCCGTAGAGCTTTTAAGGGCCCTTCAGAAAAAGGGCGCAGAGGTAAGAGTTGCTCAAACACCTGCAGCGTGCAGGTTCGTATCCTCCCTCACCTTCGAGGCGATTTCCGGCTACCCGGTTTACACCGAGGTGGTTCCCGAGAGCTCCCCGGAAATCCGCCACACCACCCTCTCCAGCTGGGGAGAGCTCCTCGTTGTGGCCCCCGCAACGGCAAACACGATAGCGAAGATAGCCCACGGCATAGCCGACACCTCCGTTTCGGAGCTTGCACTCTGTATGGGAAAAGGAATTGTGTGCCCGGCAATGAACGTGAAGATGTTCGAGAACCGGGTGACTCAGGAAAACCTTCAAAAGCTAAAAGAGCTGGGCTGGGAGGTTGTTGAGCCGGAAGAGGGATACCTTGCGTGCGGCGAGGTGGGGAAGGGCAGGCTCGCGGCTACCGAGGAGATAGTAGAGGCGGTAGAGTACTGGTTCACACCGAAGCTCTTAAAGGGCAAGAAAGTGGTGGTTACCGCCGGCCCCACCCGGGAGTACATAGACCCGGTTAGGTTCATATCGAACCCTTCAAGCGGGAAGATGGGCTACGCAGTTGCGAAGGCGGCAGCAGCGGCGGGAGCAGAGGTAACGCTCATAAGCGGCCCCACCTGCCTGAAGACACCCTACAGGGTGAAAAGAGTGGAGGTTGAATCGGTAGAGGAGATGAGAGAGGCGGCACTCAAGGCCTTTAAGGAGGCCGACGTTTACATATCGGCGGCGGCGATAGGGGACTATAGGCCGAAAGAGCGCCACAGCTCAAAGATAAAAAAGGGAAAGGGCGGGCTTATACTCGAGCTGGTGAGGACTCCGGATATCCTCAGGGAGGTTGCCTCCCTTAAGAGGGAGGGACAGGTTGTTGTGGGCTTTGCCGCCGAAACGGATAACGTTATAGAGAACGCAAGGGAGAAGCTCTTCAGGAAAAGGCTGGACGCAGTGGTTGCAAACAGCGTAAGGAGCGGAGTGTTCGGCTCGGATTCAACCAGGGCCTTTTTCATAACCGCAAAGGAGTGCAGGGAGCTTCAGGGGAGCAAAGAGGAGGTGGCCCTCAAGATAGTGGAGTTAACGGCTAAGCTCCTCTCCTGAAAATCTCCCAGGCGGCTATTCCGGCAGCAACGGAAACGTTAAGGGAAGGGAGCTTCCCAACTGTGGGAATGGTCACCGTAAGGTCTGCAAGCTCTACAAGCTCAGCGTCTATCCCCTTCCCCTCAGAGCCCAAGATGAAGGCCAGCGGCCTCTTCAGCTGAGAGTCCCGGATATCCCTGCCTCCGGTTTCAAGGGCGTAAACGTTACCGCCGCTCTCTTTAAAGGCCAAAAGCCCCTCCTCCAGAAAGTCAACCCTTACAACCTTTAGGTGGAGCAGAGCTCCGGCAGAGGCCTTTACGGCGACTTCGTTAATCGGGGCGCTCCCCCTCTGGGGAAGTAGCAGCCCTACACCTCCGAACAGCTCAACGCTCCTTGCAATGGCCCCGAGGTTCTGGGGCTCGGTTATGCCGTTTAAGGCAAAAAAGAAGGAGTTCCTGTTAACCGTTTCCTCAACAAGCTCCTGTAAGGTGGCGTACTCTATAGGGGAGATAATGGCCACAACTCCCTGGTGTTTGCCGGTTCCCGCCAGCCTGTCGAGCTGGGGACGCTTGGCCCACTGGAACCGCACCCCCCTTTCCTGAAGGAGGCTCAAGAACTCCGGCTCGAAGAACTTCCCGTGGAGGAGGTAGACCTTCTCTATGTTGCGGCCCGACCTTACGGCCTCTTCAACTGCATTTCTACCGTAAATCACCATAGGGCGCTCCAAAAGGCGGTATCTGGCTATAAGTTTAGAATACTACTTTCGGTCGAAAGGGAGAAGTGTTGAAGGAGAAGCTAAGTCAAGCTCTGCAGAGGTTAAAGGCGGTTCCCAAGTGGAAGCTGGCCCTGTTTTCGGCAGCGGTGAAGGTTTTAGAGGTGGCGGCGGTGGGGTACTTGGTTAAGAAGCTCTTTTAACAACAAACCATTTTATACCGTCTTCCTCGTAACCTCCCTCAACCGTAAAACCCCAGGACTTAAAAGCCTCAACCGCTCCCTCGTGAGTTTCGGCAACGAGGGGGCCTCCGGCCAGCTTTTCCACCTCATCCACTAAAGCCCTGCCCACCCCCCTTTTCCTGAACTCGGGTTTAACGAAGATGTCGTAGATGTAGGTGTGGTCCTTCTTCCGCCTTGCGTAGAGCCAGCCTACAGGCTCTCCTCCGACGGTTGCCACAAGCAGGTAGGAGTTGGGGCGTACACGGTAGTTCCTGTAGTAGTCAACGGCCCTGTAGCGACTCTGGTATATAGAGAGTCCCCTCTCTGCCGAGCCGTAGATGTCGGCCAGAAAGCGCCTGAGCATCGGGTAAAAGGAGTCGAAGTTTTTCATAAAATTCCATCGCTCAATCCTAACGGGGAGCAGAGTTTTGGAGCTTCTTCGGCTTGCCATTCCCATTCTCCTCTCCAACTGGCTCTACTCGGTTCAGAGCCTTGTGACCCTTGCTGTGGTTTCTGCCTACGGTGAGGATATTATTGCCGGCGTGGGCTTTGCGTCAACGCTGGTTTGGCTCCTCTACAGCCTCCACGAAGGGGTTTACGCGGCAACCGCCACGGTGGCGGCAAGAAGGGTAGGGGAAGGTAGGGGAGTAGGGGAGGTTCTCGCGGCAAGCCTGCTCATATCTGCGGCAGTTGCCGCCCCCTTTTCGCTGTTTGGGGAAGAGGCGGCCAAGCTCTTCCTCGAGAGCTTCTCGGTTAAGGGGAAAGCCCTCGAAGCGGCCCTAAGCTACTTAAGGCCGGTTCTACTTGCGGCACCCCTGTTACTGTGGGTCAACACCCTTAACGCCGCTTTCACCGGAGTAGGCAAGAGCAGAGCGGTCTTCTGGTCTACAGGGGCGGTTTTTATATCGGGAACTCTACTTTTACTGCTCCTCGTGCCCCGGCTGGGAGCAGAAGGGGCGGGACTTGCGGTTGTGGCCTCGGAGCTTACAGGTGGAGCCGTATACCTGCTGAAGCTGAGAGAGCTTCCACTGAAGCCCGGCAGGGGCCTCTCAAAAGGGGAGGTAAGGCTCGGGCTAAAGGTGGGGTTGCCGGCGGCGGCAGAGTCCCTTTTGTCGTCTGTCTCCTTTAACCTGTTCTCGGGAGTGGTTGCAGCCTGCGGAACGGCACCCCTTGCAGGCTACCAGCTCGCCCTCAGAGTTGAAGGCTTTGCCACGGCGCTGGGCTACGCCCTCCTCGAGGCGGCGGTGCCGTTTGTAGGAGCAGCCGGCGGCAAGATGGCGGAAAGGGCAAGGGAGGCGGTAAAGGTGGGCCTCATCAGCGGAGCGGCGGCAGGGGCAGTACTCCTTTTAACGGCACTCATCCGGCCGGTAGGCGGGGAAGCGGGCAGGTGGTTCTCCCTCTACCTGCTTACGGCGGCAGCGGCCCAGCCGGCCGTTTGCGGCTCATTTGCGGCAACCGGAACCTTAAGGGCTACGGGTTTGGGACCCGAGGAGGCTGCTGTTAACGTGGGGAGCTACTGGCTCTTCAGGCTTTTGCCTGCGTGGCTGGCGGTAAAGGCGGTTAAAACGCCCCTTATTCCCTGGGGTTTCGCTGCGGCAGAGAGCTGGCTGAGGTTCGCCCTGCTGAGGCTGGTTCTAAAGGTGCGGCTCAGATGGGAAGCTCTATAACGAAGGTGTTCTTGTCAACGGTGTAAATTTTGCCGCCATGGTCTTCAACAATCTTCTTAACTATTGAAAGGCCCAGCCCCCAGCCGTCGTCTTTGCCGGAAACGTAAGGGGCAAAGAGCTTCTCCATTATCTCGTCGGGAATTCCGGGGCCGTCGTCTTTAAAAACGATAAAGACCTTATCGTCTTTCCGGGTGGTCGATACCCTGACCTCCTTCGCCCCGGCCTCTACGCTGTTAGATACGAGGTTGACCAGAACCTCCCTCGTAAGGTTCCTGTCGAGGGGGATTTTCGGTATCTCCTCAAACTCAAAGGAGAGCTTCACCTTCCCCTCGTAGGGCTCCAAAGTGCTCCTTATGAGCTCGTTAAGGTCGGTGAGCCTCTTTTCGGGAAGGGGCAGCCGGGTGAACTTCCTGAATTCGTTTATGAGCCGCTTTATAACTTCAACCTCCGCAACTATGGAGTCTACGGCTTTAAGTACCTTCTCCTTGTAACCGGGGCTCTGCCGCTCAAGGAGCCGCTTTATCCGCTCGGCGTTCAAAACTATGGGGGTTAAGGGATTTTTAATCTCGTGGGCAATCCTCTGGGCCACCTCCCTCCAGGCCTCGGCTTTCTGGGCCCTCACAAGGTCCGTCATATCCTCAATTATGAGGATTCTGTCTTCAATGCCGGGGCTCGAGAGAAGCTCAACGGTGAGGAACTTCTCCCTGCCCCCTATCTCCTCCCTTACGTCGCAGCGGCTTCTGTCTTCGGCCACCAGCCTCTCCACAGCGGCCCTAAGGTTGGGGTATGGGGAGAGGAGCTCCCAGATGGTACTGCCCTTTAGGGAGTCGGAAAGGCCGAGAAGCTCCTTGGCCTGCTTGTTACACGAGATTACCTTGCCGCCGTAGTCGAAGGTAACTATCGCCGGAGATATGGAGTTAAGCACCTCCTCAAGGTAGCGCTTGTTGTCCTCGAGGCTCTTCCTAAGGAGTTGAAGCTGCTCTACCATTGAGTTGAAGGCCTGGATAACGTGGCGAAGTTCATCGGTGGCCTCGTCTTCGGGAATTCTGACCGAGAGGTCTCCCCGGGAGATGCGCTGGGTGGCGTTATAAAGGGCCTCAACCGGTATGGATATCCTCTTTTCAAAGTAGCGGGCAAACCACAGGGCCCCAAAGAGAACGGCAAGTCCCATAACGGCGAAAGTTACCGTGTATATGGCCTTTATGGGAGTTTTGTAGGCCACAAGGCTCTTGTAGTCGGTCTGAAGCTCCCTTATCTGCCTCACCCGTTTAACGAGGTCGGGGGGAAGCTCTTTAGAAACGCAGGTGATGTTCCACTTCCTCTTAACGCAGGCAACGAGCTGACCGGAGCGGTAATCGAGGAAGGCGTAGTTTTTCAGCTTCTCAAGCTGTTTAATCTCGCTCTTCTTAAGGGGGAAATCGCCTACCCTCTCCACCTTTTTACCGGTAAGCCGAAGGAAGCCGTTAACGCCGTAAACTTTCAGCGTATAGGGATAAACCCGCTTTTTAACCGAAAGCTCCCGCGCCTTCCTCTCAAGGTCTCTCTCTATGAAGCTGAGGAACTGCTCGGTTGTTTCGCCCGATGTCTCAACTATCCGCTTTACCTGAATCCTCAAGAGCCTGTCGAGCCCCTGGTTTATGACCCCGGAGGCGAGGAATATGGAAAAGAGGGCCGGGCCGAGGATGAGAAGGAGGAAAGCGGTGAATATCTTCATCCGGAGCTTCGTTTTAAAGTAGGGAAAGAAAAAGAGGGCAAGGTTCCTCACGAAGAGGACTATGAGAACCGTTATGACTATTAGCGTTAAAGCAAAGAGCACGTGGAAGAGGGGGTTGTTAAGGTAAAACTCCCCCATAGAGGAGGAGATAAAGGAGACCCCGAAGTAGGCAACTGCAAAAATGAGAAGGAGGAAGCCTAAAAGTAGAGCCAGCTGCCTAAACACCTACCGCTTCTCTCAAGGAAGTTACAAAGGGAAGCTCTCCCCTTAAAGGCTCAACTTCGAGCTCTTTTATCCTCTTTATGGCCTCGGGGAGGAAAGTTATAAGGTCGGTAGCCTTCATACCCTCCTGGGTCAGGCGCTCGGCCGCTATGTCGCCGGCCAGCGAGTGGAGGAAAACGCCGAACTTGGCGGCATCTTCGGCATCTATCCCCATGGCCAAGAGGGCACCAATAACGCCTGCAAGAACGTCGCCGGTTCCGGCGGTGGCCATACCCGGGTTGCCTATAACGTTTACAAAAACCTGACCCTCGGGAGTTGCAACAACCGTTCTGCCGCTTTTAAGAACCACAACCACCCTGTGAGAGCGGGCAAACTCAAGGGCGTGACGCCAAGGCTCCTTTAAGACCTCTTCTTTAGGAACCCCCGAAAGCCTCACAAACTCACCTACGTGGGGCGTAATAACAACGGGCGTCTCCTTGAGCTTCAGCGGGGATGTATCTTCCGCAAGGGCGTTCAGGCCGTCTGCATCTATAACCATCGGCAGGTTACACTCCTTTATGAACTCCCTTGCAAACTCAAAGGTTGAAGGGTCGCTGCCCAAGCCGGGCCCCACAACCACCGCCGAGAACTTGCCGTTCCTAACGAGCTTCAACGCCTCATCAAGACTCTCAACGGCGAAAATCCCCCTGCCGCCGTCGTCAACGGGCAGGGACATCACCTCGGTCAGCTTCACCTCAAACACGCCGTTTAAGCTCTCGGGAACCATAACGGTTGAAAGCCCCACTCCGGCCCTCAGGGCCGCATCGGCCGCCATGGAAGGAGCGCCGGTTTTACCCTTTGAGCCACCCACAACGAGAAGGTGGCCGAAGGTGTACTTGTGGTCCATCACCTCCCGCAACGGGTAGGTAAAGGCCACCTCGTCAAGGGTGAGCAGGTAGCGCTCGGGGCCCAAAAAGAAGGGGATATCCTCCGGAATGGAGATGTCCACTATAAAGAGCTTCCCCACGTAGTCGCAGGCCGGAGGCATAACGTGGGCGATTTTCGGGAAGGCAAAGGTAACGGTGTAGTCGGCCTTAACGTGGGGACCTATAATCTGGCCGGTATCGGCACTGATACCCGAGGGGATATCCACAGAGACAACCTGCTTTGCCGCTCTGTTCACAACGTCAACGAGCTCGGCGTAAAAGCCCGAAAGGGGCTTTGAAAGGCCGGTGCCGAAAAGGGCGTCAACAACGAAGTCGGCCTCCTTCAGCAGGGAGTAGACCTCGAGGAGCTGAGACTCCTCCCTCACAACGTGGATAGGAACCGGCAACCTCGAGAGGATTTCGCCGTTTACCCGGGCATCTCCCTTCAGCTCCTCTACGGGAGCGGTGAGGATAACTTCAACGTCGTAACCCAAGTTGTAGAGGTTCCTCGCAACGGCAAGGCTGTCGCCCCCGTTGTTTCCCTTGCCGCACACAACAACGGCAGAGGTTCCCTTAACCTCACGGTATATAACCTCTGTAACGCCCCGGGCGGCGTTCTCCATAAGGACAACGCCCGGCACTCCCAAGGTGTTTATCGTTTCGGCGTCTATCTGTGCCATCTCCTTGGCCGTTAAGAGCCTCATTTCCCCTCCGCTGCCAGCTTCCTGAGGTAGTTCCTCTTCAGTTTCTTAAACTTCTCAAGGGCAAGGCGCTTCTGAAGGGGAGAGAGCCTGTCTATGAAAACTACACCGTTAAGGTGGTCTATCTCGTGCTGAAGGGCCCGGGCAAGGAGTCCCTCCCCTTCAATCTCAATCTCCTCGCCGTCGAGGTTCTGGGCCTTCACCTTTACCCACTGGGCCCTCTTTACCTTCCTGTAAAGCCCCGGCAGGGAGAGACACCCTTCCTCTTTAACAACCTCCCCCTCAGAGGCCACTATCTCGGGGTTCACGAGGACTATCGGGTTCTTACCCTGCTCCTCGGTTCCTGCCTTAAGGTCCAGAATCAACACCCTTTTAAGAACGCCCACCTGGTTGGCGGCAAGCCCTACGCCTCCGCGCTTGTACATAGTTTCAAACATGCCGTTTACAAGGTCAACAAGCTCCTGGTTGAACTCCTCTACCTTCTGGGCCTTGCTCTTTAAGGCTTCGTCCGGGTATATCCTGATATCAAACACCTTCCAACCTCCGCAAGTTCTCAAGCGCCCTGGCAACAGCCCGGGGGCTCTTGTTTTCCAGGTTAAATATATAGTCGTGTCTGAAGGATTTAACCTCCCCGATAAACTCCTTAAAAGGAAAAGTGCCCTCTCCTAAAGGGGCGTGAAGGTCGGAGAGGCCGTCGTTATCGTGAACGTGAAACTCAAAGAGCCGCCCGCCGAAGGAGAGCCACTCCTTTAGGGGAACCGTTGAGAAGAGGTTAACGTGGCCCGTATCGAGGCAGACGCCGACGTTTTCGGGAAGCTCTAAAAGAAGCTTGGCGAGAACCGAAGGGGTGGGGTCGAAGACGTTCTCGAGGGCAATACGCCCGGGGTAGGCGGCGGCAATTTCCGAAAAAGTCTCAACCGCCCGCTTAAACCAGGAGTCGAATATCGGGTCTACCTTTTTGGGGTGGTAGCCGGTGTGGAACACGACAACCTGAGCCTCAAGAACCGTTGCGGCGGCAAGGGCCTCTGCGAAGCGCCGCCGGGTGGCCTCAAGAACGTAAGGGTCGGAAGCTCCCGGGTTAAGGTCCATAAAGGGGGCGTGAACCGTAACGGGAAGGTTTCCCACCTCTCTTTTAATGGCCCCGAACTCCTTAAGGGTTAACGTCTCCAGAACCTCGGCTGTGAGCTGAAGCTCAACCCCTATCCCCAGCGAAATTACCTCTTTAACGGCATCGAGGCCTCTTAAGAGCTCACCGCCGGAAACGTGACCTACGAGCTTCAACTTCAACTCCTTTTCGAAATTAAACGAAATTAAGTATTATTTATAAGCCTACCCCTTCCGGAGGAAAGTTGAGACGAGCTCTCCTGGCAGCCCTGCTACTGCTGCCGACCCCCGTGGCCGGAGCAGAACTGAACTTAGACGTCTCGGTGTTTAAGCTAAAGGATACCAGAAACTACCGCCGCCAGGTGGGGTACGAGCGGTGGCGGGGAGAACACTCCGGAGTTCTGCTGCTGTGGCAGCTGAGCCAGAAGTTTAAGATTAAAAGGGGAGCCTGGCTGAAGCTCACAATCACAAGCGGAACGGCAAAAGTTCCCTACGTAACGCTCTTTACCTCCCCGGAAGACTCCCTCTTCGGAACCGGCAAACAGTTCACGGTTAAAGAGCTCTACTTCCACAAGGACAATTTCATCTTCAACGGCCTCATCGGGAGCTTCGGTAAACAGCACTTTGAAGTCCCCGCCGTTTACAACGACTACCTGTGGGGAGGCAGGTTCATCTACCGCTACAGTAAAAGGCTTTCGCTCTTTTGGAACCAGGTTGCAGGCTATGAAGGGCGCTACCTGCTGACCGAGAACAAAAAGGAAGACGACGTAGACCTATTTGCCGCCGGCATCAACTACAGGTGGAGGAAAGCCTTAATCTCCTTCGGCGTTTACAGAATATCCGACGCCCTCGGGCCACAGCCCGGCATTGCCTACAACGGCCTCTTCCTGAAGGCAGACTACGGCCAAGCAGAGCTTCAGGCCGCAACCCAAAACGGGAAAAAGGCCTTCATAGCCGACGGCCGCCTGAAGGGCATTAAGGTAAAGCTGGGATACGCCCAGAAAGGCTTTACCTCCTACGGCTACAGAGAGGCCGTGTTCAACCTGGGGACCGTGTTCAAACCCGACTTCTCAAACCTGAAGTTTGCGAAGCTCTCAACATCGCTCAACCTTTACCCTTTCACCGTAAAACCCTACGTACTGAGCCTTAAAGAGGTATCGGGCAAAAAAGTGGGAGACGAGGCGGGAGCCGAAATAGACTACCCGTTAGCGGGAGGCTGGCTCTACCTGAAGGCGGGGGCGGGGAGTTCCGGCTCCTACGGCTACTTCTTCGGTTACAAAAGGGGGTTAAAAGTTCCCGTAAACAGTTTACCCCAAGAGGTAAAGGTAAAGAACAGCTTCTCCCTCACCGGGGAGTATACAGACCTTCCCCACCATTACTACAGACCTCAGCTGGGGTACGAAGGCTGGGAGAGGGCCCTCCACGTAGGCTACTGGCACACCACCTACAGGCTAACGGTTAAAGGGGAGAACTGGAAGGCCCAGGTGGCAACCGGCCCCTCCTCTAAGGTAGACTACCTGGTGTGGGGCAACACCCACGACAACTACATCCACAGGGTTAAAGAGGGGAAGGAGTGGCACCTTGAGGAGCTCTTCCTCTCAAAAGAAAGGCTCAAACTCGGAATGCAGAGGCTCAGCCTCCCGTCTTACGTAGACGACTACCTGACCGGCATGTCGGGCGAATACAGGGGGGTTTACGGATTCCTGCTCTACACATCTCCCTACGGCAGCCGACCCCAAATAGAGAGCGAAGCCGTGGCGGGGGTAAAAAGGAAGTTCTCCAACCTCGGCTTCTACGCGGTTTTCCAGGGGAACGGCTTTAAAAGGGCGGTTACGGCGGCTGCCACTTTGAAGCTCGGCAAAGGAAGGGTTACGCTGCTGAAGCAGAGCGGCAGGGGCTGGGGCTTAGCGGCAACCGCGAAGGCCCGTTACGGCGAGGTAAAGGGGAGAGCAAAGCTCCTCATCTACTCCGACAGGTTTACCACCTTTGGGGTGAAGGAGTTCTACCGTGACCTGGCATACACCTTTAGGCCAACCTTAAGCGATATGAGGTTTTTCTCCCTCGAGGCTGCAAAGCCCCTCCACTTTGGCTCTAAAAAGCTCTCAAGGCTCAAGCCCCGGTTTGCCCTCTTCTACCACAGGCTCAACAGGTTCTCCGGGAAGTTCGTGGCCCAAGAGGCAGGATTCAGACTCTCTGTGAAGCCCGGCCGCTTCTGTAGGCTATCCCTCGTGGGAGCCGTTGGTAGTAATAGTTCTTACTACGAAGCTTTAAACTTTTCGGTTAACTGGTAGATGTATAATATTCACTCACCTAACGGAGGTTACCGTGAAGGTTAACCCTGACCTGCTGAGCAAGGTCGACTTTGAAAAGGGTGGAGGACTTGTACCCGTTGTGGTTCAGGATGCCTCAACGAAAGAGGTTCTGATGGTTGCCTACGCCAACAGGGAAGCCCTCGAGGAGACAATTAAAACCGGGTTTGCCCACTATTACTCCCGCTCGAGGGGGAAGCTCTGGAAAAAGGGGGAGACCTCGGGCAACACCCAACGAGTTAAAGAGGTCAGGCTCGACTGCGACGGGGATACTCTGCTCTACATTGTTGAGCAGAAAGGGGTTGCCTGCCACACGGGAGCCTACAGCTGTTTCTTTCGGACGGTAGCAGAGGAGGAGTAACTGTTGAAGATGGAAGAGGTTCTCAGTAAGCTCTACCAAGTTGTCAAGCAGCGTAAAGAGGAGATGCCCGAGAACTCCTACACGGCGGAGCTCTTCCGCCGCGGGGAGGACAGAATCCTGCAGAAAGTCGGCGAGGAAGCCGTTGAGACGATACTGGCCCTTAAATCTGAGGACAAGCAGAAGGGAATCTACGAAACCGCAGACCTTCTCTACCACCTGATAGTTGCCCTCGTAAACAGGGGCATTACCCTCGACGAGGTTGCCCAGGAGCTGAAAAGGCGTATGAGGTAGTTTATGGAGTTAACGGTAAGGCCTCTGGCCGACTTTTTCAAACCCGAGGAGGTGGGCAGACACCTCCAGAAGTTCTTCGCCCACATCGGCGGCTCGTCGATGGTGTGGGACGAGAAGGGAGAGCTGAAGTTCGTAGATTTCGTTTCGCCCTACTGCGAGGTAATCTACAGTAAAGTCCCCCACCGGTGTGAGGCCGACAGGAAGGAGCGGTTTGAGAAGGCCCTGAAAATCGGTAGACCCTTCCTGCACAGGTGCTTCGCCCAGAAGTTGAACTACGTAATTCCCCTCGTTATAGAGGAGAAGTTCTTTATAGGTGTAGGGGGCGGCTGACAGGGGTTGTACAGACTCTCCCGGCGGGAGATTTTGAAAATCAGGGAGCTGGCCCTGGAGATAGGAGAAGACCCCGACAAGCTCCTCCTGCTGGCCCAGGAGGATTACGACTACGGCTGTAGGCGCGACGACGGCGGCGTTCTGAAGCTCTCGAGGAGGAAGGAGATTCTCCTCCACCAGAGCAGGCTCTTTTTAAGGAGCCTCAATAGGCTCTGGAGGGCGAAAAAGGAGAACGTTCCGAAGGAGAAGCTGAAGCTCCTGCTGAGGGTAGAGGAGATAGTTGCCGGGAACCTAATCAAACGGTTCCCCGTGGAAAAGGGGCAAGATGTGCTGGTCTACGAAGCTCTAAACGACCTTGTAGACGCCGTCTCCTTCCTGCTGAAAGTTGTTGCGCCGGCAAAGCTCAGGTACTACGCCTACAGAGACCAGCTTACAGAGGTTTACAACAGACACTACCTAAAGGAGCAGGTGGACTTTTTCAGGGCAAGGCCCGAGAACTTCCCGGTCGGCGTTATCTTCATAGATATGGACGACCTAAAGAAAATCAACGACACCTACGGCCACAACTTGGGAGACTGCTACCTGAGGAAGCTCGTTGAGGTTCTGAGGGTTTCGCTAAGGGGAGGGGACCTCATATTCCGCGTAGGCGGAGACGAGTTCGTACTCTTAGTGCCCGGGGCAAACGAGCGGATAACAAGGAGAATAGTGGAGCGGATAAGACAGAACATAAAGATGATAAACGAGATGGAGCACCTGAGACCTCCCCTTTCGGTCTCTATAGGGTATCAGGTGTGGGAGTCTCCCAGCCAGGACTTCTGGGAGGTCCTGGCCAGGGCCGACGAGGCGATGTACAGGGAGAAAAGGGCGAAGGATTAGCGGCAAACCATAGGACCTAAGGGCTTCCCTCCGAGTAGGTGGAAGTGAAGGTGGTAAATTTCCTGCCCGCCGTCGCTGTTACAGTTAACGAGTACCCTGTAACCGCTTTCGGCTATGCCGAGCTCCTTGGCAATTTTCTTAATAACGAGGAAGATGTGCCCTATCAGCTCGGCGTGCTCCTCTTTAAGGTCGTTTACGGTGGGGATGTGCTCCTTGGGAATAACCAAAACGTGTACCGGAGCCTGGGGATTAATGTCGTGAAAGGCCATCACTCTATCGTCTTCGTAAACGACTTTGGCGGGAAGCTCCCCCTTCACTATTTTGCAGAAGACGCACACGGCTCTCCCTCCAGTTTGGCGTAGTTCTGGTATAGTTTAGCAAAGTCCATAGCGGCAACAGCTGCAATCTCATAACCGCTTATGTAGTAGAGCCAATTGTTAACCGCAACCGAAGATAGAGCAATCGTTCGGTCTCCAACTTTGAGAAACCCGGTAAACCACTCACACCTACCCTCCGGGTAGCTCTTCTCGGTGAGAGTTCCGGTCTTTCCACCTATAACGGCATCGGGGTAGCGGCGCCTCAGCTGGAGGAAGTAGCGCCTGCGGGAAACGGTTCCCAGTTTAACAGTGAGCTCCATCATACGCTCAATCTCTTTGGCCGTTTCCGGCTTTACAACCCGCCTTATAACTTCCGGCTTAAAAGTGTAAACCACTTTCCCTGTTTTGTTATCGATGATTTTCTCGATAAAGGTGGGCTTTAACATAACGCCGTTGTTGAGTATCGTTTGGGCGATAACCGCCTGATGAAAAGGGCTCGTGGTTGTATCCCCGAGCCCCGCGGCCATAAGGGCAAGTTCGTAGCCGTCAAGGGGCTCTCTGTAAATTCCCCAGGGGAAGTTGTAGAGCTTGCTGTTAAAGCCAAAGAGCCTTGCGTATTTAAGGAGCTTCTCCTTCCCTATGAGCCTGCCGAGGTTGCCGAAAAAGGGGTTGGCAGAGGTGGCAAAAGATTGGGCAAACTCTCTTTTTACCTTAAAGGGACTGTTGAGCCAAACGGAGGGAGAACACGAATCTCCAACGCCTCCGCAGACGAGCTCCGTTTTTGGGGTTGCAAGGCCGGAATCTAAGGCGGCGGCGGCAGTCACTATTTTAAAGGTGGAAGCGGTGGGGTAGGAGCGCTTCATGGCCATATCGGGGTATTCAAGGCTGGAGACAACGGCAACTATCTTACCGGTGTAGGGTTCCTCCGCGACAAAGGCTCCATACTTTACTTTAAACCTTTTAAATTCGGCCTCTACCTTCTGCTGGAACTGGGGGTCTACGGTGAAAACAACGGTATAACGGCCGTTGTTATAGGTGTACCTGCCGTTTTCTAAGGTTGCCTTTTTGAAGAGGCGATACTGCATAGAGAAGTCGGATAGAAGCTCCTTAACAAAGGAGGGCTCTTTCTGACGGGACTTTACAGGTTTGGTAGGAGCTTCCGGCTTCGTCTCCGTTCCGGTTGTAATAAGGGAGATTCCGAAGGCAAAAACGGTAAGCGTAAGGAGAATCAGGATAAACTTTCGGCTCATTACGCTCCTCCTTGCACAGCTATAATATATGCGCCACCTCCGGAGGTTCTACGAAAATGGTAAGAAGAGGCATAAAGCCCCTCCTCGTTGAAACGGTTATCAAGAGAAAAGAGAAGCTGCTGAAGGCCCTCTCCTTCCTCGACGACTCCTCAAAGAGGGAGATTGAGAATATCTGGAACGAATTTCAAATAGAAAACAGAGAAACTCCGCCGCCTTACACGGTAGCCGCCGTAGACGGAAGCAGAAACAGCGTGCTGTTTGCCGGCTACGTTGTATACGCCGTAGGGGCCACATCGGTTTTAATCGTCAACGGCAGGAAAGAGGAGAGCTGGGAAAGCTTCTCGGTAGATGTAGACGTCCTAAAGCCCGACGAGTTCTCGGAGGCGAGACTAAGAATCCTTATGGGAATCCTCGAGTTTAAAGAGCTCTTAAAGGCCTCCAAGGAGAGCAACATCCTGCTGGTAGACGGCTCAATCTTAGGGGCAATTCTTCGGCCTACGGTGTTCAACCACGAGCTTCCGCAGGAGCTAAAGAGCCTTGCCTTAGAGCTTTTCAGTCGGGAGGAGCCAGAACTCCAAGAGCCCATCTGCTCAAAGTCCCTATACGGGGAGCTTGCAAGTTCCCCCTTCATAACCAACAGCAGGGAGTACGCGGCAACGGCCGGCTACCTGGAGTACCTTGAATACCTGGATACCCTCAGGAGGCTCCTTGAGAGCTTCCCCGGCGACGTTGTTGCCGTTTCCAAACGCTCAAGCTCGAGCCTTTACAGGCTCAGTCCGTCGCTTTCAGACGTGGCCCTGCTCAACGCCGCCCAACTCCCCCCGGGCTTTTCAGACCCCGTAGACATAACCCTCGACCAGGAGAAGAAATTCCAGTTCCCCGACCCCTTCGAGGAGGCCTTCAGGGGGCTTTCGTTCATCACCTTTTTCGTGAAACTCAAGCCCGGAGCACCGGTCCTGAAGGTTGAGCTCCTTACAGGAAAAAGGTCGGTTCTGCTTGCGGAAGAGAAAAAAGAGGTGTGCAAAAAGGTACTGGAACTCCTTGGTTACTTCGAGATAGACGGATACCCCTGGCCTCTGAGGGAGGTTCACGAGCTCGTGAAAATTAAAAACGGCGACGTCCAAGAGCTTCTAAACATCCTAAAATTCCAAGGGATAACCGGGAGGGAAGGCCTTGGGGAGTAACCCCTTCAACGGGGGAGCTTTCGAGTACGACGCCTTCTACTCAACTCCCTTCGGGAGAAAGCTCCTGAGGCTGGAGGGTCGGCTCCTGGAGGAACTACTGAAACCTTACAGGGCCGGCCCCCTGCTCGAAGTGGGCTGCGGAACCGGAGCCTGGATGGAGTTCCTGAAGGGGAAGGGTTTTACCCCGGTGGTAGGGGTCGATATTTCCCTCCAGATGGTGAAAGTAGCCCGCTCAAAGGGGTTAGAAGTTGTAGTCGGCAACGCCACAGACCTTCCCTTCAAAAACCGCTCCTTTAAGGCCTCCTACTTTGTAACGAGCTTAGAGTTCATTGAAAACCCGCTGAAGGCCCTATCGGAGGCGATAAGGGTAACCGAAAAGGCCCTGCTCATAGGGTTCCTAAACAGACACTCTCTCCTAAACCTGAAAAGGAGGTTAAAGGCCTTACTCGGCCTCAAAACGGTTTACAGACACGCCCGGTTCTTTACCCTGAAAGAGGTTAAAGAGCTTGTGGCGAAAGCCGCGGCCCTCTGCGGCACAAGGGTGACCTTTGAAAAATCGCTCTCAACGCTTAATTTCACATTCGGAAACTTTGCAGTTGAACCGTTAGAGAGGCTCTCTGAAAGGCTACCCACCGGAGCCTTTAAGGCGGCACTGTTCAGGCTGAGGTAGAGATGGAGCTCGTAAAAGAGATAACCGTTGAAGAGGCCCTTAAACGGAAAGTTGCCCTTGTAGACGTTAGAACAAGGGAGGAGTTTGAACAGTTCAGGATACCGGGAGCCTACAACGTTCCCCTCTTCACAAAAGAGGAGAAGGAGAAGGTATCAAAGGTCTACTACGAAAAAGGGGAAAAGGCCGCAAGGCTCTACGCCTTAGAGCTTGTGGGGCCGAAGCTCCACAGAATAGTCCGCTCCATTAAGGAGATAAAGGAGAAAGAAGGGGCAACGGCCGTTTACTGCTGGAGGGGAGGCCTGAGGAGCCTTGCCGTTGCAACCATATGCAACCTAACGGGGGTGTTCGTCTTCAGGCTGCAGGGGGGCTACAGGGCCTTCAGGCAGTACATCCTCAGGAGAATAGAGGAGATATCGAAAGAGCTCAACCTGGTTGTTGTTTACGGGCCTACGGGAGTGGGTAAAACCCGTATGCTCAGGGAGCTTCAAGCCGAAGGCCTCCCGATTATAGACCTCGAAGGCCTTGCCGGCCACAGGGGCTCGGTATTCGGGGGAATCGGACTCAAACAGCCCACACAGAAAATGTTCGACGCCCTACTTTGGCAGGAACTCGAAAGGCTCAAGAACGCCCCGTTCGTAGTAGTTGAGGGAGAGAGCAAGAAGATAGGGAACCTCCACCTGCCCGACCCCTTCTGGAAGGCCATGGAGCGCGGGCACAAACTTTTAATCACCCTTCCCCTCCAGGAGCGGGTCAAAATCTCCATGGAAGACTACATGGTAAACCGGTTCCAGCCGGAGGTCTACCTCAAAGCCCTGAAGAGAATAGAGAAAATACTGGGAAACGAAAAGTACAGGGAGATTGCAAAGCTCATACAGGAGAGGAACTACCCCGAGGCCGTGAAAGAGCTCATGGTTAACTACTACGATAAGCTCTACAGCCGCTCCATTCCCGAAACGGACTCGGTAATAGAGGCCTCAAACTACGAAGAAGCCAAGGAGAGGCTCAAAAACTACCTGCTCTCCTTGGGAAAGACCCAGCGCTGAGGCCTGTAGGCGCAGTCCCTAACGAAACCTCCCCTTACAACTCTGTTTACACGCCTTTTAAGCCTTTCGGCATCCTTAAAGTGCTCCTCAAAGCCCACCCTCAAGGTGTAGAGGTGCCCTATCTTCTCTACCCTTACGTAGGGAAGACCGGCTTTTTGAAGCTTCTCGGCCTTCCTCTCAAGGGCCCTGAGGTTGGTTCCAGAGGCAACCTGAACGCAGTAGTAGTCCCTTTCGGTAGAGAGAGAAGCTCCCTGGAGCCCCGCCTGAGAGGCTTCTTTCCTCTGAACAGAAGCGTTTTCGGGCCGGCGGCCGGCCGCAACTTTCTCTCCTTGAGAGAGCTTATACTTGGGAGGCAGAATAATGGGTGTGGGCTCTTCCTGCACCGCCTCTTTGGCCTCGACTTTCCTCTCAGTTCCCTCCGAGCCCCCTTTTCGAACGGTCTCCTCCTTTGAAACCGGCTCTTCCTTAACGGAGCTCCGAGGCGGCTCCGGGACGGTTTTGGCAGTTTTACCGGCAGATTCCCTTTCAGCCGGGGCCTCTTCAGTCTGCGACGGGCTCTGCTCTCGGGATTTTTTACCCGTATCGGTGTAAGTAACAGAAAGGGTGTTGCCGCTTTTCATAAGACCGTTTATAACTTTTGGGGAGAAAAAGAGTATCACGGCAGCCGCCACAACCCCTAAGCCTATCAAGAGGAACTTGAGCTTCTTCTTAAACTGGGCGCCCTTTGTGTAGGCCAGAAGCTCCTCCCTAACGGCCTCGTCCTGAGTGTAGTTCATAAACTCGCTGGGAATGGCAACTATCCGACGCCACAGGTACTCCCTAACGATGAACTTCACTATCCAGTCCTGCTCCTTGTCAAGGTCTGTAAACTCACAGTACGTTCCCTCCTCCGTCTTCGTACACCGGAGCTTCAAATCGGGAATAACCACCTCGTAGTAGTTATCAAACGGCACGAGAAGGTCGGCCTCTACCTCCCCCTCCAGCGGAGCCTCAAGCAAAAGCCCCTTAACTCCCCACTTCTTAACTTTTAACTTCTCTCCCTTAACAATCAGGTAAGCCGGAATCTCAAAAAGCGGGTTATTTTCCCCCATCGTACTCCCCTTCAGCTTAACTGAGTTTGGTAAGCAATTTTACTACTCTTTGAACTTTAAAGTTTTCTAACTTAAATTGAGTTCCAGAGGGGTAAAGTCCAAACAGATAAGGAGGGAGAGATGCCCACCGTAGAGGCCCGATACTGGGAGAAGTTAGAAGGCGGAAAAGTAAAGTGCACCTTATGTCCCAGAAACTGTGTAATACCCGAAGGGGGCAGAGGGTTCTGTTTAGTAAGGCGCAACGCCGGCGGTAAGCTGGTAACAACCGTTTACGGCGAGATAACCTCTGCCAACTACGACCCCGTAGAGAAAAAGCCCCTCTACCACTTCTACCCGGGCGCCGTTATCTTCTCGATAGGAACAAACGGCTGCAACCTGGATTGTAAGTCGTGCCAGAACTGGGAGATTTCCCGACAGGACACACCCCACCTAAGGCAAGTTTTGCCGCCAAACGCCCTGCCCGAGCTTGCCTCCAGGTACGGCTCAATAGGGGTTGCCTACACCTACAACGACCCGATAATCTGGTTTGAGTTCGTAAAAGACGCGGCCGAAAAAGTGAAAGAGGCCGGCCTGAAGAACGTGCTCGTAACAAACGGAAACATCTCAATCGAGGCCCTCAGGGAGCTCCTGCCCCTGATAGACGCCTTCAACGTAGACCTCAAAGGCATGGACAGGGAATACTACCTTAAGTTCTCCTCCTTCCCGAACCCCAACGTGTGGCAGGTGTGCGAGGAGGTAAAAAAGGCCGGTAAACACTTGGAGCTGACAAAACTGATAGTGCCGGGGTTCGACAACTTCACGCCGGAGTACTTCGAACGCTTCGGCAGGTGGATAGCCGAAAACCTCGGTAAAGACACTCCGATTCACTACTCCCGCTTCTTCCCGGCCTACAAGCTCCTAAACACGCCCCCCACACCGGTAGAGGTGATAGACCTTGCCTACGACGTCACAAGAGAGTTCCTCTGGTACGTTTACGTCGGGAACGTTATAGAGCCCGAAAGGGAGTCTACCTACTGTCCGCAGTGTGGAGCGCTCCTTGTAAAGAGGGCGGGCTACTCGGTAGAGGTCCTATTTACCCCCGACGGCAGGTGTCCCGAGTGCGGCAGGCCGGTAGATTTTGTGTTTTAAAATGGTTTAAAACCCTATCGGGAGAGTGAGAAGATGAGGCTTTTCAGCCCGGCTTTCGGAAACGGTGAGTACATACCGATTAAATACACCTGCGACGGCGAAAACATCTCTCCGCCGCTGCTGTTCCTCGACCCCCCTTCGGAGGCGGAGAGCTTCGCCCTGCTGGTAGACGACCCCGACGCCCCCGGAGGGCTCTTTACCCACTGGATAGTCTACGACATACCGGCAGAATTTGAAGGCCTACCGGAAGACCTCCCTCCGGCCCCCGAGCTGGAGTACGGAATAAAACAGGGGGTAAACGACTTCGGCCGGATAGGCTACGGAGGTCCCTGCCCGCCGCCGGGTAGACCCCACAGGTACTTCTTCGTAGTTTTCGCCCTGTCGGTTCCGACCCTGGGGCTGCCTGCCGGAGCAGACAGGCAGGAGTTCTTAAGGGCCCTTGAGGGCAAAGTGATAGACCAGGACGAACTTGTAGGCCTATACGGCAGATGATAAATTCTCCCTGCCATGAAGAACTTCTTTATACCCATAGGCGGCGGAAACGAGATAGGGGCAAGCTGCTACTTTTACAGCGTAAACGGCGTTAACATAGTTGTAGATGCGGGCATCAGGTTCTCAAAGGAGAACCCCTACCCCGACTTCGACCTTTTGAAGGCCCTTGCCCCGAAGCTCGACGCAATAGTGGTAACCCACGCCCACGTAGACCACTGCGGAGCGGTTCACCTGCTCTCGGAGCTCTACCCGGACACCCCCATATACGCAACCTTTGAAACGGCCCAGCTCCTTTCGCTTATGGTCGAAGACGCAATAAAAGTAAGGTACATAGGCGGGGAATCCCAGGAAGAGTGGAGGGAGTACTCTCTCCTCGACAAGGCCCTCTCCAGGCTCGAGAGGCGGGAGTTTCACGACAAAATAACGGTTAAAGACGTAGAGATAGAGCTCTTCCCCGCAGGCCACATCCTCGGAGCGGCATCTGTGGTTATCCGCTACGGGGAAGGGGAGTCGGTTTACCACACCGGAGACATCTCCCTCTTCGAACAGAGAACGGTGGGAGCCGCAGAGCTCCCCGAGCCCAACCCTTCGCTCCTGGTCAGCGAGTCCACCTACCTCCACACCCCCAAGAGGAAGAGCCGCGAAGAGCAGGAAGAGGAGTTCTACACCGCAGTAAGGCGAACCGTAGAGGGCGGAGGGAAGGTTCTCATACCGGTGTTTGCCCTGGGTAGGGCCCAAGAGATACTGCTCCTGCTCACCGAGGGGATGAGAAGCGGCAGAATTCCGCCGGTGAGAGTTTTAGTGGACGGCCTGGCAAAAGAGGTCTCCACAATATACGGCTCCTTCCTCGGGAGGTCGTTCTTCAACTACTACGTGCAGCCCTCTCCGGGCTACGCGGGGGTCCCGTTTAAGGAGGCCTGCAAGCAGAACCTTAAAAGTGCAGACTGCATAGTTTCAACGTCGGGCATGCTTATGGAGGGCACCCCCTCTTACGTTTACGCCTCTTTACTGGCTCAGGACCCAAAGAGCGCCATACTCTTCAGCGGCTACATGGTGGAAGAGAGCTTCGGCTACCGACTGCTGAAAGATAGGGAGCTCCTCAGGGCCTTTCGCTGCCGGCTGGAGCGCCACCACTTCTCGGCCCACTCCGGGCAGGAGGAGCTCAAAAGGCTAACGGAGGAGCTCTCTCCTAAGAAGCTCGCCTTTGTCCACGGCTTCCCGCTCCACACCGGTCAGTCGGAATTCGCCTTCAACAGGGAGGTGGTGAAGTTTTGAGGGCCTACCTGGGATACCCGGATTCGTCGTTTAGAGGGGAAGAGTTCAGGCTGAAGAACCTCTTCCTGAACGAAGTGGGGGTAGACTACAGCTCGGTGCCGGTGGAGGTTAAAAAGAAGCTCTTAGCGCTGCTGGACGGCCTTGAAAAGCCCCGATACCTCTTCATAGGAGACGTTGTTTACGACGGTATAGACCTCTTGGAGTTCGCCCTCTTCTCACTGGAGCCTACAGACTTAACGGAGCTCGTCCTACCGGGCTACCTGTACGGGAAACCCACGTTCCTGATAAGGGAGCTTCTGAAAAACACATTCGGCAGAAAGGTCAAAATCTTCTACGACTTCAACCTCTTCCCTCCGGACTCCTTAGTTGTAAACGTAGGCTACACCAAAAGCTCGGTCTCTTTGGGCGGACAGCTCCTCCTGATGGTGCCGATAGGGGAGTTCCACCTTGTAGACCTCTTCGGCAACTACCTCTTCAACAGGTTCATATCGGAATCGGGGGCCTCAAACGCAAAACTGCGGAAAGAGGGTTTAAGGGGCGAAGTGCTGGACAGGTGCAGGGGAGAGGGGGCAAGGGTGCTTTTCGGCAGGAGCAACAGAGTTGAGATTCCCGAGTTCAACTACAGCCGCAAAGTTGCACCGGAAGAGGCGGAGCTGGCCCTAACTCCGCTAACAGGCGAGAGCCAGTTCGGAGACTGGATAGAGCGGCCCTTCGACTTCTCCTCGGCCCTCGTTTACTCCCTCTACAGGTTTCATGAGCAGTTCAAAGAGGAGTTTCGCCCTTCCCAGATAACGGTAATAGGCAGGCTCACGTGGCCCTTCGTTCAGGCGCTTCAGAGGATATTCCCGCTGCCCGTATCGACCCTGGCCGGGCCGGAGCTTACCGAGATGGAGGTAAAAAACGGCTCCTTCAGGGCAACAATCTCAAACGTTGTCCTTCCCAACAGGGTTCCGAGGAGCTACTTTGAAGCCCCCGAACCTACAGAGAGCTCGGTAGAAGCTCTGAGGCTGGCCTTCAGAAAAAGGGAGTGGCAGGGGCTCAAAATCATCGAGAACCTCTCCAAAACCGCTTCGGGAAAAGAGCTCGAGAGTTTCACTTACGAGCTGATTAACATAATGAAGAGGACCTCCTTCCAAACGAAGCTGGAGGTGGCCTACCTCAACTACTCCATAGCGGCCCTGTCGAAAATGAAACCACCGGAAAGGCTCTTCCCGAAGGTGGTAAAAGAGCTCGAAAGGGTAGCATTCAACTGGCTTCTACCCTTCGATACGAAGATGAACCTGCTCTTTTTCTGCTACTCCCACAAAAAGCGCCTGAAGGGGACGAAGTTAGAGTTCTTCCCTCCGCTGATGCTCACCTACATCAGGGATAAAAAGATATCCGAAGGGGAGCGGAACTTTGTAAGGACCGTGGCAGAGAGCTTCTTCTAATCCCTGTAGTTAACCTCTATAAGGGAAAAGGCCACAAGGGCAACCATAACAACAGTTGTTATGGTTGCGGCAAGGCAGGGAAACAGAAGGAAGAAGAGCTTCACCCCCAAGTAGAGCAGGGCCGTTAAGGCCCCGAAAAAACCGACAAGGGCCAGCCTCCTAAACCTTCCCCCCTCAAGGAGCAGGAAGAGGGCAGCAGAGAGGGAGTCCAGAACCAGACACCGAAGGGCAAGCATCCCCAGATACCTGTTGGGCAGAATGTTAAAGTAGAAAAAAGGCGTTAGAGCAACCATAAGAGAGAAGAGAAGAACCAGGGCAACTACAAAGTGGTTCTCCTTAATAATCCGGGAGAGCCTGTTCATTACCGAGGACCGGAATCTGTCTCAGCTGGCCGCCCTTCTCTTCAAACTCAACAAGCTCGTAGAGGCCTTCGGCGTGAATCCTCTTAACGAGAGCGGCGTTCAGAGCGTGACCGGTTTTGTAGGCGGTAATTTTCGCAAGGAGCGGGTAACCGAGAACGTAAAGGTCTCCTATAAGGTCGAGGGTCTTGTGGGCTACGAACTCGTTCTCCATCCTGAGGCCGCCCTCGTTGAGAATGCCGTAATCGTCTATAACCACGGCGTTCTCAAGGCTTCCCCCCTTTGCAAGGCCGGCGGCCCTCAGGGCCTCTACCTCCTGGTAGAAGCAGAAAGTCCGGGCCTTGGCAATCTCCTTGAAGCTCTCAAGGGAGTGGGTGTAAACCATACGTTGGAAGCGAACCTTCTTGTAGGTGTGGTTAAAGGAAATGGTGTTGTCTATTACCAGGGTATCGGCCGGCTCGGCCTCTATTCTCTTGTCTTCGTGGGAAACGGAAACGGGCCTTTTAAGCCTGGCGTAACGGCGCTTACGGTTCTGCTCCTTAACTCCGCTCTCCTCAAAGAGGAGGATGTAGGGGGCAGAGCTGCCGTCGAGGATGGGAAGCTCCTCAGAGTCGAGGTAGACAAAGAGGTTATCTATACCGAAGGCGGAAAGTGCAGCCATAAGGTGCTCAACGGTTTGAACGCTAACGCCGTTGCTGGAGAGGTTGGTGGCGTAAAAAAGGCGGCTCAAGGCCTCGGGAGCTGCCTTCACCGACGGAGAGCCGGGAAGGTCGACCCTAACAAAAACAATGCCGGTATCGGGAGGTGCAGGAACAAGCCTAACGTTCACCTTTTTCCCAGTGTGAAGCCCGATACCGCTGAAAGCGACTTCCCTCTCCAGAGTCCTCTGGTATACCTGCATCTAACTCTCCAGCACGGTTTTGCAACTCCCATTATATTCGCAAAAAACTTTCAATAGGAGCAGAGCAGGCACAACCCCGTTGCAAAATTGCCACCGGACTACCTGCCGACGGCTTCGGCCGGGGCAACCATCTGAAGCTCGTCGCTGCACAGGCCGCAGGCCCTACAGCCGGGAAAGCAGGCCGGAGAAGAGCGCCTCTCGTAGGTGAGCCGGTACTCCCTCCAGAGGTAGTCCCTCCTGATTCCGCTCTCAACCAGCTCCCAGGGGAAGAGTTCATCCCTTTCCCTCTCCCTGGTGTAGAGCTCCTCAAAGGGTAGTCCCGCCTCCTTTAGGGCCCTCCTGAAGTTTACTCCCTCAACAACGCTCCTAACGGCGGCCTCACCAACCCTTGCATCTGCCCGGGAAACGATTGCCTGTAAAACGGCATCCTTCACCTTCTCGTGGGTGAGTCTCACGCCGGGAACTTTGCGGGAAAGCTTCGCAAGGAGCTTCAACTTCCTCTCCACAACCGACTTCGGGTTTAAACCGTACCACTGAAACGGCGTAAACGGCTTTGCTATAACCGGATTTACCGAAAGGTGTATCTCCCCCTTCACTCCCCGCTCCCTCCAGTAGGGAAGGGCAAGCTCCCTGAACTCCTTTGCCATCTCAACTATGGCCTTAACGTCCTCCTCCGTTTCCGTAGGGAGGCCTACAAGGAAGTAGAGCTTCACGTTCTCGGCCCCCATCTCAAGGAGCCTGCTGGCCTGCTCAAAGAAGCGCTCGTTGGGAACCTTCTTATTTATGGCGAAACGGAGCTCCTCGCTGGCGGCCTCCGGCGCAAGGGTAACGGTCTTCTGCCCCGACTCCCTGATAATCTCGTAAAGATAGGGGGAGCTCGAAGAGGCCTTAATCGAAGAGAAAGAGGCCTTCACTCCGTACTTCTTAAGGAGCTTATAGAGCTCCTCCATCTTGCTGTAGTCGCTTACGCCGGCCCCTATAAGGCCAACCCGGTCGCCGTACTTTGCGGCCGTAGCTATCTCCCTTTCAAGAACCTCAACGCTCTTCTCCCGGTAGGGAAGGCCCATATAAGTTGCAACGCAGAAGCGGCACTTCTCTATACAGCCCCTGTTGAGCTCTATCAGGAACATATCCTTAAAGGCCGCATCACCCGAGAGGAAGCAGGAGTGGCACTCGGTAGAGGCGAACTCGGCAGACCTGTAAATAGAGCGCTTGGGGCCCTGAATCTCAACAACAACCTGCCCGTCGTACTTAAACGAGTACTCCCCGCTCACAACAACGTTGTCGAAGGCTCCCAAAGAGTCTAATGTGGGGGAGTCTCTGAAAGCCTCCATAACCTTTTGAAGCCGCCCTTCGGCCTCCCCCAGGTAAATAGCGTCGAAAACCGGAAGGAAAGGAGCGGGGTTGTAATAGAGCCCTATCCCCCCTCCAAGGAGCAAGGGAGCGTTAGAGCGGCGCTCCCTTAAGGGCTCTATTCCCCACTTCTTAAGAAGCCTTGCAACCTCAAACAGGTGGTTCTCGTAAGTAACGCTGAAGGCCAGAAGGTCGAAGTCGGAAGGGTTGAGGCCGAGGAAAAGGGAGACATCGGAGTCCGAAAAGAGGAGGTCGCAGGCCACCCCTTCAACCGAATTGATAATAGAGTAAACCCTGTGAACGGCAAGGCTCGAAAGCCCAACCCTCTCCTGACCCGGGTAAACAAGGGCTACCTTTAAATCCCCCTTCTGGTAGGTCAGGTGGTCACACTCATTTATGATAACCAGCTACTACCTCCTACTTAATGAAAACTGTTCCTAAAAAATATATGGCCCGCCTTCGGCGGGCCACACTGCCGAGAAAACTCCTCTTAAGGTTCAATCAGGTTACTTCTCTTCCTTACCCTTACCCTTCTTGCCCTTATCCTCCTCGGGCTCTTTAACGATAATCTTCACCTCTTTACGGGCGGCATCGGCCTTGGGAAGCCTAATCTCAAGGATTCCTTTATCGTAGTAAGCCTCTATGCCGTCTTCTTTAACCTCAACCGGCAGGGGAATTACCCTCTGGAACTCGCCGTAGAAGGTCTCGCTGAAGAAAACGTTGTCCTTCTCCTCTTTCTCCTCCTGCTTCTTAACGCCCCTTATAATCAGGTAGTTGCCCCTTACTTTAACGTCTATGCTGTCCTTATCGAGACCGGGCATCTCGGCCCTTACAACAATTTCATCGGGGGTCTCGTACATCTCGATGCGGGGCTCAAATCCCATCTCAAAGCCGGGGAACTCCCTGCCGAAACCCCGCATCATCTCGGCCATCATCATCTCCATCTGCCTGAAGATATCCTCAAAGGGGTCAAACCCGAATCCCCTTCTCCTTCCGAAAAATCCTCCGAACATCTCTCCCTCCTTCAATTAAGTTTTAAGGAATCTACAATTCTATTTTAAGAATAGGGTCGCACGCCCCCTCTGTCAACTATAAAACCCCGAACTTTTTACGCTTTGCGGCAACGAAGGCCTTCAGCTCGGACAAGGGGCGAGTGTTTAAAACGGAGCGGCCCTCAACCCAACCCCTTCGGGCAGTTCCCACGCCAAGCTTCATCATCCACATGTGGTCCGTGTGGTGGGAGTCGGTGTTGATAACCAGTGTTACTCCCGCCTTAACCGCCATTCGGCAGTGGGCGTCCCGAAGGTCGAGCCTGTTGTAGTAGGAGTTAACCTCGAGGGCAGTTCCCGTTTCCGCCGCCGCCTTTATAACCTTTTCGATATCCAGCGGGTAGCCTTCCCTCTGGCCTATTATCCGGCCGGTAGGGTGGGCTATGGCGTTAACGTAGGGGTTGTTTATTGCCTTCAGAATGCGCTCGGTGTTATCCTGGTTAAACCGGGAGTGAACGGCGGCAATTACAAAGTCGAGCTGTACAAGTATCTCGTCGGGGTAGTCTAAGGAGCCGTCGGGGAGGATGTCCACCTCGGCACCTTTGAGAACTGTAATTTTGCCTCCGAGGCGCTCGTTCAGCTTGTCTATTTCGTAGTTGCGCTTCAGAAGCTCCTCTTCGGTAAGGCCGCCGGCAACTCTGAGGCTCTTTGAATGGTCGGATATGGCTATGTAGCTGTAGCCCATCTCAAGGGCCCTCTTAACGTAGTCCTCTATGGTAGAGGCTCCGTCGCTCCAGGTAGAGTGGAGGTGAAGGTCTCCCCTGATTTCGTTGTAGCCGACGAGTTTGGGCAAGCGGTGCTCCTGAGCCGCCTCTATCTCGCCGGTATCCTCTCTTATCTCGGGAGGGGGGGTATCCATTCCGAGGGCGCTGTATATCTCCTCCTCGGTTCGACCCGCAATCCTCTTGTCCCCCTTGAATAGGCCGTACTCGTTGAGCTTGTAGCCCATTTTCAGACATATGGTTCTCAGGTGAATGTTGTGGGCCTTAGAGCCGGTAAAGTACTGGAGGGCAGCTCCGTAGGAGTCGGGCTCTATCACCCTTAAATCTACCTGCTCCCCTTCTTCGACTATTACGGTGGCCTTTTTCGGCCCCTTCCAGAGGACCTCTTTTACGTTGGGCAGGTTTACAAAGGCCTCAACTATCTCCAGGTTGTTCTTTCCGCTTGCGAGGATATCTATGTCCCCAACGGTCTCCTTCATCCTGCGGGTGGAGCCGCAGACCGATATCCTCTCAACGGCAGAGTGCTCCTTCAGGTGGTTAACTATCCTGTCGGCTATAAAGACGGCAACGCCCAGGAGTATCCGACCGCCGCTCTTTTCAAGGAGCTCTATCCCCTTTTTTATTTTCTCCACCCGTTTCGGGCCGAAGCCGGGGAGCTTCAGGAGCTCTCCCCTTTCTATGGCCCTTTTGAGGTCCTCTATGCTCCTTATGCCGAGCTCTTCGTAAAGGAGCTTCACCGTTTTCGGACCAACCCCGGGAATGTCCAGCAGGGTGAAGATGGTATCGGGAACCTGCTGCTTGAGCTTCTCGAACTCTTCAATCTTGCCGGTTCTCAGGAACTCAAGGATTTTCGCTTGGAGCCTCTGGCCTATGCCGGGAAGCTGGGAGAGCTTCCCCTCCCTTGCAAGGACCTCTATATCCTCTGAGAGGTCGTTTATGAGCCGGGCCGCGTTCCGGTAAGCCCTAACGTGGTAGGGGTTGTCTCCCATGAACTCCAGTATATCCGCCCACTTTTCGAATATCTGAGCGAGCTCCTTGTTCTTCATCTTCTCCCTCCTTTCTACAGATTATAGTGTTTATAATTGTGCTGCTATGGATGGCAGGGAGCTTCGAAGGGACAACTACTGTTTCGTCTGCGGGCCCGAAAACCCGAAGGGAATGCACCTGAAGTTTGAGAAGCGGCCCGACGGCGTTTACGCAAGGTTCTCACTCCCCAAGTACTACCAAGGTTACGACGGCGTTATCCACGGCGGAATCATCACCCTGCTGCTGGACGAGGCCATGGCCTACCTGCAGACCTACCACGAGCGGTTCCTCACCGGAAGGCTCACGGTAAGGTTCCACAAGCCGCTTCTGGTGGGAGAAGAGGTAGAGGTTAGAGCCTGGATAGAGAAGGAGCGGGGAAGGACAAAGGTAACGAAGGCGGTTATGGAGAAAACCTCCGGCGAGAAGGTCGCCGAAGCGGAAGCCCTCATGTTCGTAGTAAGGGAGAAGGAATGAGAAAGGCTATTTTGGCACTGGCCCTAACCGCAGCAACGAGCTACGCTGCAAGTGCCGGGAGCGCAACCGTTTTAACCAACCAGCTCTCGCTACGGAGCTACCCCAACGGGGAGCTAACCGAAACGGTGGAGTCGGGCCAGAGCCTTGAGCTGAGCTCACTCTTCAACTTCTGGGGCCTGAGCGAGAAGGGGTGGTTCGGCGTTGACTACACAGAGTTCTCCTTCCCGAAGCTGCTGAAAACGGGCTCAATAGAATTGAAGCTCTGCACGCTAAACGAGAGCCTGGGAACGGTAAAGGAGGGAACCACCGGCGTTGTGGCCGGAGAAACCGAAGATTACTACGAAGTGGCCTTCGGGGGGAAGCTCTACAGGGTTCCCAAAAACAGCTGCACCCCATTTTCCGACACCTTTTCGATAGAGGTTGTTAACTTTAAGGCCACTTTAAAAGGGCCCGAAGGCAACAGAGATGTACCCTCCGGAACGGCGCTCCTTCAAGACTCAAGCGGCAGATTCTTCTTCAAGGGTCGGTTTTACAACTCGATAGAGTTTCCCCAGCTGAAAGGGGAGGTAGATAGGGAGATTCTCCTGAAGGAAATCAACCGAATCATAGATATATTCAACAGCGCCAAGTTCTCTTCGCCCCTTGCCGACAGGCTCGGCTACTACGTAAAAACCCTGCCCGTAAGGAACGAAGACCTCAGAATTGTGAAAACTCCAAACGGAGTGGGCGTTTTCGTAAAGCTCAAGTACCGCTTCTTCACCAAAGAAGGAAAACCCATAGACGACAGAAAAACCCGCCTCTTTCTGAAGAGGTCCAACTTTATATTCTGGAAGAACCTGACCCAGGAGCTCTTCGGTCTTGGCGTGAACAAGTTTGTTGAGTTAGACATCTACAGGTTCAACGGCTCGGGAGGCTACGAAAACTGCGGGTTTGTTGCATCGAGCTACCACTTCTACAGGCTCTACGGCTTTAAAAACTGGAGGGACTTCATAGACCACTCGGAGTCCAACCTGAGCGAAGACCTGTGGTTCTTCGCAGACCAGGTTTACGAGAGGGTAGAGGGCAATGGGGATTAGGGAAAACGTTGAGAAAGTCTTAAAACAGATAGAGGAGGCCGCCTTACGGGCCGGCCGAAGGCCGGAGGAAGTGAAGCTCCTTGCCGCCTCTAAAACGAGAACCCCTCAGGAGATAAAAGAGGCCTACGAAGCCGGCGTTAAGCTGTTCGGCGAAAACAGGGTACAGGAAGCCCGGGAGAAGATTCCCCAACTGGCAGACCTGAAAGCGCAGTGGCACATGATAGGCCACCTCCAGACCAACAAGGTAAAGTACGCTGTGAAGCTCTTTGACTGCATAGAGAGCGTAGACAGGGAAGGGCTCGTTGAGGAGCTTCAAAAACGCCTCTCCCGCGAGGGGAAGGTGATGCCCGTTCTCATAGAGGTGAAGCTCTCGCCCGAGGAGAGCAAACACGGCTGCCTTCCACAAGAGCTTCCCCGCTTAACAGAAAAAGTTTTAAACTCTCCCAACCTTAAACTAAAAGGGCTCATGACCGTTCCCCCCTACTTTGAAGACCCCGAAAAGGTCAGGCCCTACTTTGCCGAGCTCCGCAGGCTGAGAGACGAGCTTCAAGAAAAGTTCAAGGTTGAACTCCCCGAGCTCTCAATGGGAATGAGCCACGACTTCCCCGTTGCAGTGGAAGAGGGGGCAACAATCGTCAGGGTGGGAACCGCCATTTTCGGACCGAGAAACTACTAAAGGAGGAGACAATGGAGAAGAAAGAGCTGATAGTGTTCATCAGAAACCCCGAGAACAAAAAAGTGGTAACCGCGGCGCTTGAGTCGGGCGTTTCTGCACTGCTCCTTGAAAAACCCGAGAGTAAAAAGGTAAAAAGGCTTGCAAAGGTAAAAACAATAGCCCCCGACGGCGACTACAAACTGGGAGAGGAGTTCGTAATAGTAGAGATAAAAGGTAAAGAGGACGAAGAGAGGGCGGCGAAGCTCCTCAAACAGGGCAAAAAAGTGATAGTCAAAACAACCGACTGGACGATAATCCCCCTCGAAAACCTCCTTGCCCAAGGGGACGAAGTTTACGCATGGGTAAGAAACGCTGAAGAGGCAAAAACGGCAATAACAATCCTCGAAAAGGGCGTTAAAGGCGTTGTTCTCGATACCGAAGAGGTAAACCAGATAAAAGAGGCCGGAGAGGCCATAGCCCTCGCAGGAGAAAAAGTAGAGCTCGAAACCGCCAAGATAAAGAGGGTAAAGCCCATAGGCATGTGCGACAGAGTCTGCATAGACACCTGCTCAAACATGACAAGGGGAGAAGGGGCACTCGTAGGGAACTCCTCTGCCGGGATGTTCCTCGTTCACGCCGAAACAGAGTCGAACCCCTACGTTGCCGCAAGGCCTTTCAGGGTTAACGCAGGAGCGGTCCACATGTACGTTAAAGTTCCCGGCGGGAAAACTAAGTACCTTGCCGAAATAGAGAGCGGTGACGAGGTGATGATATACAACCACAAGGGAGAAGGCCGAATAGCCTACGTTGGAAGGGCAAAAGTGGAAAAGAGGCCGATGCTCCTGATAGAGGCCGAAACGAAAGACGGCAAAAAAGTTTCGGCAATCCTTCAAAACGCAGAAACCATCAGGCTGACAAGGCCCGACGGAACACCCATATCGGTGGTAGAGCTGAAAGAGGGCGATGAAGTCCTCGTTTACACAGAAGAGCCGGGAAGGCACTTCGGAATGAAGGTGAAAGAGAGCATCGTTGAAAAGTAGGAGGGCAAAGTGGTAGGAGACGAGTTTTTCAGGGAGCTGATGGCCGATGCTCTCGGAAAATCCCCCGAGGAGCTCCAAGAGTACCTCGGGGAGAGCCAGAAAATCTGCGACATCTTCGTCCAAAGGGTCTACTTAGACGAAAACCTCAGGGACTTCGACTGGGGAGTATCCGTTATCCGCTTTAACGGCAACGAGCTTGAGGAAGCGGCCACCTACGCAACCTTTAGGAGCTGGAAGCTCGCCAAAGAGTACGGAAACGCCCTGAAAGAGTTCTTCAAGAGCAAGGGCTACGAAGCACACCTTAAGGGGGAGCTGGGATAATGAGAGCGGTCATAACAGGAGGAGCCGGATTCATAGGCTCAAACCTCATCTTAGAACTCCAAAAACGGTTTCCGGACTGGGAGCTATTCGTCGTAGACGACTTCTCAAGCGGCAACTTCAAAAACCTGCGCACCTTCAACGGCGAAGTGATAACCGGCTCAATCACCGAAGAGAAAACCATCCAGAAAATAGAGAAGCTGAAGCCCGACGTCATCTTCCACCAGGGAGCCATAGTAGACACAACCCTAACCGACCAGCGAAGAATGATGGAGGTCAACTGCGAGGCCTTCAAAGAGCTGCTCGAGGTCGCAAGAAAGAGCCGCTCGGCCGTAGTATACGCCTCCTCCGGTGCCGTTTACGGCAACACCGAACCTCCGATGGTTGTGGGGAAAGGCGAGCTTCCCGAAAACGTCTACGGTTACTCAAAACTGGCCATGGACCGCTACGCCCGAAAGTTCATGAAGGAGAACCCAACAGTTCCGGTAGTAGGCCTGCGATACTTCAACGTTTACGGCCCCAGAGAAGAGCACAAGGGCAAAATGGCCAGCATGGTCCTCCAGCTCACAGTTCAGATACTAAAGGGGAAAAGGCCCAGGCTCTTCAAGTGGGGCGAGCAGAAGAGAGACTTCGTTTACGTAAAAGACTGCGTAGAGGCAAACATCAAGGCCTTTGAAAGCGGGAAAAGCGGCATAGTAAACGTGGGGACCGGCAACGCAAGAAGCTTCAACGAAGTGGTTGAAACCATAAAAAAAGCCCTCAGGACCGACGTTGAAGTTGAGTACTTCGACAACCCCTACAAGTTCTACCAGAACTTCACCCAGGCCGACCTCACCCACACGAAAGAGCTCCTAAACTGGACCCCCCAAACCCAGATAGAGGAGGGCATTCCCGAGTACGTTAACTGGATTAAGGAAAACGTTGACTGGGAGGAGCTCCCCTACTAACGGAGAATCACCGCCCACTTAAAAAAACATTTTAAGATAGTTGACACTCCTCTTAAACAAACCTAAATTGATACACAAGCCAAAGGAGGAGTGGGCGGTGATTGACAAGGACACACCCGTATACATGATAAGCATAGTGGCCAAAATAGCGGGGGTTCACCCCCAAACCCTCAGGTTCTACGAAAACGAAGGCCTCATTCGTCCCTCAAGAACCGAGGGGAAAACCAGGCTCTACTCCGAAAACGACCTAATCCGCATAAAGCGGATAGTAGCCCTCACAAGGGAGAGGGGCGTAAACGTTGCCGGAACGAGCCTCATTCTGAAGCTCGAAGACGACATAGAGCGCCTCTTCGAGGAGATGGCAAGACGCCTCAACGAAGAGGCACTAAAAGCGATAGTTGAAATGCTTCAAGAGCTCCACTTTGATGAACTAAATCGTGATAAACTAATCAAAATACTACAAAAGTAAGTGAGGAGGAGAGAGATGAACATCTGGGACGTTTTAAGTGGAAGAGCAAAGGACGCAATACTCCTTTCCCAAGAAATCGCCAAACAGCTGGGTGAAAGGTACGTAGATACAGAGCACCTTTTACTTGCAATGGTAGAACTGCCCGGTTCTCCCATACTCGACATATTCACGCTTGCAGGCTTCGACCCCATAAGGGCCAAAAAGTTCATAAGGGAGCAGGTAGATAGGGTAGGACGTTTAGGACTTCCCTCTACCCACTACGCAGGGTACGAAGAGATATACATCACCCCTACACTTAAAAAAGTCCTCGACGCCGCCTTCGACATTGCCCGTCAGATGAAGGCCCGCAGCGTAGACCTCGAACACCTTTTCCTCGGCTTCTACGAAGTTCCCGAGAGCATGGCCTACAGGATTCTCCTTAAACTCGGCCTGGAGAAGGAAGACGCCCTTAAGGCCGTTAAAAAGTACAGGGAAGGCAGGGCAAAAGTATCCCGCGACATCAGCGCAAAGGCAAAAGCTGCAGGCAAGCAGCTTCCGGAAGTTCTTCGCAAGTACGGTATAGACCTTACGGGCCTTGCTGAAGAGGGCAAGCTCGATCCCGTTATCGACCGTGAAACCGAGATAAAGAGGGTAATCCAAATCCTCTCCCGTAGGACCAAGAACAACCCGGTTCTCGTTGGTCCTGCAGGTGTAGGTAAAACCGCTATTGTAGAGGGTGTTGCCCAGAAAATCGCAAACGGCGAAGTGCCCGAAAACCTCAAAGACAAGCGCATAGTAGCCCTCGATATGGCGGCACTCGTTGCCGGAACCAAGTACAGGGGCGAGTTCGAAGAGCGCCTTAAGCAGGTTCTCGACGCAGTTAAGGAAGAGGGCAACATAATCCTCTTCATAGACGAGCTCCACACCGTAGTGGGTGCCGGTGCAGCCGAAGGCTCTATGGACGCAGCAAACATCATGAAACCGGCACTTGCAAGGGGTGAAATAAGGGTAATCGGTGCAACAACCACCGACGAGTTCCGCAAGTACATAGAGAAAGACCCTGCACTCGAAAGGCGCTTTGCCCCCGTTTGGGTAGACGAGCCCGATATAGAAACGGCCATTCTCATGCTCAAAGGCCTCAGGCCCAAGCTCGAAGAGCACCACAAAGTTAAGATTACAGACGAGGCCATAGAGGCCGCTGTAAAACTCTCCAAGAAGTACATACAGGGCAGATACCTACCCGACAAGGCAATAGACGTCCTCGACGAAGCGTGTGCAAGGAAGAAACTGGAGGCTACATACAGCTCTCCGGAGCTTGCAGAGCTGAAGGAGAAGCTCCACAACCTCAGGGCCGAGCTCGACGAAGCCGTTAAGGCTGAAGAATTCGACAAGGCTGCGAAGCTCAAAAAGGAGATTAAAGAGATTGAGGCCCGCATAAAAGAGCTCGAGGAGAAAGTCGAGAAGGCCAAAGAGAAAGGAGAGGAGCTTCCCGTAGTTACAGCAGAAGACGTTGCAGAAGTAATCTCCGAAATGACCGGTATTCCCGCTTCCAAACTTCAAGAGGAAGAGATTAAGAAGCTCCTCAGAATGGAAGAGGAGCTCCACAAACGGGTAATCGGCCAAGAAAGGGCCATAAAAGCCATCTCTGAAGCCATAAGGCGTGCAAGGGCAGGCCTTCAGCCGCCCAACAGGCCGCTGGGTAGCTTCCTCTTCCTCGGACCTACAGGTGTAGGTAAAACCGAGCTTGCAAAAGCTCTGGCCGAGTACCTCTTCGGCGACGAGAGCGCGATAATCAGGCTCGACATGTCCGAGTACATGGAGAAACACGCAGTATCCAAGCTCATCGGTGCACCTCCGGGCTACGTAGGCTACGAAGAGGGCGGTCAGCTTACCGAGGCTGTAAGGCGTAAGCCCTACTCCGTAATACTCCTCGACGAAATAGAGAAAGCTCACCCGGACGTATTCAACATCCTGCTCCAGATACTCGACGACGGCCGCCTGACAGACGCAAAAGGACGCACGGTAGACTTCAGCAACACCGTGATAATCATGACCAGCAACGTAGGCTCCGAGTACCTTATGAACCTCTCCAAAGAGGAGTTCGAGAAGAACTATGACAAGATAAAAGAGCAGATAATGGAGGAACTAAAGCGCCGCTTCAGGCCCGAGTTCCTCAACAGGATAGACGAGATAATCATCTTCCATCCGCTTGCCGAAGAGGAGATTAAGAAAATCGTTGACCTCCTCATTGCCAAGCTCAACAAACGCCTCGAAGAGAGAGGCATTAAGGTTAAACTCACAGAAGCCGCAAAGAGCGAGCTCGCCAAGAGGGGCTACGTTCCCGAGTTCGGAGCAAGACCCCTCAGGAGAACCATCCAGAGGGAAGTTGAAACGCCGCTTTCGGTTAAGATTCTCGAAGGCAGCGTGAAAGAAGGCGACACAGTAGTGGTAGACTACGACAAAGAAAAGGGTGAGTTCACCTTCAAAGTAGAGAAGGAAGAACTTCCACCCAAAGAGGCGAAGCTCAAAACGCCTGAAGAAGAGGAGAAGAAAGAAGAAAAGGGCGATAGCGATAAATAACTCTTCACTGCGCATACCCTAAAGGGGGGCTTTTAGCCCCTCTTTTTATTTTCTTTTTAGAAAATCTACTGCATTCCATCATAAAATCTTCAAAACCGGGCTTGTAGCTTGGGCCGCAATCCACTTAGAGTTTATATTAGATTATCATCATAAACTTAATGGAGGTCCGCTGCACTTAACCCCTTTCTCAGAGGTTTGTTATAATGGAGAAAGTGTTGTAGTTCTTTAACTTGAGAATATGGCCAAAGGTTGGTTTTATCTGAACAAGTGGGATTTAAACCTCTTCTTTAAGAACTCCCTTACGGTCTCAAGGTCGCCGTTTTATCTGAACAAGTGGGATTTAAACGTCGTCATATAGGGAACGCAAGTTCATCTCCTCCCCCGGTTTTATCTGAACAAGTGGGATTTAAACTTGCGCTAAAACGTCGTTCCGTAGGCCCTGTTAAAGCTTTATCTGAACAAGTGGGCTCTAATCACTCACAGTTTCCCAACATACCCCAGCTCTTCAAGTGAGATTAATTTCTTTCCCTATTTATCTACCTCAAAGCTGACCCCCATATCAGCGTTAAAATAACCCTGAGTAACTGGGATTTTACCTCTGAAACTCCTAACTACCTACCTTAATTCCTCTTTTATTAGAACCTGGCCATTCCAGTTGCCGGCCCTTGCAAGCTCTATCCTCAATTGCGCCTCCAGCTCTCTTTTAGTTGAGGATAGAGCAGACAAAAGAAAAAAGTGGCAGGAATTGACAGGTTTTCGTTTCGGATAGCAGAAATTTTGAAACGAAAGAAGGGTTTTATTTCAAAGGATGAAGAAAAATGGGAAAGCCGGCCTCGGCCGGCCAGATTAGGCGGTTTTGACAGGTTGTTTAGAAGAAGAGTTTTTTGCTAACTTTATAATATCTTCAAGAAAGGCTTTGGCTATTTTGTTGTAAGGAACTTCAGGGTCTACATTTTTAACTTTCTCCCAAGTTTCAAGAAATCTCCTGTCAGCTTCTTCTAAAACAGCAAGCTCTTCCGCGGTAAGCATACCCTTATATTTCTCAAGACGTTCTCTAAAAAGTGCTGCCTCATTTATCGGATAGTCTATTCCCCAATCGTTAAGTATTCTTTCAGGTGTTAACCTTCTACTTCTTACCTCGTAAAGCCTTAAGGACTCCCTCAGCTTCTCTCTTAAGTTCCTCATTAGTCTTTCCTCTATGAATTTCAAGGGTTTGCTTATCCCTCTTCGCCTTCTGAATGTGCCTGTCAAAAAGCTCTTTCAACTTTTCGTTTACCTTCATACTTGAAATTATACGTCCCTTCTCTGTCAAGACAACCATCCACTGACGCTTCCTATCGTAAAGTATTCTATCCCAAGACTCACTGTATACTTCGTAATATACTCCACTATAGAGCGCAAGGGTTTCAAGAGTTTTTTCCAAGTAATCTTTCCAGCCCGAAATAACTCCTTCATCAAGGCGGTCTCTAAGGTGATTTTGATAGGTCCTCTCGCTCACCCACAACTTCTTAAATGACTCTTCTGGCTTTTCAACGTCAAACTCTTTAAGAACTTTAAGGAATTCTTTTTCTGCCTTTTGCTGTTTCTCTACAATTTCCTCGGCATCCCGTAAGTATCTTTCCACTTCCTTATACTCCTCACACCAGTCATCTGAAAGGTTTTTCTGACAGAGTTTTTTGGCTTTCTCTAAGATTTCATCTTTAAGCCCGTATTTTACGACCCTCCTTGCCATAGAGTCTATTAGTTTCCACCAGCTACTAAGAGGGGAGCTCCTGAAACCTTCCGGGAGCTCCGGCAAATCCCGGGGAGCTCTCTTTCTAACTTTCCCGGCCTCGTTTGAGCCTTTAAAGATGGCCCTCACAGTTGAGCGGCAGTTAAAGTGGTTAGGAGGGGTGTAGGTTGCCCAGAAGGGGTCGTCGGGAGGAAGTTTCGTTCCGTCAAGCCTTTTGCATATTGGCGTGGTCCTTCCGTCGTCTATTGCAACGTATTCAAGGTACTTGATTTTGTCTTTGGAGCGGGCAAACTGCATAAACCTGCCTGCATTGTAGGCAGTTGAAATGTTAGTGCGGAACACGGTTTCAAGATACCAGGGGTTGGACTGGTGAAAGCCCACGGCCTTCAATATTCCGTCCTCTCCAAGCTCCTCTATCCATTCCTTGAGGGTTTTCCCTTCTTCTATGGCTTTAAGGAGTTTCTCTTTCACCCTTTCTATTGCGCCAAGCCCCGTGAGCTTTGCAACGGTAAAAGCGCGGAAGCGGGCCTTTGCGTCAAGCTCGTAAAACTCCTCCGGCTTCAGGGAGAGCTTTTCCTTCATAAACTCCACGGCTTCCTCAAAGGTGGCATCAAAGTCGTGGTCAAAAAAGAGCTTCTGCTCCTCTTTTTCCTTTACGTGGGTCATCCCAAAGAGAAGGGAGAGAATGAGGATTTTGTAAGTCGTAGTCTCAAGCTCCTTAAAAAGCTCCCTCGGGACATTTTTCCTGCGGGTATTAATGGGGAAAGAGGCTAAGGGCTTGAAATTTTCCATAAGAACGGCTAACTTTATTGGCGCAGGAACGGGGCGTGGCGCAGCCTGGTCAGCGCGCTTGGTTCGGGACCAAGAGGTCGGGGGTTCAAATCCCCCCGCCCCGACCACCCACCTCAGCTCACATCCCCTCCGAGTTAAAATTCCGGATTAAACCCCTCCGGAGAGCTTCCAAATGGAGAAAATCGTCGTATTTCAAACCGCCTTCTTAGGAGACCTGATACTCACAGCACCCCTTCTAAAGTCTCTGAAAAGGACGTTCCCGTCTGGAGAGCTCCACCTGGTTGTAAGAAAGGGGTTAGAAACCGTTTTTGAGGGTTTCTGGCCGGTAGATAGGGTGATTCCGTTTGATAAAAGAGGCATTTGGAAGTTTGCCCAGGAGCTACGAAGAGAAAAGTACACACTGGCAGTATCTCCCCACAGGTCCCACAGGACAAGCCTGATACTGTTCCTCTCGGGAGCCAAAAGGCGTATAGGGTACGACAAGGCCGGCTTTTCGTTTCTCTACACAGACCGGGTAAAACATGAGTTCAAAGAGGGACTCCACGAAATCGACAGGCAGTTAAGGTTACTGGAGCCGTTAGAGCAGGAGGTAGAGGTTACCTACGACAAAGAGCCGGAGCTCCCCGTGAGCCAAGAGGAGGTAGAGAGGGTAAAGGGCAAGTTCTCCCTTAAAACTCCTTATGCGGTTTTGGCCCCGGGCTCGGTTTGGCCGACAAAGGCGTGGCTGCCGGAATACTACGCAGAGGTTGCCAACTTCCTGTTAAAAAGGGGAATAACCCCGGTTCTTGTGGGAGGCAAGGGGGACAGTACCTACTGCAACAGGTGCTTCTCTTTTATGGAGGGGGGTGTTAACCTGTGCGGCAGAACAGACCTCAAGGAGTTTTTCGCGGTAGTTAAGGGAGCGAAAGTGGTGGTCTCCAACGACTCGTCGCCGGTCCACGTTGCCGTTTCTGTGAAAACGCCGGTTGTTGAAGTTTACGGCCCAACAGTTCCGGCCTTCGGCTTTTTCCCATACGGCAGGGGAAACTGGGTGGAGCTGGAGCTCCCCTGCAGGCCCTGCGGTATCCACGGGGGAAAGCGCTGCCCCGAGGGGCACTTTAGGTGTATGAAGGAGCTAAAACCGGAAGCCGTAATAGAGAAGGTGAGAGAGCTTCTCTCAGTGTGAATTTCTGATATATTTTGCCTACCTAAACTTGTTATAGGGAGGACCGGTAAATGAACGTTAGAGTAACTCCTCTGGATACCCAGCCCGTTTGGGAGCAGGAGATTGAAATCGTTGAGAGGAAAGGGCTGGGGCACCCAGATACCATATGCGATGCGCTGGCCGAGAAGCTCTCTGCCGAGCTGTGTAAGTTCTACTACGAGAAGTTCGGCTTTGTTCTCCACCACAACGTAGATAAGAACCTCTTGGTTGGGGGAAGCGCACTCCCGAGATTCGGAGGAGGAGAGGTAACAGAGCCCATTGAGATATTCCTCTCCGGCAGGGCAATTAAAGAGTACAAAGGGGTAAAGATACCCGTTGATGAAATAGCCGTTGAGAGTGCCAAGGAGTGGCTGAGGGAGAACATCCACGCAATAGACCCGGACAGGCACGTGAGAATACACACCTACATAAGGCCCGGCTCTGTAGACCTTGTAGACATCTACATGAGGCAGCTTAAAGAGGGCGTTCCCCTCTCAAACGACACCTCCTTCGGCGTAGGCTACGCTCCCTTTGACGACCTTGAGAGCGTGGTGTTCAACGTGGAGAAGAAGCTCAACTCTAAGGAGATAAAGGAGAAACACCCCGAAATCGGCGAAGACGTTAAGGTAATGGGCGTTAGGGTAGGCGAGAAGATGAAGATAACAATCGCCTGCGCCTTTGTGGATAGATTCGTGAAAGACGTTGAGGACTACGCCCAGAAGAGGGAGAACGTAAGGAAAATAGCCCTCGAGGTTGCCAAGCAGTTCACAAACAGGGAAGTGGAAGTAGAGGTTAACACAGGCGACGACCTTGAGAGTGGAAACGTGTACATAACGGTTACCGGCACGAGCGCCGAGGCCGGAGACGACGGAGAAGTGGGAAGGGGCAACAGGGTCAACGGCCTTATCACTCCCTACAGGCCTATGAGCCTGGAGGCGGCAGCCGGAAAGAACCCGATAACCCACGTGGGGAAGCTCTACAACATAACCGCAAACGAAATAGCAAAGGGCGTAGTATCTGAAATAGAGGGAATCGAAGAGGCCTACGTTTACATGGTAAGCCAGATAGGTAAGCCCGTTAACCAACCCCTTGCCGTAGACGTTAAGGTTAGAAGCCAAGAGCCCGCCCAAGCCTTCCAGGGGAAGGTAGAAGAGATAGTTAAAGAGCACCTTGCCCAGATGAAGGAGATTTGGAAGAGACTTGTAAACGGCGAAATCACCGTTTACTAATAGTAGGGGGCAGGGGCCCCCTACTTTATCTCTCTGCAGACTCCCCGCTCACACACCTTTACCCCTTCAACTTCCGGGTTTAACCTGAAGAACCTGTAAGGCCTGAACTCCTTCAAGAGCTTCCCGAGAGCCTCTTGGGAGGCCGACTCAACAACGGAGAGCTCACCGCCTTCCATTAAAACGGCCTCCACCAGGGAGACAACTCCGGAAGGATACCTGTTAACGGCCTCTGAGTAACTCCTCAGAACGTTTTCGGCAACTTTTTTAAACTCATTTAAGCCCAAAAGCTCCGACATTATAAGCAGGTTCTGAACCATAACGGCAACTCCGGAAGGGTAGGCGCCGTCGAAGGGGTC